>NZ_JAXCEI010000006.1:0-469355 GCF_041463655.1 Actinomadura monticuli
GGTGAGACGGTGTGGGTTGTGGTGATCAACCCGTCTACCAGGGGCTTCTCTGCGTCCAAAGGGAATCCATCAACTCGCGATCATGCTGTGATCAACCAGCCCGCCCGAGGATGAAAAAGGGTCAGTGCGCCGTGTAGGAGCCCGGCGGTGATGATGTACATGATGGAGCCGGCCAGGCCGGTGTCCGTCAGGGTCGCCATTCCGGCGAGGACTATGCCGCCGTTGCTCACGGTCATGAAGGCCAGTTGGCGTTTGAGGTCGGCTTCCAGAAAGCACATGACCGCGCCGAGGAGCGCGCTGAGCAGTGCCAGGGCCAGGAGGGCGTTGCGTACGGCGTCGTCCGTGCCCGTTGTGGGGGCGAAGACGGTGGCGTGGACGCGGGAGTAGACGTCGAAGGCCAGGTCGCTCATGACCGCCGTGAAGATGGCGGCCGAGGGGGCGGTCGCCACGCCGTAGGCGTTGGCGAGCCAGAAATGGAAGGGGGCCGTTCCGGCTTTCACCAGGAAGCCCACGGTGATCAGCGTGAGTGCCAGGACGAGAAGGCCGGACGGGTGGTCTCGGGCCAGGGCGGTGCCCATGCCCACCAGGTTCAGGTTGCCCGTGTGGCCGTAGAGGACGGCTATGCCCATCAGCGGCGTCAGTGTTCCGATGGTGTTCAGTACCGCGAAGTCGAGGGCGCCCTGGAGGACTTCCGGACGCGTCACGTGGTAGCCGCTCAGGGCGTAGGCGGCGACGCTCATCAGTTCCAGGAACACGAAGATGTTGAACAGGTCGCCGGAGAGGACGAAGCCGACCATGCCCGCGAGAAAGGCCAGCATGAGCGAGTAGAAGAGGTGGCGGACGTGCTCGAAGTGGCCTCAGGAGAATACGAGGGCGGCCAGGACGGTGACCGCGGCCAGGGTCGCCTCGGCGGCGGCCAAGGGGTCGACCACGAAACCGATTCCCTAAGCGAATCCGTTCTGTACCGGGTGCCAGTCGCCGAACCAGTAGACGATGGTTCCGTCGCCCGCTCGGACGGTCAGGGTCAGCGTCATGGCGGTCACCGCGGCGGCGCAGGCGATGGCGACCGCGTCCGGGACCAGGCGGGGGACGTGCCGGCCCACGGCGGCGAGCAGGGCCGCGCAGACCAGGGGCAGCGCGACGACCAGGGGGACGAGCTGGTTCATCCGCGGGTGGGCCGCATCTGTTCCGGGTCCACCGTCTTGGCGTGGCGGTGGGCCTGGAGGGCCAGCGACAGGACCAGAGCCAGGACGACGACGCTGACCACGATGTCGGTGAGGGTGAGGGCCTGGACGACCGGGTCGGTCAGCGGGGTGCCGGCCGGCTGGCCCTGCGTGACCGGCGGGGACGCGTCGCGGCGGTAGCCGACGGCGAGCAGCAGCAGGTAGGTGGACGACTGCATGATGTTCAGGCAGACGCCGAGGTGGACGTAGCTGCGGCTGGTCGCGACCCCGTACAGGCCAGCGACGAACAGCACGCCGGCCACCGCGTACGGGTAGTGGGTCACGTCTGCGCGTACTCCTCGATGAACTCCTGGTAGATCAGGACGAACGCGGCGGTGACCTCGATGCCGGAGGCCCAGTTCAGGGGGGCGATGGTGCCGCTGGAGGCGAGGGTTCCGGCGGATCCGAGGGGCAGGGTGTTCGCCAGGAAGGCGGCGCCCGCGGTCAGGCCCAGGAAGCCCACCGCGACGTAGGCGGCTGCGCCCAGGCCCTCGGTGGCGTCCAGCAGGGTGGACGGTGCGAGGCGCCGGAAATGGCGGTGGCCGCCGGCCGCCCACAGCATCAGCGCGCCGCCGGACGCGATCACTCCGCCCTGGAAGCCTCCGCCGGGCGTGATGTACCCGAAGGTGATCACCCAGAGGCCGAACAGCAGCAGCACCGGCGCGAGCGCGCCGCCGACGGTGCGGACGGCGTCGCTGGTCACGGTGTCGCGTCGCGGCCGTCCGAGGGCGGTCCGGCTGGAGCGGAGCAGGAGCACCAGGCCCATCACCGCCGTGAAGAGGATGAACTCCTCGACCATCGTGTCCAGGCCCCGGTAGCCGAACATCACGACGGTCACGAAGTTGGTGATGTGTCGCTGTCCCTGGGCGTTCTCGTTGAGGAGGCGGCCGTACTCGCCGATCCGGTCGCCGAAGTCGGGAAGGTCCGTATATCCCCACATGAGGACGCCGAGGATCGCCGCCAAGGGAGGCAGGACCAGCGCCCGCCGCCGCCGTTCGCTCATCCCTTCCCACTCCCGCGGGTGAGGTAGATGACGGGCAGCAGCACCATCGGGACGCCGATCGACGACACCGCGACCTCGGCGATCGCCACGTCCGGGGCCATCATCGTCGCGAAGGCCATGACGAGCGACAGTCCGAACAGGCCGTAGACGACGACCTGGCGGAGGGGGTCGCGCGCCAGCACGGTCGCGACGGCCAGGACGCCGGCCAGCGTGAGCGCGACCGCCTGCAGGACGGTCGTCAGCGTCGCGGTCATGGGTCCGCCTTCTCCCCGATGTCGCCCTCCCCGATGTCGCCGTGGAGGGCGCGGCGTGCCGCTCGTCCGAGGGCGTGGGTCACCACGGGGCCGAGCAGGAGCAGCACCGCCGTCGCCGCGACCACCTCGACCGTGCCGGACACCGCTCCGGCGCCGCCGGTCAGCACTACGGACGTGCCGATGAGCGCCGGTCCGACCGTGGCGGCGCCGGCCGTGTAGTGCAGCCGGTCGAAGACGTCGCGCATCCACCAGACGCCGGCGCAGCAGGCGAGCTGGGCGGCGACCCCGGCCCAGAGCAGCACCTGCGCGGCGAGCTGGGCGGGGCTCACGGCAGCCGGTCCAGGAAGCGGGCGAAGATCAGTCCGCTGACGACGACGCAGACCGCGGTGATCAGGGCGACGGACCCGAAGGACGACTGCCGCAGTCCCGTGGCCAGGCAGGCGAGTACCAGCGTCGTCTGCGTTCCGGCCGTCTGGAGCGCGGCCACGCCGTCGAGCGTCCTCGCCCGGACGGCGACGGCGAGCAGCGGCAGCCAGCCGGCGAGAAGGGCGACGGCCGCAACGAGGAACAGGGGGTGGGTCACGAGGGAAGCTCCGAGGAGCGGTGCGGACGGAGGTCGTGCATCAACCGCCGTCCAGAGTGCTGTTTCCAGCCTCTTGGTTGATGAAGGTCAAGCTGGGTAAAGCCCGCTCTTGATGTGGGCCGGGACGCTCTTTCGCCGATTCGCGGTGAAGGGCACCGGCGTTGCGCCTAGGCTTTCCGGTCACGTTGCGATCCGTTTGGAGGGCGGCCGTGGACATCATCAGCCGGGAGCAGTGGGGCGCCCGCGCGCCGCGATCCCGCTCGACGGTCACCTGGGGAGACCGCACGGAGTTCGTCGTCCACTACTCCGAGGGCCCCACCACCCAGTCCGTACGGTCCATTCAGGACTTCCACATGGACGGTAACGGCTGGTCCGATATCGGCTACAACTTCCTGGTCGACGTCCAGGGCCGGATCTACGAGGGACGCGGATGGCTGACGGTCGGCGCGCACGCGCCCGGCCACAACTCGTCCGGGATCGGCGTCTGCATGATCGGACGGGACGGCGACGCGACCACCGCGGCCACGCGGTCCATCCGGGCGCTGTACGACGAGGCCGGCCGGCGCGCGGGCCGGAACCTGGCGAAGCTCGGGCATCGGGACGTGTACGCCACGAGTTGTCCGGGCGACCAGCTGTACGCGTGGGTGCGGGCCGGTATGCCCGCCGAGATCGAGGAGGACGATATGCCGGATTATGTGTCGGTCGGGATGACCGAGGGCCAAGACCTCCCCTCCGGCCAGTGGGTCACGGTCAACTGGGGCAAGGAGTACTCCGACTCGGCGCATCACCACTGGGACAGGGGCGGTCCGTCGCTGATCATAGGTTCCGCCCGCTACGCGCTGACCGTGAACGTCCGTGTCGAGGGGCTGCCGCCCGGCACGGAGTTGCAGGCGCGCGTGATCGAGAGCGCCGAGTCCGGCGGGAACGTGGAGAACGGCCCGATCGCCGAGTACGTCGCCAGCAATGGATCGACGTTCCTCCACTACAACGTCGCCGCGGACACGGTGCGCAAGGGTCACCGAGTGCGTTTCCAGGTCGTCCAGTACGGCTCGGGGACGGGCCGCGTCACGGACGGCGGCGCCAAGGGCTTCGTCTGGCCCACCTGACCCGCCGGCCGCGAGGCCGGTGATTTCGCCGATGCGGACGGCGATCCGAGGGGTCACAGTTCAGGGCGTTGGTTCCCCCACCCCTGGAGGCCTCATGAAACGGATCCTCGGATCGCTCGTGGCGCTGTGCGCGGCGCTCGCGACGTTCGGGCTCGGACTGGCGCCGGCGAACGCCGCCGGACCGCGGCCCGTGGTGTTCGTGCACGGGTACACGGGCAGCGCGTCCAACTGGGTCACGGCCATGTCGGTGTTCCGCGCCGCCGGTTACAGCAGCGACCAGCTGTTCGCGTACGAGTACAACTCCTACGGCGACAACAAGCAGAACGCCGCCGGTCTCGCCTCGTACGTGAGCCAGGTGAAGTCGCGGACCGGCGCGTCCCAGGTCGACATCGTCAACCACTCCATGGGCGGGCTGGTCAGCCAGTACTACCTGAAGGTCCTGAACGGCAACGGGAATGTCGCGCACCTGGCGTCGATCGCGGGCGCCAACCACGGGACGACGTTCGCCAGCGCCTGCACCATCTTCGAGACGTGCCGCCAGATGCTCCCCGGCTCGTCCTTCATCCAGCAGATCTCGGCGGGCGACGAGACGCCGGGCAGCACCCGGTACGCCACCTGGTACTCGCCCTGCGACGGCATCATCATCCCCTACACCAGCACCCGCCTGGACGGCGCGAACAACCACTACGTGGCCTGCCAGACCCACCTCGGCTACCTGACGGACGCGGTGACGCTCGGCGCCATCGCCCAGTTCACGAAGAGCTGACGCGGACGGCGGCCGGACCCGCCAAACGCATCGGGTGGGACGTCCTCTGGGGCGTCCCACCCGTCGTGCGTGGGGCGTCGCCCGGGCGTTTGGTCCCGTGACTCTGGGTGCACACTGGGTGAGGTATGGGGCGGTCTTCGAGGGAGGCGGGCTTGTGCGGAGGTTCTCGGGGAGTGCGGCGGCCGGGGCGGTGTTGTGCCTCGGCCTGCTGACCGCGTGCGGCGGCGGCTCGTCGGACCAGGGCGGGAACGGCGGCAGCCCGGCGCCGACCACCGGCGCGCCCGGCACCGGGAGCGCGTCCGCGGTGAAGGGGAAGGTGATCGTGCTCGATCCCGGTCACAACGGCGGCAACGCGTCCCATCCGGAGGAGATCAACAAGCACGTCTTCGTCGGGAACGGTCACAAGCCGTGCAACACGACCGGGACCAGCACGCCCGGCGGTTACAGCGAGCATGCCTTCACCTGGGACGTGGCGAACCGGCTCGCGGAGGTGCTGAGGGCCGAGGGCGCCACGGTGAAGCTGACGCGCGAGAACGACACCGGCGTCGGGCCCTGCATCAACGAGCGGGCGGCGCTGGCCAACGCCGCGCGCGCGGACGCGACGCTCTCGATCCACGCGGACGGCGCCGCGGCGTCCGGGCACGGGTTCCACGTCATCGTGCCGAAGCCGGTCGGCAAGAACAAGGACATCGTGGACGAGTCACGCCGCCTGGGCGTGGACATCCGCGACGCCTACCACGCGGGGACGGGCATGCCCTTCGCCACCTACATCGGGAAGGACGGCCTCGACCAGCGCGACGATCTGGGCGGGCTGAACCTGTCCACGGTGCCGGCCGCGTTCATCGAGTGCGGCAACATGGCGAATCCGGGGGACGCGGCCAAGTTGTCCAGCGCGTCGTTCCGGCAGCGTATGGCCGACTCCATGGCGAACGGCTTCGAGATGTACTTCAAGTAAGGCGTACTCCATCAAGCGGCCTGTTTCTCGTTCGCTGAGGTTATGGGCGGTTCGTCCGGCTACATGACGTAGTTACCGGACGAACGGGGGCGGACGATGAGCAGGGCACGCAAGCGGAGGCAGAGCACGCCGCTCAACTGGGAACTGCTGCTCGGGCTGGTGGCGACCGCCTTCATCATCTACGTGTGGGTGTGGGCGGCGACGCAGGGCGGACCGCCCTGGTAGGTCGCAGCGTCGCCGCACCGCGCGCCGCCCGCACCGCCACGTCCTAGCGGGTCAGGAGGGCGCGGAGGGACTTGGCGATCTCCGCGGGCGCCTCCTCCGCCATGAAGTGGCCGCAGGTCACGGTGCCGTGGTCCAGGTCATCCGCCCAGGCGCGCCAGAGGGCGACCGCGTCGTAGCCGAGGGCGGCGCCCCAGTCCTGCTGCAGGACGGTGACGGGCATGCGCAGCCGGTTTCCGGCGTCCCGGTCGGCCGTGTCGTGCTCGACGTCGATGCCGGCGGACGCGCGGTAGTCGTCGACGATCGACGGGATCGCGTCGCGGCACGCCGCCAGGTAGGCGGCGCGGACGTCGGGCGGAATCGCGGACGGGTCGTTCGTCCACAGGTCGAGGAAGTGGCCGAAGAACGCGTCCGGCGCGCCCCCGATCAGCTGCTCGGGCAGGCCGGGCGGCTGGGCCATCAGGTACAGGTGGAAGCCGACGGCGGCGGTGGTGCCGTGCATGACGTCCCACATGTCCAAGGTGGGCAGCACGTCGAGGCAGGCCAGGTGGGTGATGATGTCCGGGTGGTCGAGGCCGGCGCGGAAGGCGACAAGGGCTCCGCGGTCATGCCCGGCCAGGGCGAACCTTGCGTGGCCGAGCGCGCGCGCCAGGGCGACTACGTCCGCGGCCATGGTGCGCTTGGAATAGTCGCCGTCCGGCTTGTCGCTGGCCCCGTATCCACGGAGGTCTGGGCAGATGACGGTGTGGTCGGCGGCGAGGTCTTCGGCGACGTGCCGCCACATCAGGTGCGTCTGCGGGAAGCCGTGCAGAAGGACGATCGGCGGGCCCGAGCCGCCGACGGCCGCGCTGAGGGAAACACCCTCGGCCACGGGTACGCGCTTGTATTCGAATCCGTTGATGGTCGGCATGCTCCTCAGGCTGCCCGGCGTGGATGAGCATCCGATGAGCGCGCTATACCGTGGGTGGGGTGGACGTCCTGTTCGGGGTTCTGGGGCCGGTGACGGCCTGGGACGGCTCCGGGAACCCGATCGCCCTGAAGGGACCGCGGCACCGCGCCGTGCTGGCCCGGCTGATCATCGCGCGCGGACGGGTCGTCCCGGTGCCGCTGCTCGTGGACGACCTGTGGATGGATCCCCCTTCGGACGGCGTCGGGGCCGTACGCACCTTCGTGGCAGCGCTGCGGCGCGCCCTGGAGCCTGATCGCCCGCCCAGGACGCCGTCCCGGCTGCTGGTCACCGAGGGGCCGGGGTACGCGCTGCGGCCCGGACCGGACGGCGTCGACGCCTGGCTTTTCGAGCGGGCCGCCACCGCGGCGCGTCCCCCCGCGGCGCTGCTCGACGACCTGGACGCGGCGCTCGGCCGGTGGCGCGGCCCCGCCTACGCCGAGTTCGCCGACGAGCCGTGGGCCCGCGCGGAGCGGTCCCGGCTGGCGGAGCTGCGGTTGCGCGCGATCGAGCGGCGGGCCGAGGCGCGCCTGGAGCTGGGCCTCGCGGCCGACGCCGTACCGGACCTGGACGCGCACGTCGCCGAGCATCCGTGGCGCGAGGACGCGTGGCGCCTGCTCGCGCTCGCCCTCTACCGCACGGGCCGCCAAGGGGACGCGCTTGAGGTGCTTCGCCGTGCACGCGGCCTCCTCGTAGAGCAACTGGGGGTCGACCCAGGGCCGGAACTGCGCCGCCTAGAGGAGGACATCCTCCGCCAGGCCGACCACCTGGACGCGACGTCGCGGTTGTGGGCTCGGGCCGCCGAGACGTACGACCGCACCGTCGCGACGGGGGCGAGGGCTCGGCTGGAGTCGACGGTCGGCATCCTGCGCAACCTCGCCGTGACCGGCGGCGGGGGCCTGGAGGCGGCCCGCGAGCAGCGCGTGCCGGCGATCGGCGCGGCCGAGGAGCTGGGCGACCCGGAACTCACCGCGCGGGTGATCGGCGCGTACGACGTCCCGGCGATCTGGACCCGGTCGGACGACCCGCGGCAGGCCGCCCAGGTCGTGGCGGCGGCCGAGCGCACGCTCGCGGCGCTCCCGGCCGGGCACGCGTCCGCGCGGGCGCGGCTGCTGGCCACGATCGCCCTGGAGTCGCGCGGCGCCGGCACGGCGCGCCCATGCGAGGCGGCCCGGGAGGCGGAGGAGATCGCCCGCGGGCTGGACGATCCGGCGCTGCTCGCCTTCGCGCTGAACGGCCTGTTCATGCAGGCGTTCGAGCGCGCCGGGCTCGCCTCCCGGCGGGACGGGATCGGCGCCGAGCTGGTCGAGTTGTCCGTCCGGCACGACCTGGCGTCCTACGAGGTGCTCGGGCGCCTGATCCGGGTGCAGGCGCGCGGCGCGCTCGCCGACTTCGCCGGGGCCGACGCGGAGGCGGCCGCCGCCGACCGGCTGGGGAAGCGTCACGAACGTCCGCTGGTGGGTGTCTTCACCGGGTGGTACCGGGCGCTGCGGCTCGCGGCGTCCGGGGCGGGCATGGCGGAGGCGGAGGCCGCCTACCGGGACGCGGCCGAGCGCATGGAGGGCTCCGGCATGCCGGGCCTTTCGGACGGGCTGCTGCCGCTCGCGCTGCTCGGCCTCCGCGTCCTGCACCGGCGCCCGGCGCAGACCGGCCCGGTCGGCTGGGGGTTGTACGAGCCGTGGGCCCGTCCCCTGGTCCTGCTCGCGCGCGGCCGTCCGGACGAGGCCGCCGCCGCGCTGCGGGACGTCCCGGACCCGCCGCACGACCTGCTGTCCGAGGCGCTGTGGTGCCTGATCGCCACCGCGGCCCTGGCCGTGGACGACCGCGCGGCGATGCGGCGCGCGCACGGCGCGCTCGCCCCGGCGGCGGGCGAGCTGGCCGGCGCGGGCAGCGGCCTGCTCACCCTCGGCCCGGTCTCCCGCTACCTGGACGAACTGGCCGCCGCGCTCGGCGCCGGACCCGCCGAATGACGGGTCGGCGAACGTCCGGTCTCACTGCGGCGGCGCCGGTTCGTGTGCCAGCACGACGGCGGTCCCCATCAGCGCGCAGCGCTCCAGCATCGGGGTGCTCGAGTACGCCGTCACCCGCACACCGATGATGGCGTGCGCCCCGCGCGTGCCCGCCGCCACGGCGAGCGTTTCGAGCCCTTGCCCGATGTCCGCCGCCACCGTCCAGACGGGCCACGCGTGCGTCACCGGCGGGGACCCGTCGATGGGCACCGTGTCGGTGGTGTAAATGGGGATCACCGGCCACATCCTCGCCACACCCTCCGGTCAAGGCAAACTCCCACCTGCGCGAGGTGCGCCGAGTGGGGACGTCGGCCGTGCCCCGGGGGTTGCGGACGGGAGGGTTTGCCTGTTTCGGACCCATGGCCTGTCCCTTTTCGGGTAGGGCGCCCTCGAACCAGAGGAGAGGGGCAGGCGTCGTGACGGACGTTTCGAGCAGGGGACCGGAGCCGGGGGACGATCGTCCGGTGCTGACCAACCGGCAGGGCCACCAGGTCTACGACAACCAGAACCAGCGGACGGTCGGCGCCCGGGGCCCGGCCACGCTGGAGAACTACCAGTTCCTGGAGAAGATCAGCCACTTCGACCGGGAGCGCATTCCGGAGAGGGTCGTCCACGCGCGGGGCACGACCTCGTACGGTTTCTTCGAGTCGTACGGCACATGGGGCGGCGAGCCCATCGCGAACTACACCCGGGCCAGTCTGTTCCAGGGGGAAGGGAAGCGCACGCCCATCGCGCTCCGGTTCTCCACGGTCATCGGCGGGCGCGACTCCGCGGAGACGGCCCGCGACCCGCGCGGATTCGCCGTCAAGTTCTACACCGAGGACGGCAACTGGGATCTCGTCGGCAACAACCTGGCGGTGTTCTTCATCAGGGACGCCATCAAGTTCCCCGACGTCATCCATTCCCTCAAGCCCGACCCGGTGACGTTCCGGCAGGAGCCGGCCCGGATCTTCGACTTCATGTCGCAGACCCCCGAGTCGATGCACATGCTCGTCAACCTGTTCAGCCCGCGCGGAATCCCGGCCGACTACCGGCACCAGCAGGGGTTCGGCGTGAACACCTACAAGTGGGTGAACGGGTCGGGGGAGACGAAGCTCGTCAAATACCATTGGATGCCGAAGCAGGGCGTGCGGAGCATGACCGCGGAGGACGCGGCGAACGTGCAGTCCGGCGACCTCGGGCACGCGACGAGGGATCTGCGCGACGCCATCGACCGCGGCGACTTCCCGGAATGGGAGCTGCTCGTCCAGATGATGGACGACCACGAGCATCCCGAACTCGACTTCGACCCGCTCGACGACACCAAGGTGTGGCCCGAGAACGAGTTCCCCGCGAAGCCGATCGGGCGGATCGTCCTGGACCGGAACGTCGACGACAACTTCGCCGAGAACGAGCAGATCTCGTTCGGCACCGGCGTCCTGGTCGACGGCCTCGACTTCTCCGACGACAAGATGCTCGTCGGGCGGACGTTCTCCTACAGCGACACCCAGCGCCACCGGGTGGGCCCGAACTATCTGCAACTGCCGGTCAACCGGGCCAAGGGCGCCAATGTCCGGACGAACCAGCGCGACGGTCAGATGGCCTATCACGTGGACGCCGGTGGCTCGAACCCGCACGTGAACTACGAGCCGTCCATCACGGGCGGGCTGCGCGAGGCCGAATACCCGACGCACGACGAGCAGGGCCCGGAGATCCACGGCCGGCTGACCCGCAAGCGCATCGCCCGCGCCAATGACTACAAGCAGGCCGGGCAGCGCTACCGCCTCATGGAGGACTGGGAGCGCGACGACCTCGTGCACAATTTCGTCGAGCTCATCTCGCAGTGCGCGCGTCCCGTCCAGGAGCGCATGGTGTGGCATTTCCTGCTCGTTGAGGACGACCTCGGGCTGCGCGTCGGCGAGGGCCTCGGAATCGGCCCGGACGACGTCGAGCACCTCGACCCGCTGCCCGGTCAGGACCTCACCGACGAGGACCGGCGGCGGCTCGCGAACCTCGGCAAGAACGGCCCCCGGGACGTCAGCGGGCTGCAGATGACGCACTGCGTCCCCAACGAGCGGGCCGTCCAGAAGCGCTAGCCGGTTCCGCGCCGTCGCCGGACCCCGCCTCAGTTGTTGCTGAGCAGGGGGTGGATGCGGCGGGCGACGGCGGGGCGGGTCGCGCGGCGGTGGCCGTCGACCGCGGCGCCGACGATCTCGCTCTCGGCGGTGAAGGCGGTCTCCATGATCGTGATGAACTCCGCCGTCGGCGGGTAGAGCCGGGCCGCGGCGCCGGCCGTCCGGCGGACGAGGACGCGGGCGGCGGTGCGCAGCGCGGACTCGAAGTGGCGGGCGTCGTGCCCGGCGCACGCCTCGCTGGCGCCGAGCGCGCGGAACACCGGCAGCACGGCGCGCGCCTCGCACGCGCCCGAGTAGGCGGCGATGGCCTCCCTGACGAGGTTGGAGATCTCGGCGGGGCGCAGGTGCGTGTAGGCGGGGACGCGGCCGGCGACCTCGCGGGCCACCTCGGCGGTGATCTCGTCGACGCGGTCGGTCAGGAACCGCTGCAGGTCGGGCTTCACCGGTCGTCCCCGGTCTCGTTGGCGGCACCGCCCGCGCCGACGAGGCGGGTGTCCGCGCCGGCGGCGAGCCAGCGGGTCTCCGCGTCGGCGAGGTGCCGGCGCGCGTGCCGGGTCACGGTCGCGGGGACGAAGCCGCGGACGGCCTGCAGGAACGGGAGCCAGCGCTGGCCGTACACGTGGGCGCGGCGGCGGACGATGCCGGCCACCAGCCGGTCGACCGTCGGTTCGATCGGGTAGGTGCGGTTGGTCGGGAACGGGAGCTTCGCTCGCATGTCGGCGAGCGCGGCGTCCTGGTCGGCGCCGCGGACCATGTCGGTGTCCGTCCAGCTCAGGTAGCCGACGCCGACGTCGACGCCGTGGTGGGCGACCTCGGCGCGCAGGCTGTGCGCGAACGCCTCGACGCCCGACTTGCTGGCGCTGTAGGCGGCCATCATCGGCGCCGAGCACAGTGCGGCGAGCGACGCGACCTGGAAGAAGTAGCCCTTGCTCTCGCGGAGCGCGGGCAGGAACGCGCGGGCGGTGGCGACGCTGCCGAGCAGGTTGACCTCGATGACGCGGTTGAACGTGCGCGGGTCGGAGTACTCGACCGGGCCGCCGGTGGCGATGCCCGCGTTCGCGATCACGATGTCGACGCGTCCGTAGCGGGCCTTGATGTCGGCCGCGGCGCGGGCGAGGGCCGCGTCGTCGGTGACGTCGACCTCCCAGTGCCGGGCGGAGGGGCCGCAGGCGGCGGCCGCCGCGGCGAGTTCGGCGGGCTCCAGGCCGAGCAGCGCGACCCGCATGCCGCGGTCGGCCAGCCGGCGGGCGAGCAGCGCGCCGAGCCCGCGGGCGGCGCCGGTCACCACCGCCACCTGGCCGTCGTTCGTCCCTGCCACCGTGCGACCCCCTCACGACTCGCTCCCAGTCCGGACTGGGATAGTTGGCCGAGAGTAACCAATTCCGCGGGGATGCGGTAGGGGTATGTTACCGGCGCGTAGGCCGGATTCGCTCTCTGATCTCCGAAATGTCCTTGGTAAGGCGGCGATCCATCGCGCGGGCGAAATGCTCGTCGGCGACCGTCCTGGCGATGGGGCGCAGCCGGCCGACCAGCTCGGCCAGCCGCTCCAGCTCCTCGGGGGTCGGGTCGCCGGCGGGGCGGTCCAGCAGCTGGCCCCTGACCAGCTGGACGAAGCCGAACGCCATCCGGTCGAACGCGGACTCCAGCTCCCAGCTCAGCGCCAGGATCGCGCGCAGCGGGATCCCGGCCCGGGCGAGCTGGACCGCCGCGTCGAACAGCCGCGGGCTGTGGATCACGATCCGCTCGTCGTCCCGCACCGTGATGTAGCCCAGCTCGGCCGCCTCCGCGACGATCTCCGGGGTGAGCCGTCCGTCGAAC
Organism: Actinomadura monticuli; assembly: GCF_041463655.1. NCBI lineage: Bacteria > Bacillati > Actinomycetota > Actinomycetes > Streptosporangiales > Thermomonosporaceae > Actinomadura > Actinomadura monticuli. The sequence goes on from NZ_JAXCEI010000006.1 coordinate 13,000, forward strand.
ATCGCGGCCAGCTCCGCCGCGCCGATCTCGGTCGACGCCCGCTCCGCCCACGGCGTGGCGGCCGCCCACTCGTAGCCGAGCAGCTCGGTGACGTCGCGGCCCTCGTCGGCGGCGGCGAGCAGCTCCTCGATGCCGTCGAGCCGGTACCCGCGGTCCAGCAGCTCGCCGATCAGCCGCAGCCGGCCCAGATGGGACGCGTTGTAGAGGGCGACCCTCCCCTGCCGGCGCGGCGCGGGCAGTAGGCGTCGCTCCTGGTAGTAGCGCAACGTGCGGACCGGCACCCCCGCCTCGGCCGCCAGTTCCTCGACCCTGTACTCGCGGCCATCGTCGCCCATCGCGCTCACCTTAACAATCTGAACTGTAAGTATCGCCTCCTCACCCAACGACCGGGATGCCCGCGAACGCTCCAGCGCGCGCACACGCGTCGCCGGGGCGCCGGTTTCTAGGGGAGGGACGGGTTGGCTGCCCGTCCTTCTGTGTTCAGAAGGACGATCGTCTGGATGTGGTCGGGGATCGGAGTCGTGTGGGCGAGGGCGGTGCGGGCGCCGGCCAGGGAGGCGGCGCCGCAGGGGCCCGCCGAGATTCCCAGGGCGGACAGGTCCTTGGCGGCTTGCGCCGTGTCCGCGTCGGTGATCGCCACCGCCGCGTCCAGACCAGAGCTTAGGACGGGCCAGGCGAGTGTGGACGGGGTAGCGCAATTCAGGCCGGCCATGGCCGTGGAACCGGTCTCGACGGTGACCCGGTCACCGTGGTGGAGGCTCGCCAGAACGCACGGGGCGGCATCGGGTTCCACGGAGAGAACGGTGGGCCGCGCAGGGCCCGACCTGTAATGTGTCACGGCCGCCTGAGCCAGCGACCCCACCCCCACTGGGACGGCCACCAGCCCGGCGGGATCGGCCCCTACAGCGGCCAGCTGTTCGTCGATTTCGGTGAAGAGCGTGGAGTAGCCCTCCACGATCCACTGGGGGACGCGTTCGTAACCCGGCCACGCCGTGTCCTGCACGAGGAGGGCCGAGGGGTCGGACGCCGCCACGTCCGCCGCGAGACGCACCGCCTCGTCGTAGGGGCCTGGCACCTCGGTCAGGCCGGCGCCCTCCGCCTTGATCGCCGCCACGGCGGCGGGGTGGACGCCGTACGGGACGTAGACGTCGGCCGCCAGCCCCAGGAGGCGGGCCATCGCGGCGACCGCGCGGCCGTGGTTGCCGTCCGTCGCCGTGACCAGCCGGACCGGGCCCAGCTCGCGCAGCCGGGCCAGCGGAACGTCCGGCAGGCGGTACCTGTCGCACAGCGCGCGGTAGATCCCCCACGAGGCGCCGAGGATCTTGAACGCGGGCAGCCCGAGCCGGGACGACTCGTCCTTCACGAAGACCCGCCGGACGCCGAGTCCGGCGGCGAGCGGCGGGAGTTCGGCGAGCGGCGTCGGGACGTACCCGGGGAGCGTCCGGTGGAAGGCGGCGACGTCGCGGGGGACGGGCGGGCACGTCCAGGCGCGGGCGGCCGGGCGGCTGAACCAGCGGGCGGGGGCGTTGACCATGGACGATACGCTTCCGCAGCGGTCTATGGTCGGTCCAGCGAATGTTTCCGAGCGATAAACATCAGCTGATCCGATGAATGGAGGGGCCATGCTGGATCTGCACCGGCTGCGCCTGCTGCGCGAGCTGAAGCACCGCGGCACGCTCGCCGCCGTCGCCGAGGCCCTCTCCTACAGCCCGTCGTCGATCTCGCAGCAGCTGTCCGTCCTCGAGAAGGAGGTCGGGGTGCCGCTGCTGGAACCGGTGGGACGCCGGGTCCGGCTGACCGCGCAGGCCGAGATCCTCGTCGCGCACACCGAGGCGGTGCTGGAGCGGCTCGAACGCGCGGAGGCCGACCTGGCGGCGTCCCTGCGGGGCATCACCGGGGTGCTGCGGGTCGCCGCGTTCCAGACCGCCGCGCTCGCGCTCGTCCCGGACGCGCTCAGCCTGCTCCGCGACGCCCACCCGCGGCTGCGGATCGAGATGACCCAGCGGGAGCCGGAGAGCGCGCTGCCCGCCCTCCTCGCGCGGGACTTCGACCTGGTCATCACCGAGGAGTATCCGGGGGAGCCGGGGCCGCGGCCGGTGGGCGTCGAGTACGCGGAACTCGGCGCGGACGAGATCCGCCTCGCGCACCCGGGGCCCGGCGCGCCGGACGGCGGCCTGCGGGGTTTGGCCGGCGTCCCGTGGGTCATGGAGCCCGAAGGGACGGCGTCCCGGCAGTGGGCGACGAGGCTGTGCCGCGAGGCCGGGTTCGAACCGGACGTGCGGTTCGAGTCCACCGACCTGCTGCTCCACCTGCGGCTGGTGGAGCGGGGCCACGCCGCCGCGCTGCTGCCCGGCCTCGTGTGGGCGGGGCGCCCGCCGACGGTCCCGGTGGTCCGGCTGCCGGCGGAGCGGCGGATCCGCCGCCTGTTCACCGCGTCCCGCCGGGGAGGCGGTGAGCACCCGGCCGTGCGCGCCTTCCGGACGGCGCTCGCGGACGGGTTCGCGAACCGGAACCGGTCGCCCGGGGGATTACTCCACCGTGGTTAGGGGTTTCCCCCTATGGCGATTAGTTCGCCAGGCGGGCAGAGTCGTATCTGGCAGCAGGGGACCGAGGCCCCTCCGCAGGAAGAAGGCACACGATGTCGAACACGCCGCCCCCCACCTCGATGACCACCTCCGACCTGGCCGAGATCCTGTTCTGCAGCGGGCTCCAGGAGTCCGACCGTCCCTCCGCCGAGCAGGTCCGCGCGGCGATCGACCACCGGATCGGCGCCTGCGGCGGGGACCGCTCCGTCTGCCTCGCCCTCGTCGCGCAGGAGGCGGGCGACCACCCGGAGACCTACAGCGCCCGGATGCGCTGGGCGCTCAGCACCGTGTCCGAGGCCTACCCCCGTGTCGGGACAGCCGCCTGACCAGGGAGAATCCGATGCGTTCACCGTTCATCGACCGGCGCCGGGACATCCTTCCCCGCACGCTCCGCGACCTGATCGCCGCCGACGCGGCGCAGGCCGCGAAGGACCGGCCGCGCCGCCGGCAACGCAGGACCAAGACCGTCCGGCGGGCGCCCTAGCCTCAGTGGCGCGACTTGGTCCCGGTCTTGGACGTGGTCTTCTTGTGCTTGGTCTTGTGGCCGCCGCCCGACTCCCACTCGTACCCGGGCGTGTTCTTCTTGCAGTAGCTGTCGCTGACCTTGGTGTCGGTCGCGTCGTGCTCGCACCACCTCTTCTGACCGCACGCGGTCAGCCCGAACGCGGCGACCAGCACGGTCAGCGCGAGTGCGACGGAACGGGTCTTGGGCATGGCGGTGGACCTTTCTCTGCTACGACGACGCAGGTCGGACGTCCGCGACCCCGATCCCGTTCCATGGCCGGGCGAGCGGACGACGTGCCCGGCACCGGCCGCGAACTATGCTGACGCCCGTGAGCGATGAGCCGACGGAGGCCGAAGGGCCCGCGGAAAGCGAAGGGCCGGCGGACCGCGCCCCGGCGGACGGCCCCGGCGGCGGCCGCGAGTACCGCATCGGCGAGCTCGCCTCGGCGGCCGGCGTCCCGGTGCGGACGCTGCGCTACTACCAGGAGCGCAAGCTGCTGCCGCCGCCCCGCCGCGAGGGGCGCATCGGCCTCTACTCCGAGGACCACCTCGCCCGCCTGCGCATGATCGGGAACCTGCTGGAGCGCGGACACACCCTGGAGGGCATCCGGGAGCTGCTGTCGGCGTGGGAGCAGGGCCGCGACATCGGCACCGTCCTCGGGGTCGAGAAGGCGGTCACGACGCCGTGGTCGAACGAGGTCCCGGTGACGATGACGCTGGACGAGCTGGCCGCCCTGTTCCCCGGCGAGGTCGGCCCCGACTCGGTAGAGCGGGCCGTCGCGCTCGGCCACATCGAGGTGGACGGCGACCGGGTCACGCACTGGAGCCGCCGCCAGCTGGACGCGACGGTCGCGCTCGTCCGCGCCGGGGTGCCGCTGGACGCGGTGCTGTCGGCCGGGCAGGAGCTCCAGCGCAGCATGGACGACCTCGCCGCCATGTTCGTCCGGCTGATCACCACGCACATCGTCGCGAGCATCGACGACCAGGACCTCGGCGAGCTCACCGAGACCCTCGCCCGGCTGCGTCCCGGCGCGCAGGTCACGGTCGAGGCCGGGTTCGCGCGGGCCATGGACCGGCAGGTCCGCGGCGCCATCGACCAGCTGCTCGGCCGCCTGACCACCCCCTGACGCACCCCCTGGGGCCCTGCCGCCGCGGCGGGTGTGCGGGCGCCGATCGGCCGGGATACTGGGGGCATGGTCGACGACGAGCGCTGGAAGGCGCGTTTCCGGGCCGCCCGGATGAGCCTGCCCCGATGGGCGCGTGACGCCCCGAACCGCAGCATCTACCGGTCGAACGTGACGGGGACGTGGGAGATCTACGCCTGGGACCGGGAGACCGGTGCGCAGCGCCAGATGACCGATCGTCCCAACGGCACATGGATGGGTACCGTCGACCCGTCCGGCGAATGGGTGTGGTGGTTCGCGGACACGGACGGAGACGAGTTCGGCATATGGAGGCGTCTCCCGTTCGGGGGGTCGTTCGAGGACTCGCAGAGCGAACCCGCCGTCCCCGGGCTGGATCCGTCGTATCCGTCTGGGCTGTCCCTAGGGCGCAGTGGTCTCGCCGTCGTCGGACGGACGTCCGAGCAGGGCAACACGATCCATCTGTGCCCTCCCGGCGCGGAACCCGAAGTGCTCTACCACCACGCGGAGGACGCGCACATCGCCGCCCTCTCGCGGGACGAGACCCTCATCGCGATCGGGCACAGCGAGCATGGGGACAGCCGGCACATGGCGCTGCGAGTCCTGCGCCCTGACGGGTCCGCGGTCGCCGACCTGTGGGACGGGCCCGGCAAGGGCGTCTACGGCGCCGGGTTCGCCCCGGTCGACGGCGATTCGCGGCTCCTGGTCAACCATGAGCGGCGCGGCCGGGACGAGATGCTCATCTGGGACCCGGTCGCCGGGACCGAGCAGGAGATCGTCCTCGACCTGCCCGGCGAGATCGGCGCCGGCTGGTATCCGGACGGAACGGCGCTGCTGATCTCCCACTCGCACGAGGCGCGCGACGAGCTGTACCGGTACGACCTGGCCGACGGCTCGCTGACCGGGATCGACACGCCGCGCGGCGTGATCGGCGGCGCCGACGTCCGGCCGGACGGGACGGTCGAGTTCTCGTGGTCGTCCGCCGCGGAGCCGCCGGTGATCCGCTCCACGTCCGGCGCGGTCGTCCTCACCCCGCCCGGCGAGCCGGCGCCGCCGTCCGTCCCGGTCGAGGACGTGTGGGTGGACGGCCCCGGCGGCCGCATCCACGCGCTGGTCAGCAGGCCGGACGGCGACCGCCCCTACCCGGCCGTCTTCGACGTCCACGGCGGGCCGACCGCGCAGGACGACGACTCGTTCGTGCCGACCGCCGCCGCCTGGGTCGACCACGGGTTCGCGGTCGTCCGCGTCAACTACCGAGGCTCCACCGGATACGGGTCGGAGTGGCGCGACGCCATCGAGGGCCGCGTCGGCCTCACCGAACTGGAGGACATCAAGGCCGTCCGCGACTGGGCCGTCGAGTCCGGTCTCGCCGACCCGTCGAAGCTCGTGCTGACGGGCGGCTCGTGGGGCGGTTTCCTCACCCTGCTCGGCATCGGCACGCAGCCGGACGACTGGAGCGTCGCGGTCGCCGCCGTCCCCGTCGCCGACTACGTCGCCGCGTACGAGGACGAGATGGAGGGCCTGCAGGCGTTCGACCGCTCCCTGTTCGGCGGCTCGCCGGACGAGGTCCCGGACCGGTACCGCGAATCGTCCCCGATCACCTACGTGTCGCGGGTCAAGGCGCCGGTGCTGGTCCTGGCCGGGGAGAACGACCCGCGCTGCCCCATCCGGCAGATCGACAACTACCTCGGGCGGCTCGCCGAGCTGGGCCTCCCGCACGAGGTGTACCGGTACGACGCCGGGCACGGCTCGCTCGTCGTCGAGGAACGGATCACGCAAATGGCCGCCGAAATCGGCTTCGCCCGCAAACATCTCGGCATGTCGTGACCTGTCCGGGGGACGGGCGCGCGGCCGCCCGTCCCCCGGGTTTACACGATCGAACCTCGGGCATCCTCCGGTCGGCCGTTGATCATGACGGCCGGCACGCCCCCCGGTCAATCGGAGATCACCGATCGGGGGGACCACATGACACGTCTTCGGCACGCCCATGCGCTCGTCCGGCACGCCTTCGGCGACCGAATACCCGGGCCGCACGGCCCGGCCTTCCGCCTGACCGCCCTGGCGGCGGCCCTGGCGTTCGCCGCCACGCCGCTCACCGCACCGCCCGCGCACGCCGCCGGTTCGGCCATGCCCGCCGACCGGCGCGCCGTGCCGGCAAGTGCCTCCGAACCGGGCCGCCCTTCCGTCACCTTGCCGGCGCTGCGTCGGGGCTCACCCGTCCCCGGGTCGCGGCGGCCCTCGCTGGCCACGGCCGCTCCAGGCCCTGGCGCGGAACCCGGGACGGCCTCGCCGATGCTCGCACCGAACGGGCGGCCCCCGGGGTCCGATGATCCCGCTTCGGCGGTCCCGCCGGGTCCGCCCGCACCGGAAGCGGGCCAGGACGTATCGGGCGCCGAGACGGACTCCGCCCCAGAAGACGCGGAAGCGCTCGGCGGGCTGCCGGAACTGCCCGCGTCGGCGCGGCTGAAGCACGCGTTCGCCGGGGACGTGCTGCGCGCCTTCGGCATCCGCTGGCGGTCGACCGGCGGCTGCTCGGACCGGAAGGGCCGGAACTGCACCTCGTTCGACGGCGTCCGATGGGGGACGATCAAGGGCCTGATCGACTTCGCCGAGTCGAGCGGCTGCGAGATCACCGTCACCGGGGGCACCGAGCGCGGTCACGCGTCCGGCGCCTACAGCCATGCGAACGGCTACAAACTCGACATCGCGCCGGGGCGGTGCGTGGACGCCGCCATCAGGCGCCACCCGTCCGCCGGGACGCGCGGCGACGGCGCCCGGCTCCACCGGTCACCGGACGGCACCGTCTTCGCCCGCGAGAAGGACCACTGGGACATCACCTTCCGCTGACCCGCTCCGCGGCCCGGCGGCGCCGGTCAGGCCCGGACCTCGCGGATGATGCCGACCAGCTCCCGCGTCACCGACTTGAAGCCCGGCAGCCGCGACATCGCCACCATGCGGTTGACCAGCGGGACCGTCCGCTCGACGAGCAGGTACGTCTTGCGGCAGCCGGGCGAGCTGTCGTGCACCCAGTACAGGACGATGCCCATCGAGTAGATCCACAGCAGTTCGGGCAGCTCCGCCCGGAACTCCCTGTCGATCTTCAGGTCGGAGCCCTCGACGACCTCGCGGTAGATCGCGACCGCCGAGTCGCGGGCCGGACCGGACTCGGCGCTGAACGGGTTGAGCGGGCTCGTCGGCTCGGCGGCGAACTTGAAGAACTTCCCGGCGAACTCGTGGTACGGGACCATCGTGTCGACCCGGGCCCTCAGCACGCCGAGCAGCCGTGGCGCGAACTCCCGCTCGGTGTCGAGGACGGCCCGGCAGGCGGCGACGTGCTCGTCCTGCAGCTCGTCGTAGTAGGCCTGGATCAGCTCTTCCTTGGACCCGAAGTAGTAGTAGGCGTTGCCGACCGAGACGCCCGCCTCCTTGGCGATCGCCCGCATCGTCGTCGCCTCGTAACCGCGCTCCCGGAACAGGCGCAGCGCCGTCTCGACGATCGCGGCCCGCGTCTGCTCGGACTTCACGGCCTTCGTGTCGGTCACGCATGCCACCCTAAAGCCCGCGTGCGGCGTCCCGCTCATGCCATGAACCGCCGCCCGGCGCAACCCCGCGCCCCGGGGCGGTGCCCCGCGGGCGCGGCCGGGCGGGTCACGCGGTCAACTCGGCGGCGATCAGCTCGGCGATCTGGACGGTGTTGAGCGCGGCGCCCTTGCGGAGGTTGTCGCCGGACAGGAACAGGTCCAGGGCCCGCGGGTCGTCGAGCGAGCGGCGGACGCGGCCCGCCCACGTCGGGTCGGTGCCCGCGACGTCGGACGGCGTCGGGAACTCGTGCGTCTCCGGGCTGTCGCACAGCACCACGCCCGGCGAGCGGGCCAGGATCTCCTGTGCCTCGCGCTGGTCGGTGCGCTCCGCGAACGCGGCGTGCACCGCCATCGAATGCCCGGTGATCACGGGGACGCGGACGCATGTCGCCGACACCTTCAGGCCGGGCAGGCCGAGCACCTTGCGGGTCTCGTCCCGCAGGCCGGTCTCGTCGGACGTCCAGCCGCCGTCCACGCCCGTGCCCGTCCAGGGGATCACGTTCAGCGCGAGCGGCGCCGGGAACGGGCCGAGGTCGCCGACCACGCCGCGCACGTCGCCCGAGCGGTTGCCGAGCGCCCGGTCGCCGCCGACCTTCTCCAGCTGCGCGTACAGCGTGTCGACGCCGTGCCGGCCCGCGCCGGACGCCGCCTGGTAGGACGCGATGACCAGCTCCCGCAGCCCGTACCGGGCGTGCAGCGCGCCGACCGCCACGATCATCGACAGGGTCGCGCAGCCGGGGCCCGCGACGATGCCGCGCGGACGGTCCCGGACACGCTCGGGGTTCACCTCGGGGACGACGAGTGGAACGTCCTGGACGGCCCGGAACGCCTGCGACGCGTCGACCGCCGCGGCGCCGTGCTCGACCGCGACCGGCGCCCAGGCCGCGGCCACCTCGTCCGGCACGGCGAACATCGCCACGTCGACACCGGAGAAGACCTCCGGGGACAGCGCCAGAGTCTCGGCCCGGTCGCCGCGCACCTGGAGGCCGCGTCCGGCGGAACGCTCCGAGCCGACGAGGCGGACCTCCCCGTACACGTTCCGGCGGGTGGACAGCAGGTCGAGCAGCACCGAGCCGACCGCCCCGGTGGCGCCCACGACCGCGAGAGTCGGCAGCCCGGAGCCGGAGCCCATCGTCGCACTCACATCCTCAGAACTACCGCCGCCCACGCCCGGTTCCCGGACAGGGCCCTAGGAATCGGACGCCGGGGCGGCGCCGCCGGAGGCGTGTCGCGGCCGGCGGCACCGCGCGGCCCGCGCGGCGGTCAGCGGCCGGTGCCGCCGTAGACGACCGCCTCGACCTGCTCGGAGTCGAGGTCGAACGCGTGGTGCGCGGCGGCCACCGACGTGTCGACGTCGTCCTGGGCGACGACGACCGAGATCCGGATCTCGGAGGTGGAGATCATCTCGATGTTCACCCCGGCCTCGGCGATCGCGCTGAACAGCTTCGCCGTGACGCCCGGGTGCGAGCGCATCCCGGCGCCGATCAGCGACACCTTGCCGATGCGGTCGTCGTAGCGCAGCGCCTCGAAGCCGATCCGCTCCTTGAGCTTGTTGAGGGCGGTGAGCGCGGTCTGGCCGTCGGTCGCCGGAAGCGTGAACGAGATGTCGGTCCGCCCGGTGGACGCCGCCGACACGTTCTGCACGATCATGTCGATGTTGATCTCGGCGTCGGACAGCACCGTGAAGATCGCGGCGGCCTCACCGACCTTGTCGGGCACCCCCACCACGGTGATCTTGGCCTCGCTCCGGTCGTGCGCGACGCCGGAGATGATCGCCTGCTCCATGTCCTGTCCTTCGATCTCGCTGCTGTCGACGACCCACGTGCCCTCCTTCTGACTGAACGAGGAGCGCACATGGATCGGGATGTTGTAGCGGCGCGCGTACTCCACGCAGCGCAGATGCAGGATCTTCGCACCGTTCGCCGCCATCTCCAGCATCTCCTCGTAGGAGATCTTCGGGATCTTGCGGGCGGCGGGCACGATGCGCGGGTCGGCGGTGAAGACGCCGTCGACGTCGGAGTAGATCTCGCAGACGTCGGCGTCCAGCGCGGCGGCGAGCGCCACCGCGGTGGTGTCGGACCCGCCGCGGCCGAGCGTGGTGATGTCCTTGGTGCCCTGCGAGACGCCCTGGAACCCGGCCACGATGCAGATCGAGCCCTCGTCCAGCGCGGACCTGATCCGCCCCGGCGTCACATCGATGATCTTCGCTTTCCCGTGCGAGCCGTCGGTGATCACGCCCGCCTGGGAGCCGGTGAACGAGCGGGCCTCGTGGCCCAGGTTCGCGATGGCCATGGCCAGCAGGGCCATCGAGATGCGCTCGCCCGCGGTGAGCAGCATGTCCAGCTCACGGACCGGCGGCAGGGGGCTGACCTGCTTGGCCATATCGATGAGATCATCCGTCGTGTCGCCCATGGCGGAGACCACGACGACCACGTCGTTGCCCGCCTTCTTCGTTGCGACGATGCGCTGGGCGACCCGCTTGACGCCATCGGCGTCGGCGACGGAGGAGCCACCGTACTTCTGCACGACAAGAGCCACGAGTGGGCGCTCCTCGGATCGGGGTCAGGCGTACCGGTCGTCGAGTCTACCGAGCCCACTCCGATGGATCACAACGAGGTAACTATCTCCTTCCCGACAGGGAGGACACAGGCCGGCCTGGGCCGTTTCCCGGTTCGTCGCGAAAATTTGTGGTTCACTTCCGCACTGCCCCGAACACATCGGCCGACAATCTCGTCCTATCGGTGCGACAGCGGGGTGATGACCCCGTACCCCCACGCAGAGGAGCATCATGGCCGATTCCGTCAAGCTTCACGTGACCGGCACGCCCGACCAGGTCGGCCCCTTCCTGGAGCAGGTCCTGGGGGCCCAGGGCTACCGCTTCACCTGGGAGAACCCGGGCGAGGCCATCATCGAGAAGGGCTCGCGCACCAAGGCCCTCCTCCTCGGGGCGTTCGCCACGCACTACAAGTACCGCGTCATCCTGCGTCCGCAGCAGGACGGCAGCGTGATCGTCGACGCCGGCCTCGCGACGACCGGCATGTCCGGCGGCGCGATCGGCGTCGCCAAGGTCCGCAAGGGGCTCGACGAGGTCGGCCGCGTCCTGGACGGCGCCTTCCAGAACGCCGGCACCTTCCGGGGCCGCGTGGCCTGACGCGCGCCGGCGAGGGTCTGTCCGCCATCGGCTGGAGACATCAGTCCATGGAACGGTTGGTCTCGAAGAGCGGATCCACGGCCCGTGTGGCGAAGACCTGATCTTCGCCACACGGGCTTTTCGCGGCTCAGGGCCGGGACGCGGCTCGATCGGCGATCCGCCCCGACGGGACGATCCCGGTTGGATCTTCTCAGCTGACCACCAGATAGCGGGGCAAAGCGTCTAGCTAGGGGGCAAGGGGCGGGGTGCGCCGTGGTTCATCTCGTCCACCGGCGATCCGCCGCGCCCGTGCCGTGACCCGGCCGGGGCGCACGCGGCGGTGACCGAGCTGATGGGAGAGCCGATGGCCGCGTTCGACGAACTGCCGCGGATACGCAGGGGGCCGCTGCACGCGCTCTACGCGGCGCTGCGGCGGCGCGCCCCGCAAGTGTCCGCGACGCGACCGGACGACGATGAGGCAGGGCTGCGCGTCGCCTACCGCGGGCAGTCCGGCGTCGTCGTCTGGGACGGCGAACTCGCCCTCTACGCGTGGCGCCCCGGAAGCGGTGACGGCGACGGCAGCGGCGGCGGAGCCGGCGGGCAGCTCGGCTCGGACGTCGAGAAGACCGCCGAGCTGGTGGCGTGGACGCTGGGCGCGTCGGTGACCTCCGGCGGCACCGCCTAGGCAGCGGACCGGCCGGCCCGCGCTAGGCCGTCGCGACCTCCGTGGACACGTCCAGGCGGGCGTTCGCGACGAAGGCGTGCAGGGCGCGCAGGGCGGCGCCGGCGTGGTTGCCCCAGTGGTTGAAGTACGAGTACTGCCACCACCAGAGCGCCTCCAGAGGGCGGTCCTGGTTGTAGTGGCGCAGCCCGTGGACGAGGTCGCTGGCGACGTCGACCAGGTCGTCCGACAGGCGGTAGGACGTGGGCTCGGTGTCCTTGTACGGGTCGAACACCTCGACGTACTCGTCCAGCGCGACGAGGCGCTCCGACAGGCCCTGCCGGACGGCGTCGAGGTCGGGGTCGTCGCCGACCTCCGGCTCCCAGTTGTCGGGGAGGATGACGTCGGCACTGGCGCCCAGCTGCGCGCCGGCCAGGATGACCTGCGACACCTCGAGGAGGAGCAGCGGGATCGTGTGCACCCCGCCGTCGCCGCGGGCGACCGCCTCCAGTCCGTTCAGGTAGTTGTCGACGTGGCACGCCACGCGCTCGGCGAGGGCGTTCCAGTCCTGCGGGCTGTTGGTGTCAGACATCGAGCAGCCTCCGTCCTTCGAATGCGCGGCCGAGCGTCACCTCGTCGGCGTACTCGAGGTCGCCACCCACCGGCAGGCCGCTGGCCAGACGGGTGACGGTGATGCCCATGGGCTTGACGAGCCGGGCGAGGTACGTCGCGGTGGCCTCGCCCTCCAGGTTGGGGTCGGTGGCGAGGATCAGCTCGGTGACCGCCCCGTCCGCGAGGCGCCGCATCAGCTCGCGGATGCGCAGGTCGTCCGGGCCGACGCCCTCGATCGGGCTGATCGCGCCGCCGAGCACGTGGTAGGTGCCGCGGAACTCGCGGGTCTTCTCGATCGCGACGACGTCCTTGGACTCCTCCACGACGCAGATGATGTGGGGGTCGCGGCGCGCGTCCCGGCAGATCCGGCACTCCTCTTCCTCGGCGACGTTCCCGCACGTCTTGCAGAAGCGAACCTTGTCCTTGACCTCTTTGAGCGCCTTCCCCAGCCGTTCGACCTCGGCCGGGTCGGCGGCGAGCAGGTGGAAGGCGATCCGCTGCGCGCTCTTGGGGCCGACGCCGGGCAGCCTGCCCAGCTCGTCGATGAGGTTCTGAACCACCCCTTCGTACAACGGACCCCTCCTTTCCTAGTCGTCCGCGTTGCTTTCGAGGTCTTTGAGGTCTTTGAGGACTTCGTTCAGGCGCCCTGGCCGCCGAGGCCGGGGAAGCCGCCGGGAAGGCCGCCGCCCTCGCCGCCGCCCCCGCCGAAGCCCGGAATGCCGCCTCCGCCGCCGAGCCCCTGGGCGAGCGGCCCCATCTTCTCCTGCTGCAGTTCCTGCGCCTCGCGGACGGCGTCCCGGATCGCGGCCAGGACCAGGTCGGCGATGGTCTCCGCGGTGTCGGCCGGGTCGTCGGCGTCGACGGCCTTCGGGTCGATCGACAGCCCGGTGACCTCGCCCTGACCGTTGACCGTCGCGGTGACGAGCCCGCCCCCGGCGGTGCCCTGCACCTCGGCCTCCGCGAGCTCGCGCTGCGCGGTGAAGAGCTGCTGCTGCATGGCCTGCGCCTGCTGCAGCAGTTCCTGCATGTTCAACTGTCCACCGGGTTCCACGGTGCACTCCCTCTTCCGGCCCCCGAGGGCCTTCTCTCTGTCGCTCCGCCAGCCTCCGGTCGTCCGTCCCCCGAGACTACGGGTTCGCGCCACGATGCGGTAAGTGCGCCGGTCACGATCTTGGCGAGAGTGCTCCCGCACCTGGCCGGGGGGCGGACCACCCGGAGCCGCCGCGTCCGCCGCCGCGGCTAGGCTCGTGCCCGATGACCGACTTCTTCGCCGGGGACCCGCGCAGCAACCGGGAGCGGATGCTGGCCGGTGACCTCTACATCGCGGACGATCCGGAGCTGGAGGCCGCGTCCAGGCGGGCCATCGCCCTCGCCCACCGGTACGGCGAGGTCTACGCCACCGACCAGGACGCCGCACGTCCCCTCCTGGAGGACCTGCTCGGGTCGATCGCCCCGGACGCCCACATCCGTCCGCCGCTGTACGTCGACTACGGCACCTACATCACCGTCGGCTCGGGCACGTTCGCGAACTACGGGCTGACCGCCCTGGACGTGGCGCGCATCACCATCGGCGACGACGTGCAGATCGGCCCGAACGTGCAGCTCCTCACCCCGACCCACCCCCTCGATCCCGAGCGGCGGCGCGCGAAACTGGAGTCCGCCGAGCCGATCGTGATCGAGGACAACGTCTGGCTCGGCGGCGGCGCCATCGTCCTCGCCGGGGTGACGATCGGCGCCGACAGCGTGATCGGGGCCGGCTCCGTGGTCACCAAGGACATTCCGCCGAACGTCGTCGCCGTGGGCAGCCCCGCCAGGGTCGTCCGTTCGCTGTGACGGCTCTGCCGGTCGCGGAGCCGAGTTCCCCTCCGTCCAAGACGGGGGCGCGGTGCCGGGCGACGATGGTTTCGTCCCACTGACCGTCCTGCAGATTCGGGGTCGCTGATGTCCGTTCGCCGTGTCGTGCCCAATGTCCGGTCGGAGGCCATGCCGGAGAACCGCGCGTTCTACGGGCTGCTGGGCTTCGAGGAGGTCATGAACCAGGGCTGGATCATGACGGTCGCCTCCCCCGCCGTCCCGACGGCGCAGGTCAGCTTCATGACCGAGGACAGGACCGGGCCGGTCGTCCCCGACATCAGCGTCGAGGTCGACGACGTGGACGCGGTCTACGCGACCGTACGGGAGAGCGGCGCGGAGATCGTGCACCCCCTCCGGGACGAGGAGTGGGGCGTGCGCCGGTTCTTCGTCCGCGACCCGGACGGCCGCGTGGTGAACGTCCTGAGCCACCGCTGATCCGCCGACGGGACGCGGCCTCCCCGTCCTGGCCGGTCGCCCCGGCTAGGACGGGGAGGCCGAGTTGTCGATCTCGCGGATGATCTGACCGCCGAGTTCGCGCTGGATGAGGGCCATGCCGTTCATCTCGGCCTCGTTGCCCTCGGCGTCCGCGTCGCCTTCGGGGTCGACCTCGTCGCTCTCGTCCATGGGCGCGGGCTCGGGCGGCGGCGGAGGCTCGTCCGGCGGCGGTGGCAGCGGCCCCGGGTCCGTGTGGCCGCGCGAACCCCCGCTGCTCGCGGGCCGCGGGACGGGGTTCGGCCGTCCCTGGGACGCGTTCTGCTGCGCCCGCGCCTGCGGGGCGTTGCCGAAGCCTCCGGACGCCGACGACCCGAAGCCGGAGGACGAGGCGGAACCGAACCCGTTGTCGGGCCCGCCGCCGGTGCCGCCCGGACGTCCGCCGCCTCCGGGGCCCTGCGCCGGGGGACGTCCGCCTCCGGCGCCGCCCCCGCCGCCGACGACCGTCTCGATGCGCCAGTCGACGCCCATCCGCTCCTTGAAGACCTCGCGAAGGACGGTGTCGCGACCGCCGTTGACGAAGCCCAGGCGGCGTCCCTCGGCGTCGAAGCCCAAGGTCAGAACCTTGCCGTCGAGCGACACCGGCTGCACCCCGGACATGATGACCATCCAGGTGGCGCGGCTCTTCTGCTTGACCGCCTCCACCACGTCCGGCCAGACCCGCTGGACGGACGTGAAGTCGAACCCGCCGGCGGAGGGCGGGCCCGGGTCGGCGCTCGGCGGGCTCGGCCGGGCCTCGCCGGGCGCGGCGGGCCGCTGCGGAGCGACCGGACGCGACTCCGCCGGACGCGACTCCGCCGAACGTTCCGGTGCGGCCGGACGTTCCGGTGCGGCCGGACGGGAGGATTCAGCGGGACGTTCCGGCGCGGCCGGACGTTCGGCGGCGGCAGGCGGCGGAGCCGGACGCTCGGCGGGAGCCGGCGGCGCGACCGGCGCGACCGGCGCCGCGAACGCCGGAGCCATCGCGTCACCCGAGGCCGGTGCCGCCAGACCGCCCTGGGCCGCCTGGCGCTCCAGGCGGTCGAGTCGGGCGAACATGGACGCCTCGTCCTCGTACGCCGCCGGCAGCAGGATGCGGGCGCAGATCAGTTCCAGCAGCAGCCGCGGGGACGTGGCGCCGCGCATCTCGGTGAGCCCGGTGTGCAGCAGGTCGGCGGCGCGCGTCAGCTCGCCGGGGCCCATCGACGACGCCTGGCGGCACATCGCGTCCAGCTCGTCCGGCGGGACGTTCAGCAGCCCCGTCCCGCCGGCCTCCGGGACGTTCGACAGGATCACCAGGTCGCGGACGCGTTCCAGCAGGTCCGTGGTGAACCGGCGCGGGTCCTGGCCGCTCTCGATCACGCGGTCGACGGCGGCGAACACGGCGGCGCCGTCCCGGGCCGCGAAGGCCGCGATGACCTCGTCCAGCAGCGCGGAGTCGGTGTATCCGAGCAGCGAGACGGCACGCGCGTACGTGATGCCCTTCTCGTCCGATCCGGCGAGCAGCTGGTCGAGGATGGAGAGCGTGTCGCGCGCCGACCCGGCGCCCGCCCGCACGGCGAGCGGCAGCGCGGACGGCTCGTACGGGACGTTCTCGGCCTGCAGGATCTCCTCGACGAGCTCCTGCAGCACGCCGGGCGGGATCAGCCGGAACGGGTAGTGGTGGGTCCGGGACCGGATCGTCCCGATGACCTTCTCGGGCTCGGTGGTCGCGAACACGAACTTCAGGTGCGGCGGCGGCTCCTCGACGAGCTTCAGCAGCGCGTTGAAGCCGCCGCTGGTGACCATGTGCGCCTCGTCGATGATGTACACCTTGAAGCGCGCCGACACCGGCGTGAAGAAGGCCCGTTCCCGCAGGTCGCGGGCATCGTCGACGCCACCGTGGGAGGCGGCGTCGATCTCGATGACGTCGATGTGCCCCGTCCCGGACGGCCCGAGCGCGACGCACGAGTCGCACACGCCGCACGGGTCGGGGGTCGGCCCCTTCTCGCAGATCAGGGAGCGGGCGAGGATCCGGGCGCTGGACGTCTTGCCGCACCCGCGCGGGCCGCTGAACAGGTACGCGTGGTTGATCCGGCCGTTGCGCAGCGCCTGCTGCAGGGGCTCGGCGACGTGCTCCTGCCCCTTCAGCTCGGCGAACGTCGCTGGCCGGTACTTGCGGTACAGCGCCAGACTCATCGGGGGTCCGCCCTCCTGGAGTAGCAGAGCGTCAGCAGCACGGTTTCACGAAGCACGGTGTCACCTGAAACAGAGGACCCCCCGCACACCCGCCAGAGCCTGTTTATCCTTGCTGCCTTCCGGCCCTGGGGAGGTTCACAGGGTGACGCCATGCGAGGGGTCTGCTCAGAGTCTATGACATCCCCGCCCCTGGATTGCCACGCTTCCGGCGTAGTCTCCGCCTCATGCCCGCCGCGCCCCAGGACAAGCTCCTGCACATCGCCGAACGAACCCACTGGGAATCCGCCCGCGCCACCGGTGTGTCGTACACCATGTCCACGCTGGGCCGGACGCTGGACGACGAGGGCTTCATCCACTGCTCGTCCGACATGTCCCAGGTGGACGGCGTTCTCGCCCGCTTCTACGGCGCCGTCCCCAGGGAGGACCTCGTCCTGCTGGTCATCGACGCGTCCCGGCTGGACGCCCCCGTCCGCCGCGAGCCCGTCGGCGACGACGTCTTCCCGCACGTCTACGGGCCGATCCCGGTCTCCGCCGTTATTGAGGTCAGGTCACTGCCCGGGAACCGGTAGGCTTTCCCGTGGAGGATTCGCCTAGTGGCCTAGGGCGCACGCTTGGAAAGCGTGTTGCGTGCAAGCGCTCGCGAGTTCGAATCTCGCATCCTCCGCCACACCGAGGCCGGTGCCCGACGCGGGCACCGGCCTTTGACGTTCCCGGGGCGTTCACTCGGGCGGGACGCCGTCACTCGCTCTTGGGCGACAGCGGGCGTTCGAAGAACGTCTCCAGGACGACCGTCGCCCTCGTCCCGCTGACGCCCTGGATGTCGTAGATCCGGCGCAGGACGTCCTGCAGCCGGGTGGTCGTGGACGTCCGTACCTTGACCAGCACGGACGCGTCACCCGCGACGACGTGGGCCTCCTGCACCTCCGGGATGGCGGCGAAGTCGGCCGCGCGGTCCCCCATCCAGACCGACGAGTCGATCATGATGAAGGCCAGCACGCCCTGCCCCAGAGCGGCCGGTTCCACGTCCACGCTCGTGCGGCGGATGACGCCGCCCTCGCGCATCTTCCGGACCCGTTCGTGAACCGCCCCCGCCGACAGGCCGACGGCAGTGCCGAGCGCCGCGTAGGACCGGGTGGCGTCCTGCTGAAGGAGTTCCAGCAGCCGGCGGTCGATGTCGTCCACGTTCTTCACCAGACAGACCATACGGTGGGACCAGATTCTGGACGAGCGGTTCCGCAACCGGACGCAGCCACCGGGATCGGACGGCGGATGGCGGTACTTACTCACGAAGCGCCTGAGCTGCGCGGTAACTGGTTTACCGATTGCGGCAACTCCCGTGACGCATGTTGTTGCGTTGCCTTCTCCGGCCACTGCGGACGCCGTAGACTCGAAGGGTGATCTTCAAGGCGGTCGGTGACGGAAGGCCCTATCCGGACCACGGGCTCTCGTCCCGGGACTGGGCCAAGATCCCGCCTCGCCAGGTACGCCTCGACCAGCTCGTCAGCACCAAGCGCGAGATGGACCTCCAGTCCCTCCTCTCGAAGGACTCGACGTTCTACGGCGACCTGTTCCCGCACGTCGTCCAGTGGCAGGGGGAGCTCTACCTGGAGGACGGCCTGCACCGGGCGCTCCGGGCGGCGCTGCACCAGCGGCAGGTGCTGCACGCGCGCGTCCTGGACCTGGACGCCGTCGACATGACCTGAGTCAGCGCGTCCTGGCGGGTTCCAGCGCGGGGAGCTCCCGCGGCCGCTCGCCCATGCGCGACCGCGGCCGGGCCGGGCGGACGAACCCGGGACGCGCGGCCAGCAGACCGAACACGACCTCCGGCACGACCAGCAGGAGCAGCAGGACGAGCGGAACGGTCCAGCCGCCGGTGGCGTCGTGCAGCACCCCGACCGCGAACGGGCCGGCGGCGGCGAGGAGATAGCCGCCCGTCTGCGCCATCCCGGACAGGCCGGCGGCCACGGACGGGCTCGGCGAGCGCAGGCTGAGCAGCGTGTACGCCAGCGGGAACGCGCTGCCGGTGCCGATCCCGAGGACGAGCACCCACGCCCAGCCGGCGGACGGGGCGACCAGCAGCCCGAGGGTGCCGGCGACCATCGTGGCGGCGACGGCGACGACCAGGGGACGCTGGTCGGGCAGCCGCGCGGCGAACACCGGGACGAGGAAGCCCAGCGGAATGCCGACGATCATCATGGCGGAGACCATCATCCCGGCGGCGGCGGGCGCGTACCCGGCGTCCCGCATGATCTCCGGCAGCCACGACATCAGGACGTAGAACATCAGCGACGCCAGCCCCATGAAGGCGGCGACGAACCAGGCGGTCGGCGAGCGCAGCAGGGACCCGTCCTCGCGCGGGGCCCGGACGGGGACGTCCGGGGCGCGCCGCCGCCCGCGGACGGCCAGCGGCCCCCACACGAGCACCGCGACCAGGGACGGGACGGCCCAGACGGCGAGCGCGAGCCGCCATCCGCCGGCCTCGTCCAGCGGCACCGCGAGCCCGGCCGCGACGGCGCCGCTCGCCGCCATCAACATCATCGCGAGGCCCGTGAGCGAGCCCACGCGGGACGGGAACGCGCGCTTGATGACGGCCGGCATGAGGACGTTGCCCATCGCGATCCCCGCGCCCGCCAGGACCGTTCCACCGAACAGCGCGACCGGCGACTGCACCACGCGCAGCACGATCCCCGCCGTGATCATGACGAGGGACCCGGCGATCGCGACCTCGGCGCCGAGCCGGCGCGCCACGACGGGCGCGACGCCGGCGAACGCGCCCAGGCACAGCACCGGCAGCGTGGTCAGGATCCCGACCTGCGCGCCGGACAGGCCGAAGACGTCCCGCAGGTCGCCGAGCACCGGGGCGACGCCGGTGATCGCGGACCGCAGGTTGACCGTCAGCAGCACCAGCCCGGCCAGTGACCAGACGGCCGTGGCCCGGGAGACCGGAGTCGTCGCAGAACTGTTCATCTCACCTTGCTCGTCATCGCATCGTCCCGGCGAGGGGCACCGGGTCACGTTCTTCTTGCGGGCCGCGCCTTCAGGCAGGCGCGGCGCTCGTCCGACGCCCTACGTCACCCGCGGACGTGCAGCACCGCCACCGGCTGGGTCGCACCATCCGGTGCCGACCCGTCCGGCCGGTCTCGTTGTTCCTGTGTTCGGGCCGGTCAGGTGTCATGGACGACCTCGCGTCCCGGCTCTGGGCGGGACGGTCCGGTCGTGGAGGCGAGGATCTGGTCGAGGCACGCGTGGGTGGCGCGCGTCGCGGCGTCGGCGTCGCCCGCCTCGACGGCGGCGGCGATGGGGCCGTGCGGGACGTCCGCGTGCTCCAGCAGGACGCCCGCGGCCCCGATGCCGGCCCGCAGCACCGCGCTGAAGTCGCGGTACAGGTCCATCAGGACGCGGTTGTGCGTGGCGTCGACGACCGCGGTGTGGAAGGCGAGGTCGGCCTCGACGAACGCGGCGTGCTCGCCGGCCGCCCAGGAGGCGTCGCGGCGCGCGAGCGCGGCCGTGATCGCGGCGATGTCGGCCTCGGTGCGGCGGGTCGCCGCGAGGCGGGCGGCCTCGACTTCGAGCCCGCGCCGGACCTCCAGGATCTCGACGAGCTCCGCCGTCTCCAGCCGCCGCCGGACGGCCCCGGACAGCTCGCTCGTCGCGCGCACGTACGTCCCGTCGCCCTGCCGGCTTTCGAGAAGCCCGGCATGGGTCAGCGCGCGGACCGCCTCGCGGACGGTGTTGCGGCCGACCCCGAGCGTCTCCGCGAGCACCGGCTCCGGCGGGATCTTGCCGCCGACCGCCCAGGTCCCGCCGACGATCTCGTCCCTGAGCTGCCCGATCACCTGGTCGACCAGCGAGGACCGGCGAGCCGTCCGCAGCGCCATCCCGAACCTCCGGTCAACCAGTCATCCTACGTTTCATCGTAAAGCAGAGTCAGGCCGCGCTTTGTTCCGCGCGCGGGGGACATCCGTCACATCCGCCCGGCCTCCGGCGCACGCGGAAGCCAGGCCGGTCCACATCGCCTGCCCTACCGGAAGCACCGCCTCGGCGGCGGCGGACCCCGCGGTTCCGGCTAGAGGCCCGGGTCGTCGTGGGGGCCGTGCAGGGACGGTGTCCTCGCGCCGGCCGCGGCGGACGCGGCGAGCGACACGGAGAGGCCGGCGGCCTGCAGCGCCCTGCGGTAGGCGTCGGCCGCGCCTTCGGGGTCCTGGACGAGTTCGAACAGCTCGCCCAGCTCCCTGAACAGATGCGCGGCCGGACGGCCCGGAGCCAGCGTCGCGAGCTGGTCGGACGCCGCGCGCAGCACGACGAGGGCCGCGTTGCGGTCGCCTTGGGCCACCCGGGCGCGCGCCAGGACGAGCCTGGCCAGGATGGTCTTCTGCGTGCGTACGGCGAGGTCGGTGCCGGGACGCGGCGTCACGGTCACGGTGTGGGTGCTCGTCGGGGCGGCCAGGGCCATCCCGGTGTCGAGGAACCGCTCCAGGGTCGCGATGGCGTCGTCCAGCTCGCCGACGAGGACCAGCGCGCGGGCCTTGGTGATGGTGCTCTCGGTGCACTCCTCGCCGTCGAGGCTCGTCGCCCCTTGCAGGAGGTCCAGGGCCTCTTGGGCGGACTCACGCGACCCTTCGGGACGCGGGCGCTCGAACTCGCCGGACGGCATCGCCCCCGGCGGCGCGATGACCGAGAACGGGAGGACGCCCCTGAGCAGCGCCTTGGCGCCGGCCAGGGCGAGACGGGCGCGGCTCTGCACGGGCGTGGCGTCGGTGCGCGCCGCCAGGGCCTGGTCGGCGAAGTACAGGGAATCGCCGACGGTTCCCTCCTCCAGCGCGCGCATGCTCGCCCGCTGGTAATGGACGCTCACCGGCTCGTCCTCCGCGGACTGCTCCGGGCGGAGGAGACGGCGTCCGAGCTCGTGCGCGCGCGCCGGGTCGGAGCGATCCACGTACGCGAGCAGCAGGATGCGCCCGGCCTCGGTGTACTCGTGGCCCGCGACGAGCCCGAGCTGTTCGAGCCGTTCCACGGCGCGCTCGCCCAGCGCGATCGCCTGCCCCAGGTCGCCGACCGTGTGATAGCACCGCGCCAGCGCGATCACGGGCGGCAGCCAGCTGGCCCGGCCCGGGTCGCGCTCGGCCTGCTCGCGCAGCTCCTCGAACAGCGCGATGGCGGCGTCCGTCCGGCCCATCTCCTCCAGGGCGCGGGCGCGGCCCCAGCGGGCGCGGGACGTCAGATCGGGGTCGTCGCTGCGGGCGATCACCTCGTCGAAGCCGGTCTCGGCGGTGGCGGCGTCGCCGCGCAGCAGCGCCAGGTGGGCGTGCCGCTCCCGGACCTCGAGATGGGCGCGCTGCTCCGGTTCGACGCCTTCGGCGAGGTACTCCGGGGTGCAGCCGAGGCGCTCGGCCAGCATGCGCAGAACGGTCGGAGTCGGCGTGCGCTTACCCGACTCGATCAATGAGATGTAGCTGTCGGAAAGGTCGTGACCGGCGAGCTGTGCCTGCGACAAGCGTCTGGTCAGCCGCAGGTTGCGGACACGTTCGCCGACATTGCCTGGACCCGGCATGTGGACTCACTTAGCGGAAGTAAACAGGCGGCTGGGGTGCCGACATGATTGCACATTGCGGGTTATCGCACATCGAGAGCAATGAAGCGGGGATCGAAGGGACCGTCCGGCCGGATCCGTCCGGCTTCCGCGCGCACCCCGCGGTGGCGCGGTGGCGCGCCGGTTCGTGCCGCTGGATCGTCCGGCGGTCGCGACGTCTGTCACCCCGCCGACGTTATCCGACCGGGCGCTCAAGATCTCGAACACCGCCGATATTGACCGGTCCGCCGCGCTTTCCGGTCACCGGGACGGCTACGCCTCGGCGTCGGGGCCGCCCGCGGGGCCGGGCATGGTGGGGACGTCCTCCGTCCGCTTGGGCCTGCGCGGCGGCGGGGGCGGCGGGAGGGTCTTCTCCGGGGGCTCCGGGTTCTTGTTCGGGAAGATCATTTCGCAGACTTCGAGGTACAGCTGCTCGGGGTAGGGCAGGTAGTCGACGTTCGTGAGCGCCTGGTCCTGGCCGGCGGACTCCAGGATGAACTCGCCGTAGCCGAGCATGCGGCCCGCGATCGTCCGCTTGAAGCTCATGTCGGTGACCTTGGCCAGCGGCATCATCGCGACCTTGCGGGTGATCAGCCCGGTGGTCAGCAGCATCCGCTGGTTGGTGATCACGAAGTAGTCGACGGACCACTCCGCGACGCGCCACACGAACCAGGCCAGCAGGATCAGCCAGCCCCACCAGATCCAGCTGATGACCGCCCCGGCGTCGCTGGCGACGGTGTTGCTCAGCACCCCCGCGATGATCAGGCCGCCGAGGACGAGCCCGACCGGGACCATCAGCACGGCCGGATGCCGCCGCACCGTGATCACCTGGTTCTCGTGCGGGAGCAGGTACTTGTTGACCGACGCGGGCGCCGAGTCGCCGGGGGTGACGAGTCTCATCGCGGCCCCGTCAGCCGAGCGCGTTGACGAAGGCGGCCAGGGAACCCGCGGCGGACGCGAGGCCGTTGGCCGCGCTCTCCACCGAACCGGCCGCGCTGTCCGGCCGGCTGATCACGTAGAACGCCACGAAGGCCGCGGCGGCCCACGTCATGTACTTCTTGGCGGGCACGGCAGCCTCCCGGAGCGTTGACCCACGGACCCCGGTTCAGTTTCGCACAGCGCGTCCGACCGGCAAAGCAAGGGCAGTGGCGCGTTGCCGTGACCCAAAGCACGCCGTACGACGACGCCCGCGGGCGCCGTTCCCGGTCCGCGGTCTCCCGGCCCGCCGGCTATGGCGCGTTGTCCAGCGACGAGCGACTCGCCTTGCGGCGCTTCTCCGCCGCGACCGTCGCGAGCACCTCCAGGTGCCGGCGCGCGATCCGCTCCACCAGGTCGGGCGGTGCCGCCCCGGTGACCTCCTCTGCGCCGTAGCGCGCGGCGGAGACGCACCGGTCCACCGTGTCGGCGCCGTGCACCCCGTCGAACTCCTCGGTGAGCCGCTCGCCGATCGCGGCGTACCGCGGCAGGTCGTCCCCTTGGTGAGCCATGACGATTTCCTCGGCCTCGCTTGCTCGCACCGCCCGGTCCGTGACGGTCCCCTGTGCCGGGACGGCGGAGGGGAACGCGCACCCGCGTTCCGTAGGGGGTTGCTACCCCCTGGGCCCGCGAACGAACATCGCAGGTCACGTCAGGTCTCAAGGGGGCTCAAGGGCGGATGGCCCGGTCTCGCGGCGGCCGGCTCAGACGACGCCGTACAGGCGGTCCCCCGCGTCCCCGAGGCCCGGCATGATGAAGCCCTGCTCGTTGAGGTGGGAGTCGATCGCGGCCGTGACCACCCGGACCGGCGCCGAGATGTCGGCGAACGCCTGCTCCAGGTGCTTCAGCCCCTCCGGGGCGGCGAGCAGGCAGATCGCGGTGACGTCGTCGGCGCCGCGGTCGAACAGCAGCCGGATCGCGGCGGCGAGCGTCCCGCCGGTGGCGAGCATCGGGTCGAGGACGTAGCACTGCCGCCCCGACAGGTCGTCCGGCAGCCGGGTCGCGTACGTCTGGGCCTGCAGCGTGCCCTCGTCCCGGATCATGCCGAGGAACCCGACCTCGGCGGTGGGCAGCAGCCGCGTCATGCCGTCCAGCATGCCGAGGCCGGCGCGCAGGATCGGCACGACGAGCGGCTTCGGGCTCGCCAGCTGGACGCCGTCCGCCTCGACGAGCGGGGTCTGGACGGTCGCCTCCGCGACCCGGACGTCGCGGGTGGCCTCGTAGGCGAGCAGGGTGACGAGTTCGTCCGCGAGGCGCCGGAAGGTGGGGGAGTCGGTGCGGACGTCCCGCAGCGTGGTGAGCTTGTGCGCGACGAGGGGGTGGTCGACGGCGAGGGTCTGCATGGGGTCACCGTAACCCACCCGGCCCGTCCGGCCGGACCCTGCCGATCTAGGATAGGACGGCGCTGAGCTGGGCAGTATGGCGATATGAACAGCGAGAGCGATCACCAGCCGAGAGGACCGGCGCGGGCCCGCGAGTCCGCGCCCGATCCGCCCGGCGCGGCGGGCCCCTCGCCCGGGGCCGCCGCTCCCGGACCCTCCGAACCTCCCGAACCTCCCGAACCTCACGAACGCGCCGCTCCCGGCCCCGCCTCCGAGGCCGCGCCCCCGCCCGCGGACGCCGCGGTGACCGACGTCACAGGACGAGACGCCCCGCCGCGTCCGGGCCCGCAGGGCGACATCTCCCCCGAGCAGGTGCGCGAGCACCTGCGCCGCCGGGCGATCTTCCTGCGCGAACTCGCGGAGGCCCGTGAGCTGCGCCGCCGGGTGACGCCGCACCGGTCGCGCCGGGCGCGGATCCACGCGGCGCTGCGCCGCCGCACCTTTCGCATCAATTGATGCGGATTGGATAGGTTCTTGGCGCCAGGTACCAGTACGTGGTGTCGACTCCCGGTCTTACGGCCGGGTGCGGCGCCGAGTTTGACGGTGAGGCACGCGTTCGCGCGCCGCATCTGCGACCATGCCCTGGCAGGAGACGCGCCGGTGGGGTGGAAATGACGGATGTGGACGCGACGGACTTCGCCGTCGTGGTGTACCGGGAAGACGAGGCCTGGGAGGCCGAGATCCTCCCGGTCGCGCTGACCGAGGACCTCGCGGGGCTGATCCATGCCCTGCGCCAGCAGCCGAGCCTCGGCGGCACGGTCGGGCTGGTCTCGGTCGGCGACGACTTCTTCGTCGCGATCCGCCTGCTCGGCGACGACGTCATGGTGTTCCTGTCGGACGTCACGGCCTCGGTCGACTGGCCGCTCGCCCGGCAGGTCCTCGACTACCTGGACATCCCGATCCCCGACGACGAGGAGCTCGACCAGGTCCTCCCGGTCGGCGACATGTCGATCTTCGCCGACCTCGGCCTGGACGAGATGGAACTCGGCGCGATCTCCGGCGACCTGGAGCTCTACCCGGACGAGATGCTCCTCAGCATCTCCGGCCGCATCGGCTTCGCCGCCGCCTTCGAACGCGCCCTCGACACCGTCCCGTAGCCCGTCCCATGGCCCGCCCCGGCGTTCCCGCGCGGGGCGGCACGATCGCCGGACGGGACGTCATCGCGGCCGTCGGCGCCACCGTCGAGCCGTGGGCGTCCCGCCCGTCCGCCTCCGGGTCAGGTGGACGCCGGGAACCCGTTCGTCCGGGCGTAGGCGGCGAGGCCGGCCCAGTCGTCGCCGGTGTGGCTGTGGGCCGGGTCCAGGCAGCCGAGGCTGATCGGGCGCCGCGCGTCGTAGCGGGGTGCGCGGGTGTCGGGCGGGCCGGTGAAGTCCAGGACCTCGGCGATGTTGCGGGCGGCGGCGTCCCGGACGGTCAGCGGCTCCAGGCCCCATCGCCACTCGATCGCCTTCAGCACGGACGTGTGGTCGTACACCTCGTGGGCGACCGCGCCGCGCCGTGCGCGCGGGGAGATCAGCAGGCAGGGGACGCGGAAGCCGCGCAGACCGGTGCCGAGGTCGGGACGCGGGTCGGGGCCCTCGGGCGGCGGGACGTGGTCGTAGAACCCGCCCCACTCGTCGTAGTTGATGACGAACAGGGTGCGCGGCCAGTTCGGTGACGACACGACGGCCGTGTAGACCTCGTTCAGGAACGCCTGCCCGAAGCGGATGTCGGCGAGCGGATGCTCGTCCTCGGACATGCCCGGCAGGAAGATCTCGCCGAGGAACGCGGGCTCGACGAAGCTGACCGCGGGCAGCCGGCCGTACCGGGCGTCGCTGCGGAACTCCGCGATGTTCCGGCTGATGTCGAGGTGGCGGAGCCCCCAGAGCGCCGTGATCGGGACGTCGCTGAAGTAGTAGCGGCAGGAGACGCCCGCGGCCTTGAGGCGGTCCCAGATGGTGGCGGTCTCGGAGATCGTCAGCGTGTTGGAGATCCGGTCGGTCTGGGCCGCGTGCTGGAAGATCCGGTTCGGGAACGTGGACGACATGACGGCGGGGAAGTAGCGGTCGCAGACCGTCCAGTCGAGGGCGGCGTGGCCGTGGAACCCGAGGTCGGGGCCCTCGTAGTAGCCGATGGAGAACACGTCGTTGTCGCCGGCGCGCAGCCATCCGTCGCATTGGCCGTCGTTGTACTCGATCCGGCCGCCCGCGTAGGAGTGGTCGGGGTCGCTGAACCCGCAGCCCCAGGGCGCCTTCAAGTGGTGGGTGTCGTGCGGGTTGCCCTCGGCGTCGGTGAAGGTGAGGCCGGCCTGGCGGCCGTCCGCGCCCGGGAGCCAGCCCATGTAGTGGTCGAAGGACCGGTTCTCCATCATCACGACCACGATGTGGTCGATGCCGGACTCCTCCGGATCGGGGAGTTCGGCGACGGGCGCGCGCTTCGCCATCGCGAGCTGCGCGGCGTGGGCCTCGGTGGACGACCCCCCGGCGGCACTCGTCGCGAGGATCGCCGCGGCGCCCGCCGTCCCCGCGAGAAACCCGCGCCTGGTCAGTTCGTCCGTGCCCATGGCTCTCCTCCCGGATGGGGACCGCTGTGCAGTATCCGGACCCGTGGGACGCGGGGGAAGGACGCCGGGGCGTCCGCCACCGGACAAAACCCGAAGTTTATTCACGACTGTCGCCGGGCAGACGGTGCCCGGATTCCGCCGGCTCGAGGGGTGTGACCGCGGCAACCCCGTGGGTCACAATGAGCACGTGTCATACTTCGCCGCCGTCTTCGCCCACACCCCCCAGGGCTGGGTCGGCACCGAGGCCGTGCTCGCCGAGGCGGACCACGTCGACGACGTCGCCGACCTGATGCGGGAGGCCGCCGTCGAGTCCTACGGCGACCCGGTGCTGCTGATGATCGAACAGGACGACGACTGGTTCGCGATCGTCCGGCTGGACGGGGAGGACGAGCCCCGCGCGTACGTGTCCACCGTCCGCGAGGACCGGCTCGGCTCGCTGTTCCAGCAGCTCGTCGGCGAGGTCCCGGACGGCGACTCCGGCGGCGACCCGGCCCTCCTCGAAGACCTCGGGCTCGACGCCAAGCGCCTCACCGACCTCGGCGAGCGCGCCCTCCCCGGCGATGCCCTCCTCACCGTCGCCGAGCACGCCGGCTTCGGCGAAGAGTTCGACCGCCTCCGTGACTGACCCGCCCCGCCCCCCGACGCCCCCCGCACCCGGCGACCCCGCGACCGGCCGGGCCCACCCGGCGCCCGGCTCGGGCGGTCCGGCGACCGGGGCCGCCGATCCGGTGATCGCGGGGTTCTCGCCGGCCATGCGGCGAGCGCTGGAGGAGGCGCGGAAGGCGGCCGAGGACGGGGAGATCCCGGTCGGCGCGGTCGTGCTGGACGCGTCCGGCGAGGTCATCGGCACCGGCCGCAACGACCGCGAGCGCTCGTCCGACCCGACGGGGCACGCGGAGATCGTCGCGATGCGCGCGGCGGCGGCGTCCCTCGGGACGTGGCGGCTGTCGGGCTGCACGCTGGTCGTCACGCTGGAACCGTGCACGATGTGCGCGGGCGCGTCCGTCCAGGCCCGCCTCGACCGGGTCGTCTACGGCGCGGTCGACCCGAAGGCGGGCGCGGTCGGGTCGCTGTGGGACGTCGTCCGCGACCGGCGGCTCAACCACCGGCCCGAAGTCATCGCCGAGGTGATGGCCGACGAGTGCGGCGCACTGCTTATTGAGTTCTTCACGCACCGCAGAGTCAGGTAGGCTCTCCCGCGGTGGTGTCGCCTAGTGGACGAGGGCGCACGCCTCGAAAGCGTGTGAAGTGCAAGCTTCCGTGGGTTCGAATCCCACCACCACCGCTTACGCCGAGGGCCGCGATACGAGATCGCGGCCCTTGTGGTCTTCCGGGGGTCTCAACCCACCGTGACGAGCGCCACACCCGCCACGGCGACGGCCAGCCCCACGCGTTGGACGGCGCGCAGACGCTCGCTGTAGGCGACCCTCGCGAGCAGCACGGTGATCGCCGGATAGAGGGACGTGAGCACCGCGGCGAGGCTGAGCAGGCCGTCGTGGACGGCGAGGAAGTACAGGACGTTCGCGCCCGCGTCCAGGCTCCCGGACAGGAGCGCCAGCCCGATCAGCGTCCGCCCCGACACCCGCGGGCCCCGGTCACCGCCGCGGACCGCCAGAAACAGCAGCGCGACGGCGACGATGACCAGGTTGCCCAGGCGCGCGCCGACGATCGGCCAGAGCCCGCTGCCGTCCCCGGCCGCCTTGAGCAGGACGAAGAAGACGCCGAAACAGGTACCGGAGACACCGGCCATGACGGGGCCCGAGTCGAGGACCCGCCGCCATCCGCGCGCACGCGTCGCCGCGGCCCCCGCCCCGTCGTCCGCCTCCATGCTGACCAGCCCGATCGCCACGAGGCACAGCAGGACGCCGAGCAGCACGGACGCGTCCAGCCGCTCGCCCCTGGCGATGCCCACGGCGACCGGGAGGACCGCGGCGGCCAGCGCGGACACGGGCGCCACCACGCTCATCGGCCCCCGGGCCAGCGCCCGGTAGAACGTGATCAGCCCGGCGCCGCCGCCGACCCCGGCCACGAATCCCCAGGTCATCGGCAGCGGACGGGGGTCGCCGCCGGTGAGCAGCGCGGCCCCCAGCACGACCGCCAGGCCGATCGGGACGCACCAGGTCAGCGCCCGGATCGCGGTCGACCTGCGGGTCACGGTGCCGCCGAGGAAGTCGGCGACGCCGTACGCGAGCGCGGCGCTCAGCGCGAGGAGCGTGACCATCACCGCCCGCCGAGCAGCCGGCTTTCGATCCGCACGTCCGGCGTGATGGCGCGCAGCCGCCCGGCCAGCCGGTCGCCCGCCTCGGTCAGCCGCTCCATCGGGTACGGCTCCAGGCGTTCGAGCAGGAAGAGGGCGTTCTTCGTGGTCTCCGTCAGGCGCGTCCGGACGCACTGCCGCCAGTTCCAGCGCCGGCACGTCACGCCCGCGTCGTCCCGCCAGACGACCTCGCCGGCGTCGGGGTGCTCCACGGCCGGCTCCCCGCCGGCCATCACGTCGAACGGCTCGTCCCCGGTGGCCCTGACCAGCCGCGCGGGCCCCCGGTAGGCGTCGAGGTCCTCGCCCCCGATCGGCAGCGCGTACTCGATGCTCACCGCGTTGTAGGCGTCCACGACCCTGTTGATGGACGGGAGCGCGTCGGCGCGCCGGAGCAGGGCGTCCACGGACGGCCGCGTCCGCTGCGGCTTGGCCCCGAACGCCCGGTACGCCTCCCGCCACGCCTCCACGTGCGGGTCGGCGGCGTCCGCCTTCCCGGCGGCCTCGGCGAGCCAGCCCTCCGACGCCTGGTCCCCGGCCCCGTTCACCAGCCCTTCGGCGGTCATGACGAGCACGGCGAAGTCGGGCCGCAGCTTCCGAACCGCCTCGTCCACGGCAATCCGCTCCAGCATCCCCGATCCTCCACGGTCACTTTAATGTAATGGACATACCACTATACCGACCGCGCGCCGGGTCCACCGCAGACATCCAACACCCCGCGCCTCTGACATCCAGCCCCGGCCGGCCATGGATGCGGCCAAGGATGAACGACGACGTGACGCCCGGCCGCCCTCGCCGAGCGGGTCTGCGAGAAACTGATCGTGCGGCGGAGCGACGCGGGGAGGACGCACGTCCTTGCCACCGGGGTCGCGCGGACGGGCGCGGGAGGGTGATGAGCGAGCAGGAGGCGATCGGGGAGGCCGTGGCGCGGACCGTGCGGGCCTTGCGGGCCGGGCACGGGTGGAGCCTGGACGAGCTGGCCGGGCGCGCCGGGGTGAGCAAGGGCGTGCTCGTCGGGCTGGAGCAGGGCCGCGGCAACCCGAACCTGGGGACGCTCATCCGCATTTCGGACGCGCTCGGCGTGCCCCTGACGCGGCTCGTGCAGGTCGAGGAGGAGCCGCCGGTACGGATGTTCCGGCCCGAGCGGCACGTCGTCCTGTGGGAGGGCGAGCACGGCGGGACGGGGACGCTACTGGCGGGCAGCGACCCGCGGCCCTCGCTGGAGCTGTGGCACTGGGTGCTCCAGCCCGGGGAGACGCGGGAGAGCGACCCGCACGTGCCGGGCACCAAGGAGATCGTCTACGTGCAGCAGGGCACGCTGACCCTCGGCGTGGACGGCCGGACGGACCTCGTCGAGGCCGGTGCCGCCGCCGTCTTCGTCGGCGACCGCCCCCACTCGTACGGGAACGGCGGCGAGCAGGAGGTCCGCTTCATCCTCGCCGTCCTGGACCTTTAGCGCCCGTCCTCCGTCGGGTCGGGCTCCCAAGGCGAGCGCGACGGACGCCGCGGCCGGGTCGCGGGTCACCGCGCCGTGGCGGTGAGGGGATGCCGCCGTCAGCGGCACGTGTGCGGCGACGGTGCGGAGTGGTCAGCTGGTCAGGCGGACGGGCATGGCCAGGTAGCGGTAGCCGGTGTCGGTCTCGGCCGGGGTCTCCTCGTCGTCCTTCTTGTCGGGGATCGCGGTGAGCAGCGCGGCCTTGGTGGGGCCGGCGCATTCGAGGCGGGCGTATTCGGTGTCGATGCCGGCGAGGCCGTCCAGGAGGTACTGGGGGGCGAAGGCGATGTCGATGTCGTCGCCCGTGAGGCTCGCGCCGACGCTCTCGTTGGCGCGTGCGGAGTCGCCGGTGGCGGCGCGGATCCGGACCTCGTCGGCGGTGAAGGCGAGCCGGATGGGCGTGCCGCGCTCGGTGACGAGGGCGGCGCGTTTGATCGCCTCGACGAACGGGGCGACGCGGATCTCGGCGACGGACGACCAGGTGCCGGTGAGGCGGGACCGGTAGTTGATGTACTGGTCGTCCAGGAGGCGGCTGGTCATGCTGCGGCCGCCGCCGGAGACGCCGATGAGGGTGTCGGCGGTGCCGCCGAGGTCGATGGCGACCTCCGCGCCGCGCTTGATCGCCTTGGCGGTGTCGGCGAGGGTGCGGGCGGGGACGACGACGCCGGCGGTGAAGTCGGGGGCGTCCGGCGACCAGGTCAGCTCGCGGGCGGCGATGCGGTAGCGGTCGGTGCAGGCGAGCCACATCGTGTCGCCCTCGATGTCGATGCGGACGCCGGTGAGCATGGGCAGGGTCTCGTCGCGTCCGGCGGCGGGGGTGACCTGGCCGACCGCCGTCGCGAACAGGTCGCCGGGGACGGTGCCGGCGCGGGCGGGCGGGTCGGGGAGGGTGGGGTAGTCCTCGACGGGCATCGTCAGCAGGCCGAACTCGGCGGGGCCGCAGCGGACCACCACCTCGGAGCCCTTCGTGAAGACCTCCACGGGGTGCGCGGGGAGGTTCCGGACGATGTCCGACAGGAGGCGGCCGGGGACGAGTACGCGGCCCGGTTCGGCGACGTCGGCGTCCTCCCTGGCGTGCGCGGACACCTCGTAGTCGAACCCGGCCAGGGTGAGTTCGCCCTTGTCGGTGACCTCGATGAGCATGCCCGCGAGGACGGGGAGGGCGGGACGCGTCGGCAGCGTCCGCGCCGCCCACGCGACGGCGTCGGCGAGCGTCTGCCTGTCGACTCGGAACTCCACCTCGATCAGCCTCCAACGGTCAACGTCTACTCCCGCACGTTAGCCGCCGGCACTGACAAACAGTCAGAAGAGCGTCGCGGTGCGGGTCTTGCGCTCGAAGTCGAGGAGGTGGCGCTTGCGGTCGAGGCCGCCGCCGTAGCCGGTGAGCGAGCCGGTGGAGCCGACGACGCGGTGGCAGGGGACGATGAGGCCGACCGGGTTGCGTCCGTTGGCGAGGCCGACCGCGCGGGACGCGGACGGGTTGCCGAGTTCGGCGGCGAGTTCGCCGTAGGTGATGGTCTCGCCGTAGGGGATCTCTTGGAGTGCCGCCCAGACGCGCTTCTGGAAGGGCGTCCCGTGAAGGTGCAGCGGCACGTCGAACTCGGTCAGTTCTCCGGCGAAGTACGCGGCGAGTTGGGCGGCGGCTGTCGCGAAGGGCTCGGTGTCCGGGTCGGCGGGCGCGCCGAACGTCTCCTCGGACGGACGGTGCCGCTGCAACTCCATGTAGAGCCCGGACAGGGCGCCGTCCGTCGCGACCAGGGTGAGAGGGCCGACGGGGCTGTGGATGACGACGTGTGCAGGCATGGGGTTCCTCAGTGTGCGGGAAGCAGGTTGATGGGGTGGTCGCCCGTGGCCCACAGGTACTGGACGGCGTAGGCCCGCCAGGGCCGCCATCGGGACGCCAGTCGGGTCAGGGCGGCCGGGGTCGCCGGCAGGTCGAGGGTCTTGGCGGCGGCCCGGACTCCGAGGTCGCTGGGGATGAAGGCGTCGGGGTCGCCGAGGGCGCGCATCGCGATGGTCTCGACGGTCCACGGACCGAAGCCCGGTAGTTCGGACAAGCGCGCGCGGGCCTCTTCCCAGTCGCTCCCTACGCCGAGGTCGAGCGCGCCGGTCGCGAGTGCGTCGACGAGGGAGAGAAGGGTGGTGCGGCGGGTCTTGGGGAACGCGAGCGCCTCCGGGTCGAGTCCGGCCAGCGCGGACGGTGTCGGGAAGAGGTGCGTGAGGCCGCCGCCAGGGTCGTCTATGAGGTCGCCATGGGCGGTGACCAGGCGTGCCGCATGGGTGCGGGCTGCGGCGGTCGATACCTGCTGCCCTAGGACGGCCCGTACGGCGAACTCGGGGGCGTCCACGGTGCGGGGTACGCGTCGTCCAGGGGCCTTGTCGACCAGAGGGGCGAGGACGGGGTCGGCGCGGAGCAGGTCGTCCACCGCGATGGGGTCGGCGTCCAGGTCGAGCATCCAGCGGCAGCGGCTGATCGCGATGGTGAGGTCGCGCAGGTCGGTGAGGCCGAGCGTGCAGGCGACGTGGTCGGGCTGGGGACGGAGGGTCGCGATGCCGTGCCCGTGGGGTAGGCGCATGGCGCGGCGGAACGCACCGTCCCGCCATTCCTCGACGCCCGGGACGGCGGTGGCCGTGAGATGGCCGAAGAGGTTGTCCGGGCAGAGCGGCGCACGGAACGGCAACCGCAGCGAGAGCGCCCCTGAGCCGGCGGGTGGGTGCCCCTTAACGACACGGTCCCGCAACCCGGTGGGAGTGAGCGCGAACACCTCGCGGACAGTGTCGTTGAAGGCCCGGATGCTGGCGAAGCCCGCCGCGAACGCGACGTCCCCCATCGGGAGGGGCGTCGTTTCGATGAGGAGGCGTGCCGTCTGAGCGCGCTGGGCCCGCGCCAGAGCGAGTGGGCCGGCTCCCAGTTCGGCGTTGAGCTGGCGTTCGATCTGGCGTGTGCTGTAGCCGAGGCGTCCCGCAAGGCCGGGCACGCCTTCACGGTCGACGACACCGTCCGCGATGAGGCGCATGGCCCGCGCGACGACGTCCGCCCTGTGGTTCCACTCGGGTGAGCCAGGGGAGGTGTCGGGCCGGCATCGCTTGCAGGCCCGGAAGCCGGCCTGCTGCGCTGCGGCGGCGCTGGGGTAGAAGCGCATGTTCTCGGGCTTGGGCGGGACGACGGGGCAACTCGGACGGCAGTAGATCCCTGTGGTCACCACACCGGTGAAGAACCATCCGTCGAAACGGGCGTCCTTCGACTGGACGGCCCGCACGCACCTTTCCACGTCCTCGTGCATGCCCCCAGCATCACCGATGGGATACCTCCTTACTAGCGAGAAAACGACATCATCATCGACGGCACTCCACGTCTTCCCTTTGAACAGTGGGAGGGAAGACGTGGAGTGGCTTCTGTCCACTGAGCGGGGTGGTGCTCGGCTGACCGGGGATGACGTCCCAGGTAATCGATCTTCCGGCACGACACTGGCAGCGTGGTGGGCACCGGGGGATGAACCCGGGTGATCCGACGGGAGTCATGACATGAGCGATGTTCAGCAGCGGGTCGAGCGTTACCTGGCGATCTGGAACGAGACGGACCCGGCCGCGCGGCGGGCGGCCATCGACGAGCTGTGGGCGGAGAACCCGGTCTACCTCGATCCGCTCGGTGTGGCCGAGGGGCGGGACGCGATCGACGCGTTCGTCGGCGCCGTGCAGCAGCAGTTCCCCGACTTTGTGTTCCGTCCGGCGGGCGCCGTGGACGCCCACCACAACGTGGCCCGCTTCACCTGGGAACTCGGCCCTGAGGGCGGGGAGGCGGTCGCCGTCGGTTTCGACGTGGCGGTGTTCACCGATGACGGCCGCTTCGACCGCGTCCACGGCTTCCTCGACAAGGTGCCCGCCTGAGACGGCCGGTGGCGTGCCGGGGCCGTCCGGCACGCCACCGATCGTTCAGAGCTGGCGTAGCGCCCCGCCGTCCACCGTCCATTCGGCGCCCGTGACCTGGACGGCCAGGGGCGACAGCAGGTAGGCGATGACCCGTGCGACGTCCTGCGGAGTGCCCAGACGTCCGGTGGGAAGGCGTCGGTCCTCGCGGACGAACCGCTCGATGGCGTCCTCTACCGGCAGCCCGTACTGGGCGGCCAGCTGGTCGGCGAAACCGCCGGGCTCGTCCCACAGTCGCGTTCGGGTAGGGCCGGGCGTGACGACGTTGGAGCGGATGCCGCAGCGGCCGAACTCCCCCGCGAGCGTCTTGGACACCGACAGCAAGGCCGTCTTGGACGCCGCGTAGTCGACCAGCGGCGTGTCAGGGAAACGGCCGGCCTCGCTGGAGATGTGGACGATGCTTCCCGCCCCTTGGTCGATCAAGGCGGGAAGCGCGGCGCGCGCCATGCGCACGGCCGCGTGGAGGTTGAGTTCGAAGGTGGCGTGCCACTGCTCGTCGGTGACGTCGAGGAATCCGATCCGGGACACGAGCGCCCCGGCGTTGTTCACCAGGCCGTCGAGCCGTCCATGCCGGTCGAGGGCGATGTCCACCACGCGCTGGGCGGCGTCGGGGTCGGTGAGGTCGGCGGCGACGTCGGAGGAGGTGCGCGCGACGCCGACGACGTGCGCGCCTTCACCGGCGAGCAGTCTGGCGGTCGCCTCGCCGATCCCGGCGGACGCGCCGGTGACGACGAAGACCCTGCCGTCGAGTTCGAGATCCATGGTGCTGCCTCTCAGGTGCGGCGCAGGAACGAGCGGACGAGCGCCGCCCCGGCGAGGACGATCGCGACGTTCACCGCGGTCGCGGCGTGGACGCCGCCGAGGACGGACGTGTTCGCGGTGGCCACCGCGCTCATCACGGGGATGCCGAGGGTGATGGCGACCTGCTGCGTCATGGTCGCGAGGCCGGTCGCGAGGCCCTGCTCGCCGTCCGGCAGCCCGGACGTCGCGATCCCCATGAACGCGACGATCGCGACGAGGTTCCCGAAGCCCCCGATCGCGGTGGCGGCGAGCAGCAGCCCGAGCCCGCCGCGCGACTCGCCGAGACCGAGCAGCGCGGCCGTCGCGGCGGCCTGCAGGACGAGCCCGGAGACGAGCGTCGTCCGGCCGCCGAGCCGGCCCATGATCCGGGGAGCGGCGACCCCGCCGGCGAACGTCCCGGCGCCGAGGACGCCCAGCGCGAGGCCGGTGGCGAGCGGTGCGAAGTCCAGGACCTGCTGGAGGTAGAGCGTCAGCAGGAACACCAGCGACGTTTCGGTGGCGAAGGCGACGAATCCGCCCACGTTGCCCCAGGTGACGGTCCGGCGGGTCAGCACGTGCACCGGCGCGAGCGGGGCCGGCGAGCGCCGCTCGACCAGGACGAACGCGACGAGCAGGGCGGCGGCGGCCAGGAGCGCGGCGATCGCGGGCGCGGTCCAGCCGCGCGCTCCGGCCGTCGTGATCCCGTACACGAGGGCGAGGAGGCCGCCGGTGACGGTCACCGCGCCTGGAACGTCCAGCTTCGCCCCGTCCCGCGCCCGGC
This sequence comes from Actinomadura monticuli, assembly GCF_041463655.1. NCBI lineage: Bacteria > Bacillati > Actinomycetota > Actinomycetes > Streptosporangiales > Thermomonosporaceae > Actinomadura > Actinomadura monticuli. Next base: position 49,423 of record NZ_JAXCEI010000006.1, read on the forward strand.
TCTCGGTGATCACCGCGGGCGTGACCGCGAGGATCAGCACCGCGACCGGCACGTTGACCAGGAAGGCCCAGCGCCAGCTCAGCAGGTCGGTGAGCACCCCGCCGAGGATCGCGCCGACGGTGAACCCCGCCGACATCAGCGCGCCGCTGAGCCCGAGCGCCCGCGTCCTGAGCGGCCCTTCCGGGAAGGACGTGGTGAGCAGCGACAGGGCGGCCGGCGTGGCGATCGCCGTGGCCAGCCCTTGCAGAACCCGCCCGAACAGCAGCATCGCCGGTGCCGTGGCCAGCCCGCCGACCAGGGACCCTGCGGCCAAGAGAGCCATGCCTGCGAGCAGCATCCGGCGCCGTCCGAACAGATCGGCCACGCGACCGAACAGGAGCGTGAAACCGGCGGCGGGGAGGGCGAACGCCGTGGCGATCCACTGGAGGCCGTCCAGGCTGAAGCCCAGTCCACTGCCGACGACGGGCAACGCCACGTTCAGGATGGAGAAGTCGATGGCGAGCATGAACTGCGCGCCGAGAAGAAGGGTCAGTACCAGCTTGTGCCGCGACGACATCCGCTCGACGGGAGCGGAGACTGCGGTGGTGAGTGCGGTCATGCAGGAGACCATCGCTGCCCAGGACGCGCCTACCCAGCCCCCGCTCATTCGTACTACTCCCAGTGGCAGGCTCAGGAACCTGCGAGGGATGGCGGACGTGTGCTGAAGCTGCGCGGCTGCGGCTCGCGCTGCTCCGTGCGCTACACGCTCGACCTGACCACCAGCAACGGCGATATCGCCGCGAAACTGGCCGGATAGCCTCGGCGGCATGGCGCGCAACGGTGAGCTCGGCGAATTCCTGAAGTCGCGGCGGGCGCGGCTGCGGCCCGAGGACGCCGGCGTCCCCTCCTACGGGACGCGGCGGCGCGTGCCCGGGCTGCGGCGGGAGGAGCTCGCGCAGCTCGCCGGCGTCAGCGTCGCGTACTACATCCGGCTGGAGCAGGGGACGGCCGACGGCGTGTCCGCCGAGGTCCTGGACGCGGTCGCGCGGGCGCTGCGGCTGAACGGCGACGAGCGCGCCCACCTGCACCGTCTCGCGCATCCGCCGCGCCGGACGCCCGGCGGCGGACCGCCGCGCCTGCGGGCACCGCTCCAGCACCTGCTCGACTCGATCACGCACGCGCCCGCGTACGTCGTCGGCCATCACACGAACGTCGTCGCCTGGAACCGGCTCACCGCCGCCGTGTTCGTCGACCTCGCGAGCGTCCCGGCGGACGAGCGGACCTGGTCGCACCAGATCCACCTGAACGACGACTACAAGGCCCGGCTGGGCGCCAACTGGCCGACGGTGGCCGCACGCAACGCCGCCTATCTCCGGTTCCGTTCCGCCCAGGACCCGGATGACCCGGGCCTGCGCGCGGTCATCGACTGCCTGCGGGAGCGGAGCCCCGAGTTCCACCGGATGTGGTCGGCGCACCATGTCGCCGATCTGACGCACGGCGAGGCCCGCATCGACCACCCGGAGGTGGGACGGCTCGTCCTGCGGTACGAGACCCTGCACCTTCCCGGCGACCCCGACCTCAGCCGCCTGATGCTCTACGCGGCCGAACCGGGCTCGCCCTCGGAGGCGGCCCTGCGCACGCTGGCCGAGACGTCCACCTGCCGCTCCAGCGCCGACCTCGCCGATCCCCGCACGGCCGCTCCGGGGTGACGCGGCCGTACCCGGGGGTCGAGTCAGGCCGTCAGCGCGTCCAGGCGGGTGGTGGCGTGGCCCCGCATCTCCCGCCCGGATAAGTGCGGACAACCGTAACCCAAGCGGTCGTCGGGCGGCCTCAGTGACGCATGGCCTCAGGAGGCCACACGGAAGTGCGCTTCACGGTCCAGCGTCGCCAGGACGATGTTGAGCAGCATGTTGCCGCCGGTCGTGAACCCCCACCACGCGAGCGCGACGATGGCCACGACCTCCAGGAGGAAGGCGGGGCACTCGTTCAGGACATGCAAAGAACCAGGCAGGCGCACGCCGGATACCGTACTCCTGTGGACGAGATCTCCTGGCGGGAGGACGGCCGGGACCATCGCGTCCGCTGGCGGTCCGAGAACGGCGCGCCGCCGCCGCGCCGCGTCGCGGTGGCCGACGACGAGACCCGCGCGGACGACGCCTACCGGCTGGCCTGCGAAGGCACCGCGCTGCTGTGGCGCGGCGACTACCAGAACGCGCGCCAGCTCCTCCAGGCGATGGCGCGCCGCATCGACCGTCCGCCACGCAGACGGAGGGGAAAGCCAGAACCGTCCCCGGTTCAGGCTTTCCACCTTCACCGTCAGGCCCGGGCCCAGCGCGCGCGGACGCTCGGCATGGTGCTCATACCGTTCGACCCGGGACACGTGATCCCGCTGCGTCGGGCACCGTCCGTCCAGGACGCCTGTACGGAGGTCTATGGGCCGGACGACCAGCCCTACGTCACCTCACTGCGTGAACTGCTCGGGCTGATCGGCGCCCACGAGTGGCGCGAGAAGGGCGTCCCCATCTCCGCGCTGGGAGGCGACCGGGTCCATCCTCATTACGGTGTCTTCTCCCCGGTCAGAGGGGAGTACGTGGACCTGGTCGGCGAAGCGCCACTTCCCCCCACGAAGACCGCCTTCGACATCGGGACGGGCACAGGCGTCCTGGCGGCGGTCCTGGCGCGCCGCGGTGTGGAGAACGTGGTCGCCACCGACCTCGACCCGCGCGCGCTCGCCTGCGCCCAAGAGAACGTCGACCGCCTCAACGTGAAGGTCGATGTCGTCCAAGCCGACCTGTTCCCGGACGGACGTGCCGGGCTCATCGTGTGCAACCCGCCCTGGGTGCCCGCCAAGCCCAGCTCACCCCTCGAACACGCCGTCTACGACCCGTCCGGCCGGATGCTCCGCGGCTTCCTCACCGGCCTCGCAGACCATCTGGAACCGGACGGCGAAGGCTGGCTCATCCTGTCCGACCTGGCCGAGCACCTCGGGCTCCGCACCCGCGACGACCTGCACGCGCTGTTCGAGTCGTCCGGCCTGCGGGTCGCCGGCAGGCTCGACACCAAGCCCGTCCACCCTCGCGCCGCCGACCCGGACGACCCGCTCCACGCGGCCCGCGCCGCAGAGACGACGTCCCTGTGGCGGCTGGTCCCGTCCTCCTGACTCAGATGTGGCTCCGGTGGGCGGTCTCGGGGCCGATGACCCGGAGGAGGGCGAGGGCGTCGAGCGTCGCGGTGCCGGGCGGCGGCGTGAACACGACGAGCCGCTGGTCCTCGGCGGGCGTGAGCAGGACCTCCGCGTCGAACTCGATCGGCCCGACCTCGGGGTGCACGACCCTCATCCGGCTGGTGCGGCGGACGGCGACCTCATGGCGGTCCCAGAGCCGGCCGAACTCCTCGCTCGCCGCGCGGAGCCGCCGGACGAGCGTCCGCGCCGGTTCGTCGGAGCCGCGGCGGGCGACGGCGGCGCGCAGGTCGGCGACGTGCAGGCGGCTGTAGTCGTCGTGCTCCTCCGGCGGATACGCCGCCCGGACGAACGGGTCGGTGAACCACCGCCAGACGATGTTGCGGTCTCCCTCGGCCACGGTGCAGACGCAGCCGAAAAGGGTTTCGGCCATGGCGTTCTGCGCGAGCAGGTCACCGAGATCGCCGATGATCTGCGCGGGCGTCTCGGCCAGCCGGTCGAGCAGGTGGAGCAGCCCCGGCCGGACGTGCTCGCCCGCGAACGGGCCCGCGGGCGGACGGTGCCCCCCGAGCAGGAACAGGTGGTCGCGCTCGTCCGCGGTCAGCCGCAGCGCACGGGCGAGCGCGCCGAGCAGCTGGGCGGACGGCTGCGGGCTGCGGGCCTGCTCAAGGCGCATGTAGTAGTCGGCGGACATGCCCGCGAGCTGCGACACCTCTTCGCGGCGCAGTCCCGGCGTGCGGCGCCTCGGACCCGCCGCCAGGCCGACGTCCTGCGGGCGCAGCCGCTCCCGCGAGCGGCGGAGGAAGTCGGCGAGGTCGCGGCGGTTCATGTCCATGCCTCAATGATCCGTCCTCCTCCCGGCCTGAGACTGGGATCGCTTGTCCTAGCCAGAGCGGTCCGCTCCTCATGCGGGCGCAGCGCTGGCAGCCTCACCGGCATGACGAACCTGACCGTTGGAAACGCCCGGATCACCTACCGCACGGAGGGCTCCGGCCCCGCCCTCGTCCTCGTCCACGGAGCGGGCCCCGGCTCGGTCATGTGGGACGCGCTCGTTGACCGCTTCGCCGACCGCAACACCGTCGTCCTGCCCGACCTCGCCGGCTCCGACCCCGCCGAGGACGACGGCGCGCCGCTGACCATCGAGGCGCTCGCCGCCCAGGTCATCGCCGTGATCGAGGACCTCGGCACCGGCCCGGTCGACCTGCTCGGCTTCTCGCTGGGCGCGCCGACCGCCGCCGCCGCGGCCGCGCTGCGCCCCGACCTCGTCCGGCGCCTGATGCCGGTCGCGGGCCTCGTGGACGGCCGCGACGAGTACCTCCGGCAGCTCTTCACCCTCTGGACCAGCCTGGCCGGCAGCCCGGAGGGCTTCGGACGGCTCGGGACGGTCACCGCCTACAGCCGCCCCTTCCTCAACGAGTTCGGGCATGAGGCCGTCGAGCAGTTCCACGGCTTCATGCGCCCCACGGACGGGATGCTGCGCCAGCTCGACCTCGTCGGGCGGCTCGACATCCGGCGCCTGCTCCCGAAGATCGAGGCGCCGACGCTGGTGGTCGGCTGCACCCGGGACCTGACCGTCCCGGTCGAGAATCACCGGGAGCTGGCCGAGGGCATCGGGGGCAGCGAGTACACCGAACTCGACAGCGGGCACGTGGTGATGATGGAACGGCCGGACGAGTTCGTGAAGCTCGTCCAGGAGTTCTTCGGCCGCCCCTAGCGAGAGCCTGGCAGTCGGGACACCGGCTGCACGAACCCTGGTTACCGTGCGCGCCGAGCAGGATGGACGGCATGCGTCCCATCGATCAGCAGACGATCCTCATCACGGGCGCGGCGCATGCCGTCCGTCCGGTCAACGCCCCGTGCGGGCGGTCCAGACGGAGGCTCAGGCTTTCGCGACCTCCCAGACCGGACTGGCCTGGACGCGTGAGAGGCGCCAGCCGCCGTCCGTCCGGGCGGCCTCCAGGTCGTAGCGCTCGCCCAGCAGGCGCGGCCCGCCCTCGTGCGCGAAGACGACGAGAAGGTTCGCGCTGATCGCGGCCCTGTCGCCGTCCACATCCACGAGGCGATCGGTGATGAAGTGCTGCGTCGGCACCGTGTGGTTGCGGCGCGCCTGCTCGATGAGGGCGTCGAGGCCCTTCGCGACGCCGCCGGGGGTGTGCGCCTCCGCGTCCTCGGTGAACAGGGCCCGCCCGTCGCCGGGGCTCTCGCCGTCCAGCCACCGTCCGAGGCGGGTGACCAGCGCGGACAGCTGTCGGTGGTCGTCCATGACCGCTCCATTCATTGGATATGCCAACATTGGCTAGGCCAACACTAACGCATCGTTGGCTACACCAACAACCCGGCGGAAATTCGCTATGGGCGGCCGGCGCCCGACCCGTACGCTTGGGCGCCCACCTCGGAAGGAACCGCCTATGCCACCCGCCATCCGGCTCGTCGAACTGCCTCAGGACGCGATGACCGCGCTACTCGACGGAGACCTGGCCCGCGCCGGCTCCGCCGCAGGAGTCCCCCTCACCGACTACTTCACGACCGACGAGGCGAAGTCGCTCTGGCGGTTCCGCCTCGCCCAGCTCGCCCGCGACCCGTCCCACGCCTCCTGGATCGTCCGGGCCGCCGTCGCCGAACCCGAAGGCGTGGTCGTCGGCCACGCCGGCTTCCACGGCGCGCCGGACGCGAGCGGAACGGTCTCGGTCGCCTACTCCGTCGACCCGGCCCACCGGCGCAGGGGCTACGCGCGGGCGATGCTCGCCGCCCTCCTGGAACGCGCCGCCGCCGAACCGTCCGTCACGACCGTCCGCGCGACGATCCGGCCCGACAACGCGGCGTCCCTGGCCACGATCGCAGGCCACGGCTTCGTCCACACCGGCGAGCAGTGGGACGACGAAGACGGCCGCGAGCTGATCTTCGACCGCCCCGCCCGCTGACGACCCCGCACCCAACCGGACGCGCCACTACGGCTGCACGCACTCACGCCACCGCCCCGGGCGCCAGCACGGGCCCACCACTGGGCCTCGCGCGCCGGTGTCTCGCGCGCTACTCCGCTGCGCCACCGCGGCCTCAAGCGCTGCCGCGCGGCTGCGCCGATCGCCGCCTCGCACACCGCCGTGTCGGCGCTATTGGGGCTCCGGCACCGTGGCCTGGGCGGCTGCGACCTCGCGGTGGATCTGGTCGAACTGCGCGCCCATCGCCTCGGCGAGCGCCTTGGCCGCCGACAGGGGGCGGACCATGACGGTGAGGTCGTCGATCAGGCCGTCCTCGTCGAGGTGCAGGAAGTCGCATCCGTGCACCTGGAGCCCGTTCACCGTGGCCTTGAACACGAGCGCGTGGTCGCGTCCGTCCGCGCTGACGATCTCCCGCACGTAGTGGATGTCCCCGAACACCCGCGCCGCGCCCCGCACGATCGCCGCGGTGATCGCCTTCCCCGCGTACGGCTTGAACACCACCGGGCTCGTGAACACGGCGTCCTCGGCGAACAGTGACTCCAGGGCCGAGACGTCACCGGCCTCCACGGCGCGTCGGAACGGATGCATGGGAGCGCCCCCGATATGAAACTAGTTGACTAGGTGCGGATGACAGTAATCGTGCCCTCCATCACTCGTCCAGGGTTGGGCGACGTGGGCATAGTCACAAAGTTGATTAATGGTCAATACACCTATAACCGCGGCTAGGCTCTGAGCCATGTCGCTGCGCAACGCGGTCCTGGCCACGCTCCTGGAGGGCGAGGCATCGGGATACGACCTGGCGAAGAGCTTCGACGCCGGGGTCGCCAACTTCTGGATGGCCACCCCGCAGCAGCTCTACCGGGAACTGGACAAGATGGAGGGCGACGGCCTGATCCAGGCACGCGTCGTCCAGCAGGAACGCCGTCCCAACAAACGGCTCTTCTCCCTCACCGTCGCCGGTCGCCGCGCCCTGCACGACTTCACCGCGACCCCGCCGCGTCCCGGCGCGATCCGCGAAGAGCTCATGGTCCAGGTCCAGGCGATCGACGCGGGCGACACCGAGGCAGTCATGAACGCCATCCGTGAACGCATGACCTGGGCCGAGTCCAAGGTCGCCCGCTTCGAACGCCTCCGCGCCCGCATGCTGGACGGCCGCACCGAGGCCGACTACCTCGCCACCGCCGACCGCATCGGCCCCTACCTGACCCTGATGCGCGGCCTGGCCTTCGAACGCGAGAACCTCCGCTGGTGCGAACAGGCCATCGCCATCCTCAATCGCCGCGCTGCCCGCCAGACCCCCACAACCTGACCGGCACCTGGTACCGGCGACGTCCCCACAAACCCCGCCGCTCGGCCGTCGCCCGCCGACCTGGGAGCGGGGAGCGTGGCGTTGGGGCGGCGACAGCGCGCCGGCTGGAGACGGTTACTGGGCCATGTCGACGAAGCGGCTGTAGTGGCCCTGGAACGCGACGGTGACGGTGGCGGTCGGACCGTTACGGTGCTTGGCCACGATCAGGTCGGCCTCGCCCGCGCGCGGCGACTCCTTCTCGTAGGCGTCCTCGCGATGCAGCAGGATCACCATGTCCGCGTCCTGCTCGATGGAACCCGACTCGCGGAGGTCGGACACCATGGGCTTCTTGTCGGTTCGCTGCTCCGGGCCTCGGTTGAGCTGCGACAGTGCGATGACCGGGACGCCCAGTTCCTTCGCGAGGAGCTTCAGCGAGCGGGAGAACTCCGAGACCTCGACCTGGCGGCTCTCCACACGCTTGCCGGACGTCATCAGCTGCAGGTAGTCGATGATGACGAGCCGCAGGTCGTGCTGCTGTTTGAGGCGCCGGCACTTCGCGCGGATCTCCATCATCGACATGTTGGGCGAGTCGTCGATGAACAGCGGCGCCTCGGCGACCTCGCTCATGCGGCGGGCGAGGCGGGTCCAGTCCTCGTCCTGCATGGTGCCGGACCGCATCGCGTGCAGCGCCACCCGCGCCTCGGCGGACAGCAGCCGCATCGTGATCTCGTTCCGCCCCATCTCCAGGCTGAAGAACGCCGAGGTCAGGCCGTGCTTGATGGACGCGGCACGGGCGAAGTCGAGCGCGAGCGTCGAGTTGTGCGTCGGGATGCACGACCGGCCCGCCAGGTACATGTGGTCGTCGTTGTCGACCTGCACGCACCGCACCGGCACGCTCTCCACGGGCCGCACGTCGACGATGTACCGCACCCGCGTGGTCGGATGGACGTGCGTGCGCTGACGGGCCGCTTTGCGGGGCAGCCGGAACACCGTCCCGGCGGGCGTGAAGCCGACCTCGTGCACGCCCTCCTCGCCCGGGCTCCTCGCCGGTTCGGCCCGGTGGCCGAGGCTGAGGACGAGTTCACGCACAGCCGCGGCGAGCCGTCCGGAGGACAAGGCGAGGTCGACGCGTCCGTCGGCGGACACGTGCCCGCGGACGTCGAGCAGCCCCGCCAGCAGGGCGCGGCGCTGGGCCGCGGACGCTCGCAGGTAGCACGACGGGACGTCCCCGCCGTCCAGCAGGCCGAGGACGCCGAGGTGATGGTGCGTTCCCGGCAGCAGGTAGCAGCCGGGGACCGGCTCCGGGACGACCTGCTGGCCCGTCGCCTCGATCTGGGCGATGACCTCGCCGTCCATGCAGGTGATGCTGCCGTCCTCTTCGCCGGCGCCGAGCCACACACCGAGGACGTAGGGATCGACGGGCAGCTCGGCCTCGGGCAGGTCGAAGGCGGCGGCGACCTCCACGGCATGGACGGGACGCGACTCATGCCGCAGCGTCGCGTAAATCTCCTCGGTCGTCCGGACCTCGGGGCGGTCGGTCGGGCCGCGGCGGCCCCCGGCCACCGGACCACCGTTCCCGGACGACGCCGTGCGAGGGCCTCCGCCCGTACCGGTGGAAGCGCGTGAGTCGTGAAAGTGTTCCGCCTCGTCCGCAGGCAGTCTCGGAACCGACATGATCCCGAGCCCGAATCGTCCGATCTGGCCGTCGTGCCTTTCAGAGATCGCGCTGCCGACGTCCGCCGCAGTGCGACCGCCCGCTCCGGCCGCTCCGGCCGCTCCGACGTCGCTGGTCGTGCGGGTGCGGGACACGGTGTCGCGGAAAGGCTCCCTCGGACGGATGAGAGCTTCGGCGACGGCTTCGGCCAGTGCCGGCTCGCCCAGACCGGCGTCATCGGCGAGCAGCGACGCGTGCTCCGAGATCCGGCCTACGGCGTCCCTCGCCGTGGTACGCCACTGGTGCTGGGCGTCGGCGACGATGATCTCGCCGTCCGAGAACTCGACCTCATAGCAGGGGCGGTCGTGCATCACCTCGGTCGCGGCCACGACCCGGGTCGGCTTGCCGTCGGCCCCGATCAGCTGATCGCCAACGGACACTTCGCCCATGGTCGTCCACCCCAGCGGGGTGGGAAGCGGCGCATCGACGCTCAGCGCCTTGCCCATGGCAGGGCGCGCGGCGACCACGATCATCTGGCCGGGGTGCAGGCCGTTGGTCAGGGCGTCGAGGTCGGCGAAGCCGGTGGGGCAGCCGACCATCTGGCCGCCGCGGCTGCCGATCGCCTCGATCTCGTCCAGGGCTCCGGGCATGATCTCGGACAGGGCGACGTAGTCTTCGCCGGCGCGCTTCTCGGCGATGGCGAAGACCTCGGCCTGGGCGCGGTCGAGGACCTCGTCGGCGTCGGCGCCGTCGGCGGCGTAGCCCATCTGGACGATGCGGGTGCCGGTCTCGACCAGGCGGCGCAGGATCGCCCGCTCGTGGACGATCTTCGCGTAGTACCCGGCGTTGGCCGCGGTCGGCACCAGGGAGATCAGGGTGTGCAGGTAGGGGGCGCCGCCGATGCGGGCGATCTCGCCGTTCTTGGTGAGCTCGCCCGCCACCGTGACGGCGTCGGCCGGGTCGCCCCGGCCGTACAGGTCGAGGATGACGTCGTAGATGATCTGGTGCGCGGGACGGTAGAAGTCGGGCGTGCGCAGCAGCTCGACGACCTCGGCGATGGCGTCCGGGGAGAGCAGCATGCCGCCGAGGACGCCCTGCTCCGCCGAGATGTCGTGCGGCGGGGTGCGTTCGAACTCGTGCTCCTGCGGTCCGATATCGGCCACGCTCACCGTCGCACCCCCTTCGTCTCGGCCGCCGGCGGCCCCCGTCGCCGACCGTCCCTCACGTCTACCTGACGCGTCGGACATTCTCGCGAGCCCGCGCCGACATGAGCAAAGCAGGCTGTGGACAAGCCTGTGGAGTGCCTGTGCAGACACGCCGTTCCGGTTGTGCACGACCTGTGGACAACTCTGTGGATTCTCCGTGGACGATGTCCACATCCATGCGCTGACCTGCGGTAACCTCGTCCACCGCCTGTGTGGGAAAGAAAGTCGACCGCGCACGGCCATGTAAGGCTTGAAGTTCTTAGGAAAATTACACGGTGGTACCCTCGGCGCGGTGACGACTTCCCGGCGGCTCGCGACCGCGCACGACCGCGAGATCCTGCGCCTGGCCGTGCCGGCCTTCGGCGCGCTCGTCGCCGAACCCCTGTTCCTGCTGTCCGACTCGGCGATCGTCGGGCATCTCGGCACCGCTCAGCTCGGCGGCCTCGGGGTCGCGGGCCAGGCTTTGAGCACGCTCGTCTACCTGTGCGTGTTCCTCGCCTACGGGACCACGGCCGGGGTCGCGCGGCAGATCGGCGCCGGGGACACGCGGGCCGCGATCAGGCAGGGCATCGACGGGATGTGGCTCGCGGTCGCCATCGGAGCGGTCCTGATCGCCGTCGGCTGGCCGCTGGTCCCGTGGACCGTGGACGCGTTCGGCGCGTCCCCCGTCGTGACCCCGTACGCCGAGACCTACCTCAGGGTGAGCCTGTTCGGCATCCCGTCGATGCTGGTCGTGCTCGCCGGGACCGGCGTCCTGCGCGGCCTGCAGGACACGCGCACCCCCCTCCTCGTCTCCATCGGCGGGTTCTCGGTGAACCTGCTGCTCAACGCGCTGTTCGTGATCGTCCTTGAGTGGGGGATCGCCGGTTCGGCCTGGGGGACCGTCCTCGCGCAGACGGGCAGCGCGGCCGTCTACGTGGCCGTCGTGCTGCGGGCGGCGCGGCGCCACGGGGCCCCGGTCCGCCCCGATCTGGACGGGTTGCGGACGTCCGCCACGGCGGGCTTCGGCCTCCTGGTGCGGACGGCCGCGCTCCGCATCGTCCTCATCGTGGGGACGTCGATCGCCGCCCGCATGGGGGACCCGGAGATCGCCGCGTACCAGGTCGGCTTCCAGGTGTGGACGCTGCTGGCGTTCGCGCTCGACGCCATCGCGATCGCCGGGCAGGCCATCACGGGACGCTACCTGGGCGCGTCCGACGTCACGGGCACGCGCGCCGTCACGCGCCGGATGATCTGGTGGGGCGTCGGCTGCGGCATCGTGTTCGGGCTGGTCATCCTCGCGGTGCGCCCGTGGCTGCCCGGCCTGTTCAGCTCGGACGGCGACGTCCGGCACCTGCTGCTCGCCTCACTGCTGCTGGTCGCGGTGCTGCAGCCGGTCGCCGGGGTGGTGTTCGTCCTGGACGGCATCCTGATCGGTGCCGGGGACGGCGCCTACCTGGCCGTGACGACGCTGATCGCGACCGCCGTCTTCCTGCCCGCCGCCATCGTCCTCTACCGGGCGGACGCCGGACTCGTCGGGCTCTGGACCGCGATCGGCCTGTGGATGCTGACCCGCATGCTCACCCTGGGCCTGCGCGCCCGCGGCGACCGCTGGATGGTCACCGGCGCCGTCCGCTAGCCGTTCTGTTCTGGTTCGGCGAATCGCACCCGCACCGCGGACCCCACCCGCTACTATTCGAACATGTGTTCCACGCATGGCGAGCGGATGGCCCGGCTGACGCAGGCGATCGACGACCTGGCGGCCGAGGGCCTGGCCGGGCTGCCTCCGGAGACCCTCGTGGAACGGGTGGCGGGCATCTGGTCCCTGATCGAGGGCATCGACCCCGAGATAGCCCGCCGCCGGACCCGCTACACCACGCCGGACACGTGACCCCGCGGGCCCGGACGTCCTCCGCGCAGGCCGAGAAGGCTCAGGTCAGGTCGTCGAGGGACGGAAGCAGCGGCAGGCCCTGGTCCTCGGTCGCGTTGCCCGGCCCCGGCGCGCCCTCCAGCCGGGCGGCCACCTCCCTGCGGAGTTCGGGCAGCCGCGCGTAGAGCCTGTCGCCCGGACACGACGTGTTGTTGTAGTCGCGGTGCCCCATGATGGCCTCGGACGGGTCGAGGCGGTACTCCCGGCACAGCCACACGCACACCTCGACGAGCGACCTCCACAGGCTGCCGGGCACCGCGCGCGACGTGTACGTCCCCTCGTTCTCGATGCCGATCGTGTGGTCGTTGTGGTGCAGGACCTGCGCGCCGACCGCGAGGTCGCCCGCGCGGATCGCCCTCAGGCTGCGGTTGCGGCCCTCCATCACGATGCCGCCCCGGCTGATGGTGAGCTGCTGGCCGGTGTCGTCCCAGCCGTTCTTGTTCATGTGGAAGTGCTGGATGTACCGCGACAGGGCGAACGCGTGGGCGAGCGACCGGTCGCCGGAGTTCGCCGTGGCGGTGTGGTGGACGATGATGTGGTCCGGCGCCCGGCGACGGACCTTCGCCCGCCGCCTGGGCGGGCTCGCCTTCCACTGCGCACGCGTGTAGACGTGCGGGACCTCAGCCGTGAACAGGGCGCGGTCGGCGGCGCCCGCGAGCCGCTCGTCCGCCATGGCCCCGTTCTGGAGGGGCGACGCCATGGACAGCATCTCCACCAGGCCCGCCCCGGCCACCCCGCCGATGACCGCCCGGCGCGTCACCGGCCGGCCGTACCCGCCCCGGTCGTCCGCGCCGTCCCCCGAATGCGCGATCAACACCGTCCCCCTTCGTCCGGGCGATCAACTGATCACGGAACGTCATGGCCGCTCGGTTGATCACCCAAACACAGGGAGGTTCAGGGACGTTTCACATGAAACCCAGCCTGCTATGCCCCGCATTGGACGCCGCTCACCCTCCCCTTGTGAGAGAGATTGCGCTATCGAGAGGCACCCGCCGGCGGACGGACGCGGGCGCGGGCATGCGAACGGCCCCCGGATCGAGCTCCGGGGGCCGTTCGATGCGTGCCGTCAGGCCTCGACGACGTTGACGTCGATCGTGGCGGCGACGTCGCTGTGCAGGCGCACGCTGACCCGGTGGGTGCCGACGGTCTTGATCGGGTTGCCGATCTCGATGCGGCGGCGGTCCAGGTCGGGGCCGTCGGCGGCCTTGACCGCCTCGGCGATGTCGGCGGCGGTCACGGCGCCGAACAGGCGGCCGTTGCTGCCGGTGCGGGTGCGCAGTGTGACGCGCAGGCCGCCGAGCCGGTCGGCGACCTCCTTGGCGTGCTCGACCGTCGCGATCTCGCGGGCCGAACGCGCCTTCTTGATGGAGTCGATCTCCTTCTCGGCGCCGCGGGTCCACTTGATGGCGAATCCGCGGGGGACGAGGTAGTTGCGGCCGTAGCCGTCGCGGACCTCGATGACGTCACCGGGCTCGCCGAGCCCGGAGACCTGCTGGGTCAGGATGAGCTTCATGATCTATACCCCCGGCCTCAGCGCGCGGTGCTGGTGTACGGCAGCAGCGCCATCTCGCGGGCGTTCTTGATCGCCGTGGCGACGTCCCGCTGGTGCTGGGTGCAGTTGCCGGTCACCCGCCGAGCACGGATCTTGCCGCGGTCGGAGATGAACTTCCGCAGCAGGCCCGTGTCCTTGTAGTCGACGTAGGAGATCTTCTCCTGGCAGAAAACGCAAACCTTCTTCTTCGGCTTGCGGGGAGGTGGCTTCGCCATCGTGGTGCTCCTTTGGGAGAGCCCCGCTCACGCGGGAATGGACGTGTACTGGATGTTGGGTTAGAACGGCGGGTCGTCGGAGTAGCCGCCGCCACCGCCGCCGCCGGTGGCCCAGGGGTCGGCGGGAGCGCCGCCCTGCTGGCCGCCTCCGAAGCCGCCGCCACCCTGCTGGCCGCCGCCTCCGAAGCCGCCGTCCTGGCCGCCGCCACCGCCGAAACCGCCGCCCTGGCCGCCACCGCCGCCGAAACCGCCGCCACCGCCGCCCTGCCGCTGGGTCTTGTTGACCTTGGCGGTGGCGTTGCGCAGCGACGGGCCGACCTCGTCGACCTCGATCTCGAAGACGGTGCGCTTCTCACCCTCGCGGGTCTCGTACGACCGCTGCTTGAGGCGACCCTGCACGATGACCCGCATGCCGCGCTGCAGGGTCTCGGCGACGTTCTCGGCGGCCTGCCGCCAGACGTTGCAGGTCAGGAACAGGGCCTCGCCGTCCTTCCAGTCGTTCGACTGGCGGTCGAAGAACCGCGGGGTCGAGGCGATGCGGAAGGACGCGACCGCCTGGCCGCTCGGGGTGAAGCGGAGATTCGGGTCCTCGACGAGGTTCCCGACGATCGTGATTACGGTGTCGCCTGCCATGGGGCTCGCTCCGGCTGCTTAGAGGGCTGAGCCCGGCTCAGTGGACCTCGGGGCGGATGACCTTGGTGCGGAGGATCGACTCGCTCAGGTTGAGCTGCCGGTCGAGCTCCTTGACCGTGGCAGGCTCGGCCGACAGGTCGATCACCGCGTAGATGCCTTCGGACTTCTTCTGGATCTCGTACGCCAGGCGCTTGCGGCCCCAGACGTCGACCTTCTCCACGCTGCCGCCGCCGTCCCGGACGACCTTCAGGAACGGGTCGAGCGCGGCGCTGGCGGTGCGCTCGTCGATGGCGGGGTCGAGGATGGTCATGAGTTCGTAACGACGCATGCTGTGTCCCTACCTCCTCTGGACTGATGCGGTCACGGTCTCTCCGTGACAGGAGGGCTGTTGCGTCCCCCGCGGCGGCGCCGGACCCCGGATCGCCGGGTGCGCCTGCCGCGAGACCGGTACAGGCTACCAACAAGTCGGCAGCGTACGAGCCGGTTCCCCGCAGCTGAGCGCCGGTCGAGCGCCCGCCGGGCGTTCGCCGGACGTCCGCCGGGCGCGGAGCCGGCCGTCAGTGGCGCCGGCGTTGGCCCGGGTGGACGGGTTTGCTGCAGCGGCGGCGCTCCAGCTCGGCCATGATGTCGGCCATGCGGGCGCGCATTCGGGCGGTCTGGGTCGTCAGCAGCGACAGCTCCTCCACGAGCTCCGCGTCACCGATGAGCCCCAACTCCGCTTTCGTCACGGTGTGCACCTCCTGCTCTCCCCCGCTTCCCCTCGGGGGCCGGACCCGAGCCGGTCTTCTCGAATCCATGTTCGACAGTACCGGGTGCCGCCGACATTTTCCGCTCGCCCGCGCTGGTTGATCTTCCCTCTGGATGGGAATTCCTTACCCGCATGGCCCGCCCGGTCCCGCGTTCACCATGCGCCCCACGCGCGGGATACGACCTGGAGGAGATCCCGATGCCGCAGGAGGCAACCGGCACGCAGCCGACCACCCGAACCGAGGCCAAGCCCGAGTCCCACCGGTATCAGGACGTCCTGGCCGTGGCCGCCGTCACCATCGGGATCGCCGCCCTCATCCTGGGCTGGATCCCGGCGACCCACTTCCCCGGCGCGGTCCTCGGCGTCATCGGCCTTCCGGTCGCCCTCTACTCCCAGATGATCTCGGCGACGACCAACGAGCGCTGGCTGAACGTGATCGGCATGGTCGCCTCCTTCATCGGCGCCGGCTTCGCCCTCAGCAACGGAGGCTTCTCCATCTGACCCGCCGCCGGCCGGGACGGGTGCGGCCCGCGTCCCGGCCGAGGCGGCCGAGGCGGCCGAGGCGGCCGAGCCGTCGCGGCCCGGCTGTCACAGGGCGCGGCTAGGCTCGGGACATGCGCATCGGAGCCCACGTCGACCAGAACAACCCGCTCGACAACGCGCGCGCTGTCGGGGCGGACGTCGTCCAGTTCTTCCTGGGCGACCCGCAGGGCTGGAAGAAGCCCGTCCTGCCGGAGGGCGTCGAGGCGCTTGCGGGCTCCGGTGTGGACGTCTACGTGCACGCGCCGTACACGATCAACGTGGCGACGTCCAACAACCGGATCCGCATCCCGAGCCGCAAGAACCTCACGCAGCAGCTCGAGGCCGCCGCGTCCATCGGGGCCAAGGCGCTGATCGTGCACGGCGGGCACGTGCTGAAGGACGACGATCCCGAGACGGGCTTCGAGAACTGGCGCAAGGTGTTCGAGCGGGTCGACTGTCCGATTCCGGTCTACATCGAGAACACGGCGGGCGGCGGCAACGCCATGGCGCGCAAGTTCGACCGGATCGCCAGGCTGTGGGAGGTGCTGTCCGGGGTCCCCGGGCTGGAGTCCAAGCTCGGCTTCTGCCTCGACACCTGCCACGCGCACGCCGCGGGGGAGGAACTCATCGACGCCGTCGACCGGATCAAGGCCATAACCGGCCGCATCGACCTGGTGCACTGCAACGACAGCCGGGACGCGTTCGGGTCGGGCGCCGACCGGCACGCCAACCTGGGCAGTGGCAGCATCGAGCCGGAGCTGATCCTCGGCGTGGTCCGGGCCGCGGGCGCCCCCGTGGTGGTCGAGACGCCGGCGGCGGGGCAGGCCGACGACATCTCGTGGTTGCGGTCGAAGCTCTGACCGAGCAGAGTCGGGGGCGTCACTGGAACCCGCATCGTCTGCGCGGCATCTAACCCCGCATACGACCAGCCTGACGACAAAATCCGAAGGTCACGTCACACTGGCATAATCCGGAACCCAGCCCTCAGCGCACGAGCGTTCTCTCCGGCGGCGGGCGCGCGAACCGATCGGGAAGCACATGGCACAGCCCCCTTACGATCCCTACGGCTACGGTCAGCAGGACCCCTACGCCCAGTCCTACTCTTCCCAGCCCCCGGCGGTGCAGCACCACTACTACGGCGGCTCGATGCCGGTCGCCCCGCCGACGAACGGAATGGCGACCGCGTCGCTGGTGTGCGGCCTCATCGGCTTCTTCGCCTGCGGCCTGACCTCGATCCTGGCGGTCATCTTCGGGCACGTGTCGCTCAACCAGATCAAGCGGACCCACGAGGGCGGCCACGGCATGGCCGTCGCGGGGCTGGTCCTCGGCTACATCGTGTCCGCCGGGTGGCTGATCTTCTGGATCTTCTACATCGGCCTGTGGGCGATGATCGTGGGCAGCGGCGCCGCGACCAGCAGCACGTACTGACACCGACCGTTCAGGCGAGCCGGGGGACGCCCGCCACTTCCACGCCGACGCTCGACATCAGCACCGTCATGGGGGTGGGGGTGTCGCGCCACGCCTTGACCGCCGCCCCGAACACGTCGAGGACGACCCGCAGCGACTTCTGGTCGGCGTCGGCCAGCTCCGCCCACGACTCGAACAGCACCAGGTAGCCGTTCTTCGCGGGCGTCCACGACAGATCCTCAAGGCAGCCGGCGAGGTCGTCCCAGTCGCCGCCGGCCAGTGCCGGGACCTCGAACACGTCCGCGCACAGGCGCAGGAACGCGTCCTTTCCGCGGGCGCGGCGGCCGTCGAGGTGGAAGCCGCGCCAGCCGGCCTCCTCGGCCCGCTCGACCCAGCTCCTGTCGCCGATCGCGCCCGGCGCCGGAGGCGTCCGCCACTGGTAGACGCCCGGCTTCAGGTTTCCCGCGAGCAGCTCGTTCAGTGCCCGGTTCGCGTCCACGTCCTCTCCCGGCTGTTCCCGCGTCCCCGCGGTCCGTCCCGCGAGGGGCCGGGGCGCCCCCCGCTTCGCCGCGACCTTCCCCCGCACTCGGCGACGGAATCTCCCGGTGCGGGCAGATTCCGGCCATGGAACGTCCCGTGCGAACCCGGCGATCGCCGCACGGCCGCCGCGGCCGACGCGCTGACCAGCACCGATGCTCTTTGGACGAGGTTGACCGCGTCCGGCCCGGGAGAATCGGGCTTGAGTCTCCAGCGGGTGGAGAGCCCAGGGTGAGGGGCATGGACGGCGACACCGTGTACACGATCGGGGAACTGGCGCGCCGCACCGGCCTGCCGGTGCGGACGATCCGGTTCTACTCCGACGCGGGCGTCGTGCCGCCCACCTGCCGCACCGAAGCCGGCTACCGGTTGTACGACGCCGAGGCCGCCGCGCGCCTCGACCTCGTCCGGACGCTGCGCGACCTCGGCGTCGGCCTCGGCACGATCCAGCGGGTGCTGGACCGCGAGATCGGCGTCGGCGAGGTCGCGGCGGCGCACGCCGAGGCCCTGGACGTGCAGATCCGGACGCTCCGGCTGCGCCGGGCCGTGCTGCGGGCGGTCGCCAAACGAGCATCCAGTCCCGAGGAGATCGAACTCATGCACAAGCTCGCCAGGCTCTCCGACGAGGAGCGGCGGCGCATCATCACCGACTTCATCGACGAGTCGTTCGCCGGGCTCGACGTGGACCCGGGCTTCGAGGCGCGGATGCGGTCCGCGCTGCCGGAGCTGCCCGACGATCCCGAACCCGAGCAGGTCGACGCGTGGGTCGAGCTGGCCGAACTGGTCGGCGACCCGGGGTTCCGGGCCGCGATCCGGCGGATGGCCGAGCTCCAGGCCGCCGACATCCGGAACGGCTCCTACCCCGAGGACCCGGCGCGGCTCGGGCGGCTGACGGGGGAGAAGATCGCGGCGGCGATCGCGGACGGCGTCGAGCCCCGCTCGGAAGCGGCCCGCCCCATCGTCGACGAGCTGGCGGCCGCCTACGCGGCGGCCTTCGGCACCGCCGACGACGCCGCGTTCCGGGCCGAGCTGCGGCGCCGGACGCAGATCGGCACCGACCGGCGCGCGGAACGGTACTGGCAGCTCATCGCCGTCATCAACGGCTGGGAGGTCTGGCCCTCGATGACCCCGTCGTTCGAATGGTTCATCGAGGCCCTGCGCGACTGAACACGGCCTGCCCAGGACCGGGCTAGGACGGCACGGGGACGCCGGTGCGGCGGGCGCCGCGCCAGCGTCCCAGGGAGATCACGTCCGCGGCTCCGTCGAGGACGCCGCCCGCCGGGTCGTCCTGCCCGTCCGACCGCGCGGTGTCGCCGGACGGCCGCAGGATGTCCCGCACCACCAGCACGGCCAGCGCGAGGACGGTCACGAACCGGGCGAGCAGCGCCAGCGAGTAGACGTCCTGGCTGATGCCGCCCTCGGGGGCCTCCAGGCTCAGCACCGCCGACACCGTCCCGGACAGGTCCTGCCCAGGCGTCTGCGCCGACACCGACAGCAGGAACCACCAGATCCCGAAGAAGTAGAGGATCTCCCCGATCTGCCACGCGACGAACGCGGGCAGCTTCGGACGGGCCAGCGCGGCGAGCGGCAGCAGCCACAGCACGTACTGCGGCGACCAGACCTTGTTCGGCAGCATGAACGCGACCAGCACCAGGAACAGCAGCTGCGCGAGGCGGGGACGGCGCGGCGCGGCCAGCGCGAGGACGGCGATGCCGGCGGCGAGGACGAGGAACGTCCCGGTGCCGAGCAGGTTGAGCAGATCGGTGTCGGTGGCGGGGCCCGGGAGCCCGTGGTCCTGCAGGACGAAGAAGATCGATCCCCAGTCGATGCCGCGTCCCTGGCTGAAGGTGTAGAACTCCTTCCAGCCGTCCCACGCGAAGACCATCACGGGCAGGTTCACGGCCAGCCAGGCCCCGGCGGTGCCGGCGAGCAGCCGTCCCATCGCGCGCCACTGCCCGGCGCGGACGCACAGCAGGACGAGCGGGCCGAGGAACAGCAGCGGGTAGAACTTCGCGGCGATCGCGAGGCCGAGCAGCGCGCCGGCGAGCGCGGGGCGGCGCGCCGACCAGGCGGCGACCGCCAGCGCGGACAGCGCGACCGCGAGCAGGTCCCAGTTGATGTACGCGGTGAGGAGCAGCGCGGGGGACAGCGCCACCATCAGGCCGGCGCGCAGCGAGCGCCGTCCCGCCGCGTACGCCGTGGCGAGCACGGCCGCGACCGCGAGGACGGCGAGCAGCAGCGCGGTGACGTTGTAGAACGCCATCCCGCGCCCGTCCGCCCCGAACGGCTGGACGAGCCACGCGACCAGCTGCATGAAGCCGCCGCTGAGCACCGGGTACTCGACGTAGTGGATGTCGGATCCGGTGAACGAGTCGAAGTACGGGAGCTTGCCGTCGCTCAGCCCGCGCACGTAGTAGAGCGGGTAGACGTCGGTGTAGCAGGCGTTCGTCGTCGTCTTGATGAAGTCGAACCGCGCCGACGCGCAGGGCTGCTTCTGCAGCCAGCCGAGCAGGCACACCAGGGCGGTGAGCCCCGTCAGCACGGGCGCGAGCCGCATCAGCCGGCCGGGACGGTCCGCCGCGTCGCCGTCGGCGGGCATCGCGAGCTTCTCAGAAGACGACGACATGGTCAGCAAGCCTATTCGCCCCCGGCCACCCCGGCGATCACATGCCCGAGGCCCGGCACATCCCGAACGCCCGGAGCATGGTGAAGGCCCGGAGCCGCCGCGGGCTCCGGGCCTCCACCATGCGAGAGGCGATGCCGCCCGGCTAGGTGCCGGCCGGGTTCTGCTCCTGGTTCCGGCAGGCCGGATCGTTGCGGTGCTCGGGCTTCGCGCACCACCAGCTCTTGTCACCGTTGGGCGGAAGATCGGGGTTGCAGCCCAGCGGCATGTTGAACTGGTTGCAGGGCACGTCCTGGTTCGACGGCTGCGTCGGCGTGATCGACGGCGACGGCGAGCTCGGCTGGCATCCCGGCGGGTTCTGCCGGCCCGGCTGGCAGGTCGGCGTGTTCGTCGGGGACGGCGTGGCCGTCGGCGAGGGCGTCGCCTTCGGCTTCGCCCACGGAGCGATCTGGCCTCCGTTGACCGGCGGCGGGAACTGCTTGATCTCCTTGCCCTCCAGCGCCTTCAGCATGAAGCGCTTGAACAGCTCGGCGGGGACCGTACCACCGTAGACCTGGCTGTAGTTGCCGACGCCGATCAGCGACTTGCGGTTGCCCTTCTTGTCCTGCCGCCACATCGCCGCCGACGTCGCCAGCTCCGGCGTGTAGCCGACGAACCAGGCGGACTTGTTCTCGTCCGTCGTACCGGTCTTGCCGGCGACCGGCCGGGTGCCGAGGTTCGCCCGGGTACCGGTACCGCCGCTCTGCACGACTCCGCGCATCGCCGCCGTGGCGTCCGCGGCGACGCCCTCGTCGAAGACCTGCGTCGGCTTCTGCCAGGGCAGCTTCTCCAGCGGCTTGTTCTCGTTGTTGACGACGGTGTGGCCCCTGGCGTCGGTGATCTTCGCGATCACGTGGGCCTGCCGGTGCTTTCCGTTGGCGGCGAACGTCGAGTAGACCGACGCCATCGTGACCGGGCTCGCGTCGATGACGCCCAGCGGCAGCGAGGTGTAGGTCGGGTTGAGCCCCTGGGTCTTCGCGGGGATGCCCATCTTCTTGGCCATGTCGATGACGTTCGTCAGCTGGACCTTCTGGCCCAGGTCGACATAGGCCGTGTTGATGGACATCGCCGTCATCTGCTTGAGGTTGTAGACGCCGTTCTCACTCGTGCTGTCGTTGGTGAACGTCGCGCCGTTGATCGTCCGCTTGTAACGGCCGTCCATCGTCGTCTTCAGGCTGATGCCCTGGTCGAGCGCCGTCGCCAGCACGATCGGCTTGAAGGACGACCCGGGCTGCACCTGCCCCTGGAAGGAGTTGTCGAACTGCTGCTTGCGGAAGTCGGGGCCGCCGTAGGCGGCCACCACCCCGCCCGTGTTCGGGTCGATCGCCGCCAGCCCGAACTGGATGTCGGACTTGAGGCCGTTCTCCTTCTTGAGCTGCTTGACGACCACGTTGGTGTAGTCCTGCAGCTGCTTGTTGAACGTGGTCGTGATCCGCAGGCCGCCGCTCGCGAGCCGCTCCCGGTCGATGCCGAGCGCCTCCAGCTCGTTGATCACGCGGGCCTGGAGGTAGCCGGCGTTCGGGTCGTCCGGGGCGTCGCTCCAGACCTTCTGCGTCTGCGGGAACTTCGCCGCCCCGCGCTTGGTCTGGTCGAGCCAGCCCTTCTCGACCATCCCGTCGAGGACGTAGTTCCACCGGTTGATCAGCGCCTGCTTGGCCGGGTTGGAGTCCGGGCCGTAGGTGGCGAAGTAGCCGGGCCGCTGGATCAGCGCGGCGAGCATCGCCGCCTGGTACTCGTTGATCTCGGTGACGGGCTTGTGGAAGTAGGCGCGGGAGGCCGCCTGGATGCCGTACGAGTCGCGCCCGAACGGGACGACGTTGAGGTACAGCTCGAGGATCTTCTCCTTCTTCATCTCCTTGCCCATCCGGACGGAGATGAGGATTTCCTTGAGCTTGCGGCTGACCGTGCGGTCCTGGCTGAGGTTGGCCCAGTAGTTGCGGGCGAGCTGCTGGGTGATCGTCGAGGCGCCGGCGACGTCGCCGCCGGTCATGGCCCGGTAGAACGCTCCCGCGATGCCCGTCGGCGAGATGCCCGGCTCGCTGTAGAAGTTGCGGTCCTCCGCGGCGAGCACCGCGTGGACGACGTGATCGGGCACCTTGTCCAGCGGGATGTCCTCGCGGTGGGTGCCGACCCGGGCGAGCGTGTCCCCGTTCGCGTAGGTGATCACCGACTCCTGGCGGAGCGCGTCCTGCTGCTTCTTGGTCGGAAGCGGCGTGTTGGCGTAGGCGACCACGACGAGCACCGCCATGCCGAGGATCAGCACGCTGACGACGGCGACGGACACCTTCCAGTTCGGTACGTAGCGCCGCCAGCCGGTCTTCTTCTCGGCGTCGCCGGCGTGCTTGTCGCGCCGACGTCCGCGGCCCTCGTCGCCCCAGAAGCCGCCGCCCCCGGAACCGCCGCCGGGGCCGCCAGGCCCGCCAGGGCCGCCGGGACCGCCGGGACCGCCGGGGCCGCCGGGCCCACGGCCGCCGGGACCGCCGGGCCCACCTGGGCCGGCCGGGCCGCCGGGCACACCCGGGCCGCCCGGACCACGGCGCGGCGGAGGCCCGCCGGGACCCGAGCGCGAGGCCATCGGAGCGCCGCGGCGCCGCGCGCCGCCCGCGGCGCCCGCACCGCCCGCACCGCCGCCGCCGCCCATTCGTGCGGGGCCGCCGGACCGTCCGCCCGCCCTGCCGCCGGGACGCGGCGTCCTGCCGGGCTGCGGTGAGCCGGACGGCGGCCCGCCGCGCGGCGCGTTACCGGACGGCGTGCCCGCGGAGCCGGGACGGGGGGAACCCCGCCGGCCAGAACTCTCTCCGTAATCCGGTCCGTATCGGCTTGGGTTACTCACGCGGCCTCATCAACTGGGGGACGGCTATGCGTCGTCCGAGCGTACTGTGCACCCGTGACCGCAGTGGCCGGTGAGGGGAGGCTGCCCTTCCCCCGGCCGGGTCGGCACGGGTGATCGGGGCCGCTGGAGTGCGGCAATTCACGATCATGCTTCATGTCACGCCCCCAAGTCTCCAGTGGACGGTTCGAGTGGCGGTCCTTCCCCGCCAGGCCCGCCGGTTCATTCCGGGGGCCTTGTCACGAGGACCGGCGGCGCCAGGCTCTGCGTCTCGGCGCCGCGGCCGCCGCCCTTGCGGCAGGCCGGATCGCCGCGGTGGATCTGGCACCACCAGTTGGGGGGCGGGGTGGTCGGCGGCTTGTTCGGGTCGCAGTTGCCGTCGGGGAAGGGCGACTGGCACGGCGGGAGGTCGCCCCGGTCACCGCCGCCGTTGTCCTTGCAGCGCGGGTGCTGGCTGAAGATCGGGTTCCTGCAGAACCCCGGCCGGTCGTCCTTCTTCTTCGGCGGCTTCGCCCACCGCTGCACGATCCCGCCCCATGCGGGCGGCGGGAACGGCCTCGCCTCCACGCCCTGCAGCGCGTTCGACATGTAGGACCGCCAGATGCGGGCGGGGATCGTACCGCCCTCCACCTCACCGATCTGCGGAAGGATCACCGACTTCTTCTTGCCGTCCGGACCGGTCGCGTCGTTGTAGATCGTCACCGCGGTCGAGATCTGCGGGACGTACCCGACGAACCACGACGAGACGTTGCGGTCCGTGGTGCCGGTCTTGCCGGCGGCCTGGCGCCCGTCCGGCAGCGCCGCGGCCGTCGCGGTGCCGCCCTTGATGACCTGCTGCATCGCGTACGTGGCGTCCGCCGCGACCTTCGGGCTGAACACCCGCCGCTTGTCGACCTCCGGCCGCAGCCGGACCCGCTTGTTGTCGCTGTACCTGACCACCCGGATCACGTGCGGCTTGTGGTACACGCCGCCGTTGGCGAACACCGCGTAGCCCGCCGCCTGCTCGACCGGGCGGATGTTGTTGACGCCCAGCGCCAGGTTCAGGCAGCACTTGTGCGGTGTCAGCAGGTCGGACGCGATGCCGGCGTCCGTCTCGGTCTTGATCACCTCTTGGATGCCGACCTTGCCCATCAGCTGGATGAACGCGGTGTTCACCGAGTCCTTGGTCGCGGTGATGAGGTTGATCGCCGGGCCCACGTCATGGCTGTTCGGGACGATCGTGGCGTTCGGATCGTCCTTCGAGACCACGGTGCCGTCCGGGCCGATCGGCGTCTTCGACCGTCCCTCGACCGTGCTCTTCAGGCTGTAGTTCTGCTTCAGCGCCGTCGCCAGCACGTACGGCTTCATCGCCGAACCCGCCTGCGCCGAGCCCTGCCACACGTTGTTGAACGACTGGTCCAGGTAGTCGGGCCCGCCGTAGAACGCCACGACCTCGCCGTTCGCGGAGTTCACCGACACCAGCCCGACGCGGATCTTCCGCTTCGCGAGCTTCTTCGGATTCACCTGCGGGACGGTCTTCTCGGCCGCCCGCTTGGCCATCGCCATCCGCCTGCGGTCGAACGTCGTGTAGACGCGCAGGCCCTCGGTCGTCAGCTCCGTGCGGTCCAGGCCCTCGCGCTTCAGCTCCTCCATGGCGCGCGTCAGCATGTAGCCGCGCTGGCCGCCGTACAGCTGCTTGTCGCTGCCCGGCTTGCTGATCGCGGGCAGGCGCTGCATGTACTTGGCGGCGTCGGCCTCGCTCATCTTGCCCATCGAGACCATGCCCTTGAGCGTGTACTGATAGCGAGCGGTCAGCCACGCCTTGTTCTTCTCGTCGCCCGCGTCACGGTTCGGGTTCTGGATGATGCCGCCGAGGACGGCCGCCTGGTCGGGCTGCAGCTCCCAGACGTCCTTGCCGAAGTACTCCCGCGACGCCGCCTGGATCCCGTACGTGTCGCGGCCGAGGTAGATCGTGTTCAGGTAGAGCTTGAGGATCTCGTCCTTGGTGTACTTGTCCTCCAGCTTCAGCGAGATGAACAGCTCCTTGAACTTCCGGTTCACCGTCCGGTTGTTCGGGTCGGAGTAGTAGTTCTTCGCCAGCTGCTGCGTGATCGTGGAGCCGCCGCCCGACCCGCCGGTCAGGTTGTCCCACACCGCGCGCGTCGTGCCCTTGACCGAGAACCCGGGGTCGGTGCGGAAGCTGCGGTTCTCCGCCGCCAGCACCGCGTCCTGGACGACTGGCGGGATCTGCTTCAGCTCGACGCTCTGCCGCTTCTTGCCGATGCGCCCGATCTCGGTTCCGTCGGTGTAGTAGAAGATCGACGCCTGGTCCTCGACACCCGCGACCGTCGGCTCGGCGGGCGTCGGCGTGTTGGAGTAGGCGACCCAGATCAGCGTGATGAACGCGGCGATGCCGAGCCCGCAGACACCGGCCACCACCTTCCAGGACGGGATGAACCGCCGCCAGCCTTCCTCGCGCGACCGCAGATGCCCGAGGAACCCCTTCTTCTGCGGACCCGGCGGCATCCCCCGCCGTCCGGGCCCACCCGGACCACCGGGGCCACCAGGTCCACCGGGCCCCCCTGGCCCACCCGGACCTCCAGGCCCGCCGGGACGGGCCGGACCAGCAGGCCCCCCGGACCGGTTCGCCGCCCGGGTGCCCTTCCCCTGGAACTGGCTGGTCACCTTCGCGCCGAGCTCCTGCCCGGCCTTCCCGAGTTCGGCGAGCTTCTCCCGGAGACCGGGCTTGGGGACCGCCCGTCCGGCGCCTCCGAACGCGGCACCGGCGGCCATCCCCGCGCCGCCCATACCGGCCGCGCCGCCCACGCCGGGCGCGCCTCCCATACCGGGCGCGCCTCCCATACCGGGGGCAGCACCCATGCCAGGGCCGCCGCCCATACCGGGGCCGCCGGGCGTCCCGGGCCCGTTCAGAGGCCGCGGACCTCCAGGACCTCCAGGACCTCCAGGCCCCGCCGGACCACCGGGGCCACCAAAACCACCCGGACCGCCGGGACCACCCGGACCGCCCGAAGCACCAAAAGCACCGGGACTAGCCGCAGCACCCGGAGCACCGGGGCCGCCCGGAGTACCGAAGCCCGCCGACGAAGGAGAACCGCCTGGCGTACCGGGGCCGCCCGAGCCGCCAAGGGCGCCGCGGGAACCGGCACCGGCCGGCCCGAACCCGCCGGGACCGCCGGAGGGGGCATTTCCCACCATCCCCGGGCCGGGAGGCGCACCGGGACCACCGGGTGCGCCCGATCCGCCAGGTCCAAGGGGTCCAAGGGGTCCACCGCCGGCGCCGGGCGCGGGCGGGAATCCTCCGGACGCCGGCGGCCCGCCGGGGCCGGCATGCCGGCCCTGCGGACGGGGATCGGGGGCCGAGGGGATCGCGGGAGTCGGGGCCGTCGGCGCGGCACCGGCCGGCGGGACGGAGTGGCCGCCCATGAAGCCGGGGCTCTGTCCGGCGTCCGATGTCCCGGGGGCGCCAGGGTTCTGGGGCATGCCGGGCAGACCGGTGGACTCACCGCGAACAGGGTCGCCGGAATCGCCGGGACGGGGGTTCTGCTGCCCGCCCGGCCGCTGCGACCCGGGTTCCGGTCGGGGCTGGCTTGGATTACTCACGCGACCTCATCAACAGGGGACAACGGTTGTTGCCAGGGGCCCGGGACGGCCCCCGGCCCTTGTTGCGACTCGTGCGCCGTCCGAAGAGTACTGTGCGGGCTGGTGAGCGGGGGGAGCGCGTGCACGCCGGAACTCCGTCCCGGCCGGTCGGCGCCCCTGCCGTAGCTCGCGGCCGGGTGGATCCTCCTTGCGCGTCTGCCGCCCGGGGTTCCGCTCCCCGTAGCCGAGGACGCTCGACTTGGCCAGGTGGTTCCAGTCGCAACTTTGGCATACTTCGGCCACATACACCCTGAATTCGCCGTATTCGGCGTCCTACCTCGGCGGTCGTCCCGGCCTCGCGACGCGGGATCGTCTCCGCGCCGGGCCGCGCTCGCAACAGGGGTCACGCCATCTTGTACGCCCGCCCGCCCCGCCGGGGCTCGATCCGGCGCGGCCCGCGCGGCGACCGGGGTTCTGACCGGGCCACTTGCCAGGACGGGGCCTCGTACGTATCGTGTCGATGTATCGAGTCGATACATTCACTCGATACATCGGATCGAGACATCGGCTTCTGCGGAAGAGGGAACCGGATGGCGGCCAGGAAGGGCGCGGGCGTGCTGGAGCTCGCCGTGCTCGGGCTGCTGCACGAGGCCCCGATGCACGGCTACGAGCTGCGCAAGCGGCTCAACACCCTGCTGGGCATGTTCCGGGCGTTCTCCTACGGGTCCCTCTACCCGTGCCTCAAGCAGCTTCTCGCGGACGGGATGATCGTCGAAGACCGTCCGGAAGAGGCGAACGCTCCGCTGGCACTGCAGAGCCGCCGGTCGAAGATCGTTTACAAGCTCACCGCCGACGGCAAGGAGCGCCTCCAGCAGCTCCTGACCGAGGCCGGTCCGGCGTCGTGGGAGGACGAGGGGTTCGGCGTGCACTTCGCCTTCTTCTCGCACACCCGCGCCGACGTCCGGCTGCGGATCCTCGAAGGCCGGCGCAGCCGGCTGGAGGAGCGCCTGGAGAGCGTCCGCGCCGCCCTGGCGCGGACCCGCGAGCGCGTCGACTCCTACACCCTGGAGCTGCAGAGCCACGGGCTGGAGTCGGTCGAGCGCGAGGTCCGGTGGCTCAACGAGCTGATCGGACGCGAACGGGCCGAGCAGGAACAGCAAGCACAGCAAGCACAGCAAGCACAGTCAGCTAAGCGAATTGACCAGGACATGCCTCGGGACGAGGGTCGCTGAGCGGCGGCCCGGCGCCTTCGGGGGCGGGTGAAACACCACATGTTCCGCAAGAGAGAAGGAGCAACCGGATGGGTTCGGTGCGCGTAGCCATCGTGGGTGTGGGCAACTGCGCCTCTTCACTCGTCCAAGGTGTCGAGTTCTACAAGGACGCGGCCCCCGACACGCGAGTCCCCGGCCTCATGCACGTGCAGTTCGGCGAGTACCACGTGGGCGACGTGGAGTTCGTCGCGGCGTTCGACGTGGACGCCAAGAAGGTCGGAATGGACCTTTCCGAGGCCATCCACGCCAGCGAGAACAACACCATCAAGTTCGCCGACGTGCCCCCGACCGGCATCACCGTCCAGCGCGGGCACACCTTCGACGGCCTTGGCGAGTACTACCTGGACATGGTCGAGGAGTCGGACGCCGAGTCGGTCGACGTGGTGCAGGCGCTGAAGGACGCCGAGGTCGACGTCCTGGTGTCGTATCTGCCGGTGGGCTCGGAGGAGGCCGACCGGTTCTACGCCCAGTGCGCGATCGACGCCAAGGTGGCGTTCGTGAACGCGCTGCCGGTGTTCATCGCCTCCGACCCGGAGTGGGCGCAGAAGTTCACCGACGCCGGTGTCCCGATCGTCGGCGACGACATCAAGTCGCAGGTCGGCGCGACCATCACGCACCGCGTCATGGCCCGCCTCTTCGAGGACCGCGGCGTCGAGCTGCTGCGCACGTACCAGCTCAACTTCGGCGGCAACATGGACTTCATGAACATGCTGGAGCGCAAGCGCCTCCAGTCCAAGAAGATCTCCAAGACGCAGTCGGTCACCTCGCAGATCCCGCACGAGATGGCGAAGGCGGACGTGCACATCGGCCCGTCCGACCACGTGCCGTGGCTGGACGACCGCAAGTGGGCCTACGTCCGGCTGGAGGGCAGGTCGTTCGGCGACACCCCCCTCAACCTGGAGTACAAGCTCGAGGTCTGGGACTCCCCGAACTCCGCCGGCGTCATCATCGACGCGGTCCGCGCCGCGAAGATCGCCAAGGACCGCGGCATCGGCGGCCCGATCCTGTCGGCGTCCTCCTACTTCATGAAGTCGCCGCCGGAGCAGTACAACGACGACCAGGCGCACGACGCGGTGGAGAAGTTCATCCGCGGCGAGGTCGAGCGCTGAGGGTCGACCGGTGAGGCTCCCGGCTCCCCCGAGCCGCCCGGAGTCGCCGCCGATCGCTCGCTGAGAGTCTGATCACAAAGTTCCCAAAGGACGCCCTGACAGTGGACATCCCCTGTCAGGGCGTCCTTACTTCTATAGGAAAACGACGATGTACCGGCCCTTTGTCACTCTGTGGCCCTACTGTGACACCGCCGGTGACTGCGCGCCAGGTTCAGAGTGTTCGAGGTGAGAACGTGACGGCACGCGAGATGTTCAAGGTGACGGTGGGGCTGACGGGGCTGATGGTCGGCCTCGCAGGATGCGCGGGGGGAGGTGATGACGCCGCGGCGGGCCAGGGCCGCAGCGGCGGAACGCTGCGGATCATCGGGTCGTCCGACGTCGAGCACCTCGACCCGTCCTCCGTCGCGAGCGTCGGCGCGTACGGGCTCGCCCGCACGTTCGCCCGGACGCTCTTCGGCACGCGCGCGTCCAACGACTTCCAGGAGACGCTCCCCGTCCGTCCCGACGTGGCGGAGCGCGTCCCGACCCGGGAGAACGGCGGCGTCAGCAAGGACCGCCGCACGTACACGGTGCGGCTGCGCGAGGGCGTCCAGTGGAACACCGAGCCTCCGCGTCCGGTCACCGCGCAGGACTTCGTCCGCGGCTTCGAGCGGCTCTGCAACCCCGCGGCGCCGTCCGCCGGCAAGGGCTACTTCATCTCCACGCTCAAGGGGATGGACGAGTTCTGCCGCGGCTACGGCGACGTCAACGCCAAGAACCCGGCGGCCATGGCGGCCTACCAGCGCGACCACGGGATCGAGGGCGTCCGCGCCAAGGACGAGCGGACGCTCGTGTTCAAACTGGTGCGGCCCGCGAGCGACTTCCTCAACCTGCTGACGCTGCCGTACACGGCCGCCGCGCCGAAGGAGTACGACGCCTACGTCCCGGACGGCGCGGAGTTCCGGCAGCACACCGTCTCGAACGGCCCGTACCAGATCACCGAGTACCGGCCGGGGCTGTCGTACCAGCTCACCCGCAACCCGGCGTGGCGGGCGGGCAGCGACCCGCTGCGCGAGCGGCACGTCGCGAAGATCCGGATCACCCTCGGGCAGGACTCGCCGGAGGCCGTCCAGCAGCAGATCGAGCAGGGCACCGCCGACCTCGCGTGGGACCAGCCCGTCCCGACGTCCGCGATCCCGAGGCTGGAGGGCGATCCCCGGTTCGCGATCAGGGAGACGCCGAACAACAGCCCGTACCTGGTGTTCAACACGCGCAGCCCCAACAACGGCGGCGCGCTCGGCAAGCGGGAGGTCAGGCAGGCGCTGGAGTACGCCATCGACCGCAGCGCGCTGATCAAGATCGTCGGGGGGCCGTCGGTGGCGCGGCCGCTGCACACGGTGATCCCGCCCGGGAACTCGGGTTACGCGGCGGCCGACCACTATCCGACGTCCGGCGAGTCCGGCGATCCCGCCAAATGCCGCGAACTGCTCGGGAAGACGGGCCACGGCAAGCTGACGCTGAAGTTCCCGTACCGGACCAACAGCGTCCACAAGCTCCTCGCCCAGTCGATCGCCGAGAACCTCGACGCCTGCGGGGTCGGCACCGACCTCATCGCCGACTCGGGCGGCTCCTTCTACGCCGGCACGCTCGGCACGCCCGCGCGCGGGCGCGAGGGCGAGTGGGACATCGCCGCCCCCGGCTGGGTGCCCGACTGGTACGGCAACAACGGCCGGTCGATCATCCAGCCGCTGTTCGACGGCCGCGCCTACGGGCAGAACTCCACCAACTACGGCGGCTACGACAACCCCCAGGTCAACGCCCTCATCGACGCCGCCCTCACCGCACCGGACGCCCAGCACGCGGCGGGCTACTGGCAGCAGGCCGACCAGAAGATCATGCAGGACGCGGCGATCGTCCCGCTGCTCGACCGCTCGCAGACGCTCTTCCACTCGTCCCGCGTCCACGGCGCCCTGTACCTGCCCACCACGGCGGCCTACGACTACACCCGCCTTTGGCTGAGCTAGCGCCCACGACCACCCGGTCTCCGCACCCGCCTTGAGGGCGCGGCGGCGACCGGCTGCGCCGCCTCCCCCGATCACACCTTCGCATTCGGGCTCCACGCCCTTCTGGACGGCCTCACCCGCAGCGTGAGCGCACGTCCCGCCGGCATGCGCGCGGCCCCCGGACCGGGGGGGCGGGATGGGAGGACGTGGCGGTCAGGGGAGGACATATGGTGATCGCGTGAAGGCTGGTCAGTTGCGCGGCATCCTGCGGGGACGGGATTTCCGGCGGCTGTACGCGACGCGGCTGGCCTCGCAGCTGTCCGACGGCGTGTTCCAGGTGGCCCTCGCGGGCTACGTGTTCTTCTCGCCCGAGCGGCAGACGACGGCCGGCAAGGCCGCGGCGGCGTTCGCGGTGACGCTGCTGCCGTACTCGGCGCTCGGCCCGTTCGCCGGGGTGTTCATCGACCGGTGGCGGCGCCGGCAGATCCTCGTGTGGGCGCCCGTACTGCGGGCCGCGCTCGTGCTCGGCGTCGCGGGCCTCGTCGCCGCCGGGCAGGACGGCCTGGGCTTCTTCCTCGCCGTCCTCGTCGTGCTCGGCGTCAACCGCTTCTTCCTCGCGGCGCTGTCGGCGGCGCTGCCCCACGTCGTGCGGCGCGACCAGCTGGTGACGGCGAACGCGTTCACGGTCACGTCCGGGACGGTCATCGCGTTCGCCGGCGCCGGGATCGGCTACCTGCTGCGCCGGCTGTTCGGCGCCGGCCACGAGGGGACCGGCCTGATCCTCGTGTCGGCGGCGGCGCTGTTCCTGCTCGCGGGCACGATCGCGACGACGCTGCCGAAGGCGCTGCTCGGCCCGCACCGGGCCGCGGACGCCCCGCCGGACGCGCCGCGGGTCCGGGACGCGCTCGGCGGCGTCGTGTCCGGCCTGGCGGACGGGGCGCGGCACATCGCCCGGCGCCCGCAGGCGGCGCTGGCGCTCGGCGCGATCTCCTTCCACCGGTTCCTGTACGGCGTCGTACTGATCATGACGCTGCTGCTGTGCCGCGACCACTTCGCCGACGACCCCGACCGGGGGCTGGAGACGTTCGCGCTCATGCTCGGGGTGTCCGGGGCGGGGTACTTCGCGGCGGCCCTGATCACCCCCGCGGTGGTCCGGCGGATCAGCAAGCAGGCGTGGACGGCGTGGCTCCTCGCCACGGCGGCCGCGAGCCTGCTCCTGCTGGGCATGTCGTTCGCGGAGCGCCCCTGGGCGGTCGGCGCCTTCCTGCTGGGCGTCGTGTCGCAGGGCGTGAAGCTGTGCGTCGACACCACGCTGCAGGAAGGCATCGACGACGCCTACCGGGGCCGCGTGTTCGCCGTCTACGACATGCTCTTCAACGCGACGTTCGCCGCCGCGGCGGCCGCCGCCGCGACCTGGCTGCCGTCGGACGGCCGCGCCGCCCCCACCCTCCTCGCGGTGATCGTCGCCTACGCGGCGGGCGCGGTCGCCTACCGGACGGCCGCGTCCCGCATCGTCCGCCGTCCCGTCCACGCCTTCCGCTGACCGGCCCCCCCGGCCCGCGCTCAGAGGGATTCGGCGATGGCGTTGAGGGCGGCGGCGATGTGCAGGACCTCGTCCTCGGTGCAGACGTACGGCGGCATCGTGTAGACCAGCTTGCCGAACGGGCGCAGCCAGACGCCGTGCGCCATGGCGATCTCCTGGACGGACGGCACGTCCACCGGCTCGCGCGCCTCGATGACGCCGATCGCGCCGAGGACGCGGACGTCCGCGACCCCCGGGAAGCCGGCCGCGTCGTCGAGCTCGCTGGTCAGGACGGCCTCGATCGTGTCGACCTCGTCCCGCCAGTCGCGCGACAGCAGCAGGTCGATGGACGCGGACGCGACGGCGGCGGCCAGCGGATTCGCCATGTACGTGGGCCCGTGCATGAGGACGCCCGCTTCGCCGGACGAGATGCCGTCCGCGACGCGATCGGTGCACATGGTCGCGGACATCGTCATGTATCCGCCGGTCAGGGCCTTGCCGAGGCACATGATGTCGGGGGAGACCTCCGCGTGGTCGCAGCCCCACAGCTCGCCGGTCCGGCCGAACCCGGTGGCGATCTCGTCCAGGATCAGCAGGACGCCGTGCTCGTCGGCGAGGTCGCGGAGCGCGCTCAGGTACTCGGGCGCGTAGAAGCGCATGCCGCCGGCGCCCTGGACGATCGGCTCCACGATGATCCCGGCCAGCTCCCCCGCGTGCTCGGCGGCCAGCCGGGACAGCTCGTCCAGGTACGCGTCGTCGGGCTCGGCGGAGTACCCGAGCGGGGGCGGCGGCGCGAACACGTGCTTCGCGAGGACGTCGCCGAACAGGTGGTGCATGCCGTTCACGGGGTCGCAGACGGCCATGTCGCCGAACGTGTCGCCGTGGTAGCCGCCGCGGACGGTGAGCAGCCGGTGCCGCTCGGGCGCTCCCCGCGACCGCCAGAACTGGAGCGCCATCTTGATCGCGACCTCGACCGCCACGGACCCGGAGTCGGCGAAGAACACCTTCGTCAGCGGCTCCGGCGTGAGCTCCACGAGCCGCTCCGCGAGCCGCACGGCCGGCGGGTGCGTGAGCCCGCCGAACATCACGTGCGCCATCTTGCCGAGCTGCCCGGTGACGGCCGCGTTCAGCTTCGGGTGGTTGTAGCCGTGCACGGCCGCCCACCACGACGACATCCCGTCGATCAGCTCGGTGCCGTCGGCGAGGGTCAGCCGCACGCCGTCCGCCGACACGACCGGGAGCACGGGCGCGGACGCGGGCATCGGCGCGTACGGATGCCAGATGTGCTCGCGGTCGAACGCCAGCATCCGCTCGGCCTCACGCGGGCTCATCCGCCCCAGCTGCAGGGGAATCACGCGCCGTCACCCCGCGCGGGCTCGTCACCGGCGGGGAGCAGGCCCTCGGCGGCGGCCCAGTCGCGCAGTTCCGCCGCGGCGGCCTCCTTGCCGATCATGCCGCGGTCGAGGCGCAGTTCCAGGAGGAACCTGTAGGCGCGTCCGACGAGGGGGCCGGGCGCGATGCCGAGGATGTCCTGGATCTCGTTGCCGTCGATCTCCGGCCGGATCGCCGCCAGCTCCTCCTGCTGGGCCAGCCGGTCGATCCGCACCTCCAGGTCGTCGTAGGTGCGGCGCAGCCGGTCGGCCTTGCGCTTGTTGCGGGTCGTGCAGTCGGCCCGGGTCAGCTTGTGGAGGCGGGTGAGCAGCGGCCCGGCGTCACGGACGTAGCGGCGGACGGCCGAGTCCGTCCATTCGCCGGTGCCGTAGCCGTGGAACCGCAGGTGCAGCTCGACGAGGCGCGAGACGTCGTTGATGACGTCCTTCGGGTAGCGCAGCGCGGTCAGCCGCTTGCGGGTCATCTTGGCGCCGACGACCTCGTGGTGGTGGAACGACACCCGCCCGCCCGGCTCGAACCGCCGGGTCTTCGGCTTGCCGATGTCGTGCAGCAGCGCCGCGAGCCGCAGGACGAGGTCGGGCCCGTCCTCCTCCTGCGCGATCGCCTGCTCCAGGACGATCAGTGAGTGCTCGTAGACGTCCTTGTGCCGGTGGTGCTCGTCGATCTCCAGCCGCAGCTTCGGCAGCTCGGGCAGGACGTGCGCGGCGAGGCCCGTCTCGACGAGCAGCGCCAGGCCCTGCCGCGGGTACCGGCCGCAGAGCAGCTTGGACAGCTCGTCCCGGACGCGTTCGGCCGACACGATCTCGATGCGTCCGGCCATGTCCGTCATCGCGCGGACGACGTCGGGCGCGACGGTGAACCCGAGCTGCGAGGCGAACCGGGCGGCGCGCATCATCCGCAGCGGGTCGTCGCTGAAGGAGTCCTCGGGCTTGCCGGGCGTCCGCAGGACCTTGCGCTGCAGGTCGGTGAGGCCGCCGAACGGGTCGACGAACTCGTGCCCGGGCAGCCGCGCCGCCATCGCGTTCACGGCGAAGTCGCGGCGGCGCAGGTCCTCGACGAGGGACGTCCCGTACGCGACGTCCGGCTTGCGGGACTTCGGGTCGTAGGACTCGCTGCGGTAGGTGGTGATCTCCAGTTCGACGCCGTCCTTGCGGAGGCCGACGGTGCCGAACTCGATGC
Source organism: Actinomadura monticuli (assembly GCF_041463655.1). Lineage (NCBI taxonomy): Bacteria > Bacillati > Actinomycetota > Actinomycetes > Streptosporangiales > Thermomonosporaceae > Actinomadura > Actinomadura monticuli. Next base: position 84,718 of record NZ_JAXCEI010000006.1, read on the forward strand.
CGATCGTCCAGTGCGCGTCCGCCCAGTCCCGGATGATCTCCAGGGTGCGCTCGGGCGGCGCGTCGGTGGTGAGGTCGACGTCCTTGGTCGGACGGCGCAGCAGCGCGTCCCGGACGGGCCCGCCGACCAGCGCCAGCTCGTGCCCGGCCGCCGCGAACAGGGCGCCGAGGTCGTCGGCGACGGGCGCGATCCCGCGCAGCAGCTCGGCGATCGCGGTGCGCCGCGAGGACTCCGGGGTCGCGTTGTGGCGGGGCGGGTTGGGCTGCTGGTTCGGCACGGCCATCGAGCGTATTTCCTTGGCTGACGGGCTGACAAAGGACTTTATGGCGATCGGCGGCGCCCAGGGCGGGAGCCTTTGCGGGGCCGGAGCCGGACGGGCCCCTTTCCCTACCGCGATCCCCGGGTTACGTTCTGGACACCCCGATGACGCCAGCGCGACCGCCGGTGAGCCTCCCGCACGACAACGGTAGCGGGATCCCGAAGGCCACGGTCCGCCGCAGGTGCGGCTGAGGCGCTTGGCGAGGGTTTGTGTGACGTATGACGCGAGTTAGGCCGTTCGTTCCGGGTATGTGGGGATATCCCCTGCAGAGTGCTGAAGCACGGGGACACGAAGCACGGGGACACAGCGAACCAGTTCCGGGGGTGAGCGGGGATACCCCCGCGGGATGGAGCCCAACATGAAGGACGCTCTCGCCATCCACCGCGCACTGCTCGAATGGGAGACCGTGCACGAGATCGTGCGGCTCCGCGTCGCGATGACCCACGCCGACGAACTGCCGAAGGCCCTCGGCCTCCCGGCGGAACGATGCCTGGTGACGCGCGTCTACTCCTGCGCCGACGCCGCCGGCGGCCGGCGCTTCCTGACGGCGGTGATCGTCCCGGCGGGCGAGCGGCCGCCGATCGAGGCCGTCCGGCGCACCATCGGCGCGCGCACCGTCCGGCCCGCGCACCCCGACGTCGTGAACGCCGCCACCGAGTACGCGGCCGGGCTGGTCTGCCCGCTGCTCCTGCCCGACACGATGCCGGTGCTCGTCGACCACCGGCTGGCGGACGGCCTGAACAGCGACGACGTCGTCTACACCGCGACCGGCGAGGCGTCCACGGCCCTCGGCATCCGGGGCGGCTCGCTCTACGCCCTCTGCCACGCCAAGCCGATCGACCCCCTCGTCCCGCCGCCGCTCCAGGCTCCGTCCGGCGGAGCGCGGCCCACCCGATCCCCGGCCTGACCCCGACCACGCCAGACGCCGGACGGACTACCATCGACGCCGTGGTGCGGGAAATGTTCGCCCGCCGTCCTGAGGCGGCCGGTAAGGCGTGAGGACGGTCAAACGCGCGGTGGCGCTGGCCGCTCTGCTGCCCTGCATGGCGATGGCGGCGCCCGCGGCGCCGGCATCCCCCGCCTCCGCGCATGCCTCGACGCGGGCTCGGGCGAAGGCGCAGGTCGCCATGGCCCTCACCAAGGTCGACCCCAAGACCGTCACGGCCGGATCGCGGATCGCGATCTCCGGGCTGGCCATGAACCGCAGCGGCCACCAGCTGCCCGGCCTCACCGTCCGGCTGCGCTACAGTGCGCAGCCCGTCACCAGCCGCAGCCAGCTCGACCAGTTCGCCGCCGGCGCGGCGAACGCGCTGCCCAACATCGGCGAGGAGAAGCGCCTCCCGGGGGCGGCCACGCCCGGCGTGAAGCAGAGCTGGACGTTCGCGACCACGGCCAGGAAGCTGGCCCTGCGCGCACCGGCGGGCACGCCCGGCGTCTACCCCGTCGGCGTCGAGGTGCTGAACTCCGCGCGCCAGGTCGTCGGCGGAATCACGACGTTCGTGACGTTCATGCCGAAGGAACGGCACTTCAACCCGGTCGCGGTCGGCTGGGTCATGCCGCTCGCCGGTGAGATCCACCGCACCAACGACCGGACGTTCCTCAACGACGACCTCGGCAAGGCCGTGGCGCCCGGCGGCCGGCTCAGCCGGCTCGTCGACGCGGCGTCCGGCACCGCCACGCCCCTCACGTGGGCGATCGACCCGGCGCTGCTGGACGACGTGCGGCAGATGGCGTCCGGCGACTACACGGTCCGGGCGCCGGGCGACACGAAGGGCGTCCGGAAGAAGAAGAGCGCGGCCGCGGCGGCCTGGCTGGCGGCGCTGAAGAAGGCCGCGGAGAAGGACCCGTACTTCACCCTCCCCTACGCCGACCCGGACGTCGTCGCGCTCGTCCGGCGCAAGACGCCCCGCGACATCGGCGTCGCGTTCGACGAGCGGAACACGGGCGTCGCGACACAGGTCCTCGGACGCGCCGCGAACGCGCACGTCGCCTGGCCGCCGTCCGGCGCGGCCGGGCCGGGGACCGTCGACCAGCTGGCCAAGAGCGCCCTGAAGGACGGCGGCGCGTTCCTGATGAGCAGCTCGCAGTTCCAGAACCCGGCGACGGGCGCGCTGCCCAACGCGACGACGACGCTCCCGACGCACTACGGCGCCAAGCGGACGCTCCTCTACGACGAGAAGATCAACCAGATCGTCAGCGAGGGGTCGCGGTCCGCGTCCGGCGGGCTGCTGGCCGAGCAGCGCTTCCTCGCCGAGACGGCGATGATCGCGGCGGAGGCGCCGAACCGGCAGCGCACCCTCGTCGTCGCCCCCGACCGGAACTGGGACCCGGCCGACGGGGTCGCGAAGAACCTGCTGAAGTACACCAAGCGCGCGAGCTGGCTGAACGACGTCCCGCTCGGCAAGATCGAGTCGGCCGAGCCGCAGGGCCGCGTCTTCAACGGCTACAGCGACGACTACCAGCAGTACGAGCTCGGCGACGCGCACCTCTCGGAGGTGCAGGCGATCTCCCGGCAGGCCGCGGCGTTCCAGGCCGTGCTGGTCGGCCCCACCAAGATCTCCTACGAGCGCGCGCTGCTGCGCCTCCAGTCGGCGGCGTGGCGGACGTCCCCGCGGCAGGCCAGGGCGGCCCGCAGGCAGCTGGAGGACGAGCTCGCGTCCGACATGGGCCGGGTCCGCATCGTCACCACCAAGAGCAAACGGGTGCTGATGGGGGGCAGCTCCGGGCGGCTGCCGGTGCTCGTGGAGAACAGGCTGTCCGACCAGTCGGTCAAGGTGCGGCTCGTCGCGACGTCCGAGAACAGCGCGAAGCTGCGGCTCGGCACGCTCGCCGCCGAGGACGCGGTCATCGAGCTGGCGCCCGGCGAGCGCGCCCAGCGCTGGATCCCCGCGCAGGCGGCCGGGAACGGCAACTTCCACGTGCAACTGGAGCTGCGGATTCCCGGCTCGAACGGCCGGACGTACGGCAGCGGCGAGTCGATCACCGTGAACGTCAACGGCTACGGGCGGCTCGCGCTCCTCATCACCGGCGGCGGACTTGCCGTACTCTTCGTGGGCGTCGGAGTGCGGGCCATCAGAGCGAGGCGCCGCCGGAAAGCGGAGGCAGCCGGTGACGGGTCGACCGGAATGGGATCGGCGGGAGCAGGGGAACCGGGGAGCGGGCTCCCCGGCCCAGGGTTCCCAGGGGCCGGGATACCCGCCGCCGAACTCCCCGGGGTATCCGGGCCAGGGCAACCCGCCGGGCCGGGGATATCCGCAGGGCCCGCCGCAGGGGCCTCCGCAGGGCCCGCCGCAGAGGCCCCCGGGACCGCCGGGTCAGGGTCCGCCGCAGGGACCGCCGCCCCCCAGGCCACCGGGCCCGCAGAATCCACCGGGCCCGCAGAATCCACCGGGGCCGGCGGGCTACCCGAGCCCGCCGCCGACGGCCAGGCCGGGTGGCGCGCCGAACACCGCCGCCGAGACGGCGATTGACATTCCCCTCCCGGGCGGCGGCGCACCCGTCGCCGAGACGGTCGTCGACACGCCCGTCCCCCCGTCCGGCGAGGGCGACGGCGGCGGCGGTAAGGCCGGCGGCATCCTCCGCTCCGGCGCGATCATGGCCGTGGGCACGCTGGCGTCCCGCATCACCGGGTTCGTGCGCACCGCCGTCATCGTCGCAGCGCTCGGCACCGGGCTCCTCGCCAACGCCTACAACACCGCCAACACGATCCCCAACCAGATCTACGACCTGCTGCTCGGCGGCATCCTGACGAGCGTCATCGTCCCGCTGCTGGTGCGGGCCAAGCAGCGCGACCCCGCCTACGGCGAGCAGTACGAGCAGCGCGTCTTCACCCTCGCGGTGATCGGCCTCGGCGCCCTCACCGTCGTCGCGGTGCTGTGCGCGCCGCTGTTCATCGACGTCCTCGCGGGCAGCTACACCGGCGACCAGCGCAAGGTCGCCGTCCTGTTCGCGCAGTTCTTCCTGCCGCAGCTGTTCTTCTACGGCGTCGGCGCGTTCGCCGGGGCGATCCTGAACACGCGCGGCAGCTTCGGCGCGCCGATGTGGGCGCCGGTCCTGAACAACATCGTCGTGATCGCCATCGGCGGCGCGTTCCTCGCGGTCACCACGGGGCGCGTCGACCCGTCCAGCATCTCCGACTCCCAGCTCATGCTGCTGTCCGTCGGCACGACCGGCGGCATCGTCCTGCAGACGGTCGCGCTCTGGCCGTCGCTGCGCCGCGTCGGGTTCCGCTGGCGGCCCCGGGTCGACTTCAAGCGCCACGAGATCGGCGAGGTCGGCCGGATGGCGGGCTGGACGCTGCTCTACGTCATCGCCACCCAGGCCGCGCTCGCCGTCGTCACCGCGCTCGCCAACGCGGCCGGGAACAAGGCCGTGGACGCGGGCCTCGGCGAAGGCTACGGATACACCCCGTACTTCAACGCCTACCAGCTCTTCCAGCTGCCCTACGCGATCGTCGGCGTCTCGGTGATCACCGCGCTGCTGCCGCGGATGAGCCGGTTCGCCGCCGAGGGCAAGACCGCCGACGTGCGCGCCGCGTTCTCCAGCGGGCTGCGGCTCTCCTCGGTGATCATCATGCCGGCGGCGGCGCTGATGCTGGTGCTCGGCCCGGAGATCACCACCGTGCTGTTCGCACACGGCAACACCTCGCCGGACGACGCGCTGGTCATCGCGCGGGTCATGCAGATGTTCGCCATCGCGCTCGTCCCGTTCTCGATCTACCAGCTCATGCTGCGGGTCTTCTACTCCCACGGGGACACCCGGACTCCCGCGCTGATCGGCCTCGTCGTCACCATGTCCAACATCGCGATGGCGTTCACGGCCTACAACGTCCTGGACGTCAAGTGGATCGTGGTCGGCATCGCCGGCGGGTTCGCGGTCACCAACGTGGTCGGCACCATCACCTGCTGGCTGGTGCTGCGCCGCAAGCTCGGCGGCATCGACGGCCGGCGCATCATCGGCGGCCACCTGAAGCTCCTCGTCGCGATCTGGCCGCTGATCGGGTTCGCCTACGCCGCGCACACCGTCGCCGACGCCGTCGCGGACACCTCGGCGATGCTTCCCGCGCTGGTCACCCTGGTCGCCGGCTCCGTCGGCGGCGGCCTGCTGTACGTGCTGTTCGCCAAGCTGATGCGGGTGGAGGAGATCCAGACGACCATCGCCACGTTCGCGCGCAAGCTGCCCGGTCGCTGACGGCCCGGACGGCGAACACGTTTCAAAGTAAAAAAGGACGCGCGGCGATAAGGCGGCCACTCAGGCGAGTAACCACTACCATGTGGGGGACTACGGCTTGCGGGGCGACACCCTGGGGAACGCAAAGAGGAGGGTCGGAGGCGTAAGCTGCCACGCCACGAACAATGGGATCTGACCACCTGTGCAGGACGTTGCCGTGAGCACGTCAGTCATCGAACCCGGCACGCGTCTCGCCGGCCGCTACCGGCTCGAGGAGCGCATCAGCGATTCCGGCGGATCGTCGCTCTGGAAGGCCATCGACGAGATCCTCGCGCGGGCGGTCGCCGTCCGTACCTTCGCTCCCGAGTTCCCCCGGATCGCCGAGGCCGTCACCTCCGCGCGGTCGGCCAGCCGGCTGACCGACCCCCGCCTCACCCAGGTGTTCGACGCCGACGACTCCGGCGAGAGCGCCTACGTCGTCAGCGAATGGGTGGCCGGCGAGACCCTCGAGGGCATGCTCGCCAAGGCCCCGCTGGAGCCGGGCCGCGCCGCGACGCTGCTGTACGAGGCGTCCGAGGCGATCGCCGCCGCGCACTCCGCCGGGCTGTCCCACCTCTGCCTCACGCCCCGCGACCTCGTCTGGACCACCGGCGGCACCGTCAAGATCCTCGGCATCGCGACCGACGCGGTGCTCGGCGACCGGCAGTCCGACGACCCCGCCGCCGAGGACGTCCACGGCCTCGGCCGGATGCTGTACGCGGCGCTCACCGCGCACTGGCCCGGCGACGAGGACGTCTCCGACCTGCCCGCCGCGCCCGGCGCGGACGGCGTCCCGCACGCGCCCCGCCAGGTCCAGGCGGGCATCTCGCACGCGGTCGACGCGATCGTCTGCCGCTGCCTCGGCATTGGCCCGGCCGAGCCGATCGCGACCCCCGCCGACCTGGCCAAGGCGCTGCGCGGCGTCCCGCGCACCCCGCTGCCGCTGTTCGCCGGGCTCGGCCACGCCGCGCCGCCGTCCCCGCGTCCGGCGCCGCCCCGTCGTCCCGCGGCACCGCCGCCGCCCGCCACGCAGCCGCATCGGCGGCCCGCGCACGAGCAGCAGGCGTCGTCGCACGTCCCGCCGCCGCGCGCCCAGCACGGCGCGCCCCCGCCGCTTTCTTCCACGTCGACGCGGACGGCGCCGGCGCACGGTCACGGCGCGCCGAAGCGTCCCGCGAACCGCGCGCTGCTCGGTGTCGCCGCCGCCGCGCTGACCGTCATCGTCGGCATCGGCGCGTGGGCGCTGGCCGGATCCGGCGGCGGCGACGACCCCGAGGGCGGCGCCACCGACAAGTCGAGGACGAGCGCGCCGCCCGAGCCGACCGTGGTCAAGCTCCAGGCGGCGAACGTGATCCCCTTCCAGGACTCGCAGCCCAACCACCAGGACACCTCGATCGCGAAGGACGTCCAGTCGCTGATCGACGGCAAGCCCGGCGGCAAGTGGGAGACCCAGCGGTACTCCGACCCCCGCTTCGGCAACTACTCCAAGGGCATGGGCGTCGTCCTCGACATGGGCAAACCCGTCAAGGTTGCCAACGTCAGGATCCACTCACCGGTGACGGGCGGCGTCCTGCAGATCCGGGTCGGCGACTCGCAGTCCCCCGGCGACATGAAGCGGATCGGTGAGCAGCCCGCCAACGGCGAAGCGCTCACCGTGACCGCGAGCCCTCAAGTTACTGGCCAGTATGTACTGGTCTGGTTCACCTCGCTGCCCTCGTCCCCCGTCCCCAAGGGGAGGCTCGGGGAGATCACCGTCTACGGCGCCGCCGGCTGACCCCGTCCGCGCGGTGCACAAGGGCTGTGACGTGGAGTTGCTCTTGTCTGTATCGTGCCTGTGAGCAGAATGTCCCCTCGCCCCCAGGAATCTGTGGTGCCTACCCCAGCAGCCGGTCGCGGAAGCCCGGCGCCGATCGGGCGTCCCGAACGAGAAAGCGGTCGCTCATGACGTCGGTGAGCATGCATCGCGTCGGCGAGGTTCCCGACAAGGAACTCCTCGCGCGCCATGCCCAGGGGGACCCGCACGCGTTCGCCGAACTGGTCCACCGGCACCGCGACCGCATGTGGGCGGTGGCGCTGCGCACGCTCGGCGACCCGGAGGAGGCGGCGGACGCTCTGCAGGACGCATGCCTTTCGGCGTTCCGCGCCGCGGGACGGTTCCGCGGGGACGCCGCCGTCACCACCTGGCTGCACCGCATCGTGGTGAACGCCTGCCTGGACCGCATCAGGCGCAAGTCCGTCCGCCCGGCGACGCCCATGGGCGACGACGCGACGTTCGACGCCGTCGCGCCGAAGATGCCCGACCCGACGGACGCGCACGGCGTGTCCCTCGACGTCCGCACCGCCCTGGAGCAGCTCCCGTTCGAGCAGCGTGCCGCCCTCGTCCTCGTCGACATGATGGGCTATTCCGTCGACGACGCCGCCCGCGTCATGGAGGTCCCGCCCGGCACGATCAAGAGCCGCTGCGCGCGGGGCCGCGCCCGGCTCGCGCCCCTTCTCACCCACCACCGGAACCGACGGGATCGCAAAAACGTCGGAGGTGTGGAAGGAGGTGGCATGCCCAAGTGAACCCCGCACACTATGACTACGACATCCTGGCCGACCTGGCCGAGGGACTGCTCGAAGACGACGAAGCCGCCTCCGTCAACGCGCACCTCGACACCTGCGCCGACTGCCGTGAGCTGTCCGCCGACCTTGCGGACGTCTCCCGGATCCTGGCGGAGGCACCCGTTCCGTCCATGCCCGCCGAACTGGCCGAGCGCATCGACACCGCCATAGCCGCGGAGTCCATGCACAACGCCACCGTGGTGAGCATGGAGCAGCGGCGCGGAAGGCGGCATTGGCGGATTCTGTCGGCGGCCGCGGCGGCGGTGATCGTCGTCGGCGGCGGCGCGACGGTCGGCACCATGGCATTGGACGGCGTGAGCGGCGACCACGGTTCGGCGTCGACTCCCGCGCAGGACAACCCCGACCGAGCCAGTTCGGAGCACGGGATGGCGCCCAACGCCGCCCCGGCCGGCACCTTCACGGTCGCCGGCAGCGGCACCGACTACCGCTCCGGAACGCTGGCTCCCCAGGTCGACCGGCTACTCGCCGACACGCAGAAGCTGCGAGCCGCGTCCAGCGCCCCGTCCGCGCAGCTCAAGGGCTGCGTGAGCGGCGTCACCCACGGGCTGACGCCCACCCTCGTCGACCAGGCGAAATACGAGGGCGCCCCCGCGACCGTCATCGCGGTACCCGGCAACAGCCCCGGCAAATGGAACATCTGGGTCGTAACCCCAGACTGCTCCGCCACTGACCAGCACATCCTGAAGAAGCTGGTCAACGCCTAACACCAACCGGCCCGCCGTTCTCGCCGCCCCGAGAACGGCCCCACCCACCCCACCCGACTGGCGCCCCCAGCCACGACCAGCCAGCGGGGGTAGCCAGGGGCGGGGCAACCAGTCCGCGCCCAACCCACACGTCAACAACCCACAAACGACCGCGCGGCACGCGACAGCCAGCACGTCCTCACACGGCGTCGCATGACCACGTCGCACATGACTGGGTGGCATGTCACCGGCCGCGCACGTCCAACCAGCGGGTACCCAGCACGTCCGGCCAGCTCATGACCGGACAGCGCGCGACAGCCAGCGTGCCCACCACGCGACGCGTCACCAGCCGGTACACGACCAAGGCGGCGCGCGACCAGGCGCCGCGCGGCCCGGTCGGCACGTCCCACCACCCGACGCCGTCACCAACCCGTACACGACCAGCCAACGGGCATCAGGCAGCAGGGTGAGACGGCGGTGGGTGCCCCAGGCGGTTCGGTGGTGTCCCAGCAGGTGGCGGTCAGGCCGGTGGCCTTCAGAGGGAGTCGAGGAAGGAGATGGCGGTTTCCCAGGCGCGTTCGGCGGCGTCGGGGTCGAAGTCGGGAAGGTCTGGGTCCGTGAACAGGTGGCCGGCGCCCCAGTAGCGGAAGACCTCGACGTCCGCGCCCGCCTTGCGCATGCGCAGGTACCAGGCGTTCAGCCAGTCGACGGGTTCCCAGGTGTCGGGGTCGGCGACGTGCAGTTGCACCGGGACCTCGGTGGTCGCGTCCTCCGCGATGTCGGACGTGCCGTGCATCAGCAGCAGGCCGCCGGCCCTTTCGTCCGCGAACGCGAGGTTCTGCGCGATGGAACCGCCGAGCGAGAAGCCCGCGTAGACGAGGCCGCCGTCGCCGATCAGGGGCGCGGCCGCCGCGACGGCGCGGCGCAGCAGCTCGTCCCGGCCGATCTCCTCCTTGATCTCGATGCCGGCCTCGGCCGTGTCGACGACGCGGCCGTCGTACAGGTCGGGGACGTGGACCTCGTGTCCTGCGGCGCGGAGCCGGTCCGCCGCCTGGTGCACCGCCGGACGCAGCCCGTACATCGAGTGGAGAAGCAGAATGCGTGCCATGGACGACACCATAGAGGGGATAGGACCTGGTGGACGGCCGGTCGGAGTGTCGCGGGAATCTCCGGGGCCTAGGATCGGTTGACGCGACTGGCAGGCCGGGGTCGTGCGGCACCGACGGCCAACGAGGAGAGGCGCAGAACAGTGAGCGACGTCCGTAACGTCATCATCATCGGGTCCGGGCCCGCGGGCTACACGGCCGCTGTCTACGCGGCTCGCGGTGACCTGAAGCCCCTGGTGTTCGAGGGCTCGGTGACGGCCGGGGGTGCGCTGATGAACACCACCGACGTGGAGAACTTCCCCGGCTTCCCGGACGGGATCATGGGCCCCGACCTCATGGACAACCTGCGCAAGCAGGCTGAACGGTTCGGCGCCGAGCTGATCACCGACGACGTCACCGAGGTCGACCTGACCGCCGACCCCAAGGTCGTCAAGGTCGGGGACGAGACGTACCTGGCGAGGTCGGTGATCGTGGCGACCGGCTCCGGATACCGCGAGCTGGGCCTGCCGGACGAGAAGCGGCTGTCGGGACGGGGCGTGTCGTGGTGTGCGACGTGTGACGGGTTCTTCTTCCGCGAGCAGGACATCGCGGTCGTCGGCGGTGGCGACACGGCGATGGAGGAGGCGATCTTCCTGACCAAGTTCGCCCGATCGGTCACCATCGTGCACCGGCGGGACGAACTGCGTGCGTCGAAGATCATGCAGGACCGGGCCTTCGCGAACGAGAAGATCAAGTTCCTGTGGGACAGCGCGGTCGTCTCCATCCAGGGCGATGACCGAGTGACCGGGATCACCGTCCGCAACACCAAGACGGACGCCGAGTCGTCGCTGGACATCACCGGGTTGTTCATCGCCATCGGCCACGACCCGCGCAGCGAGCTGTTCGCCGGCCAGCTGGAGACCGACACCGACGGCTACCTGCTCGTGGACGCCCCGACGACGCGGACGAAGATCCCCGGCGTGTTCGCCTGCGGCGACGTCGTGGACCACATCTACCGCCAGGCCATCACCGCGGCGGGCAGTGGCTGTGCGGCGGCCATCGACGCCGAGCGCTGGCTCCAGGACCAGGACGCCGCCGAAACCGTCCCCCAGGCCTGACCTCGAACCGAGCACCGTCCCCGACGGCCGGCGAATCCGTCACCAGCCGAGCAGCGGCACGGAGCCGACCGATCGCCCACCGGCCCGCTACCGGACGAGCCTCGACCTGACAGTCCGACCGAGTCCAGCCGGGTCGCGCCCGGCAGCCAGTTGGCGAGTCGGGGCCGTCGTCCCGAGGCAGGATGGTCGGCTCCACCAGTCGACCAGGTGGGAGGAGTCGGACAGCGATCGCAGGTTCGTCGACGACGCCGGCACGCGCCCGGCCTCCAAGGGCGGCCAGGGCCGGTCGTCCGAACGGCAGCCCTCGATCACTGGCCGAACCGGCACTCGTCCAGCGACGCGCGACCGGACGAGCCGTCCGGTCAGGGAGGGGGCCGAGCCCAGTGGTGATCGATGCTCGACCAGGCGAAACCGGCCAGGCATTGGCTGTAGCTGGAGGGCGGCTTCGCCGAGCGGTCGATCAAGGCGCAGTCGGGCAGCAAGACGGAGTCGGGTGGCGAACGAAAGTCGTCGGGTGACGACGCCGCCCGCCTCCCACATCCACCGGCGGGCCGGTGAGCGGCGGACCGCGGTCAGGCGCTCGATCATCGACAAGGAACTTCGGGGCGGGGGAGTGTCCCACCGCCCAGCCAGAACGAGGGAGAACCATGAAAGCCGTGACCGACACCGACTTCGCGACCGAGGTCCTCGACAACGACAAGCCCGTCCTCGTCGACTTCTGGGCCGAGTGGTGCGGCCCGTGCCGGATGGTGTCGCCGATCCTGGAGGAGATCTCCAAGGAGCACGGCGACAAGATCGACATAGTGAAGCTGAACATCGACGAGAACCCGCAGGTGCCGCAGGAGTACGGCATCATGCAGATCCCGACGATGAACGTCTACCAGGGCGGCGAGGTCGTCAAGCAGATCATGGGCGCCAAGCCGAAGGCCGCCCTGCTGCGGGATCTCGCCGAGTTCATCTGAGCCGCCTCCCGTCTCCCGCGGCGAGCGCGAAAGCGTGTGGCCCGCATCTCCGTCCACCGGAGTGCGGGCCACACGCATCAAACCGCCTCAGAACGCCCTAGACGGGTCGTAGCGCCCCCTCGGGTGTCATGGAGCCCAGCAGGCGTTCCAGAGCCACCTCGACGTCCTCACGCCACGACAGGGCCGACTTCAGCTCCAGCCGCAGCCGCGGATAGCGGTGATGCGGCCGGACGGTCTTGAACCCGACCGACAGCAGATAGTCGGCGGGGACCATGCAGCCGCCCTCCTCGCCCTTCAGATCGCCGAACGCCTCGATCGCCTTCACCGCGCGCCGGGTCAGATCCTTGGCAACGCCCTGGACGAGCATCCGGCCGAGCCCGCCCCCGGCGAACTCCGGCAGGATGTGCGCGGTCATCAGCAGCACCGCGTCCGCGCTGACCGGGCTCGTCGGGAAGGCCACCGAACGCGGCACGTACAGCGGCGGCGCGTACATCACGAACCCGGCCGGGACGTTGTCCACGTAAGCGATCTTGCCGCAGCTGCCCCACTCCAGCAGCGTCGAGGAGATCCACGCCTCCTTCTCCAGGCCCGAGTCGCCGCTTTCCAGCGCACGGTCCCGGCTGACCGGATCCAGCTCCCAGAACACGCAGCCGCGGCAGCGGTGCGGCAGATCTTCGAGATTGTCCAGCGTGATGTTGACGAGACGACGCGACACCGGGTCGACACCCCCTGTTGCGAACCTCGCCCGCCAGGTCTGGAACACGTGGCGGCTGAACTTCCCGGCAACCAACCGGGACCCGCGGGCATCGTATCGGACAGGAGTTTCCCCAACCGCGCGGCTCGCCACACCCGAAGCGGTCCGGCATGGCCGCCATGCCGTAGTTTGCAGGAAAGCCGTCACACCTCGGAGGTGCCTCGTGGAACAGCATTCGCGTACGGACGTCTACGCCGATCGCTACGCCGCCCGCGCCGCCGGCATGGTGCCGTCCGAAATCCGGGCCCTGTTCGCGATGGCCGCCCGGCCCGAGGTCGTCTCGCTCGCGGGCGGAATGCCCAACGTGTCCGCGCTTCCCCTCGACGCCGTCGGCCAGATGATCGGCGACCTCGTCGCCGGCAGGGGCGCCGAGGCCCTTCAGTACGGTTCGGCGCAAGGGGACGAGCAGCTCCGCGAACGCATCTGCGAGGTCATGGCCCTCGAAGGCGTCCAGGCGTCGCCGGACGACGTGGTCGTCACCGTCGGCGCGCAGCAGGCGCTCGATCTCATCACCAAGATCTTCGTAGACCCCGGCGACGTCGTCCTCGCCGAAGCCCCGTCCTATGTCGGCGCGCTCGGCACGTTCGCGTCCTACCAGGCCGACGTCGTGCACGTGCCGTTGGACGAGGGCGGGCTCATCCCGTCCGCGCTCCGCGAGACGCTCGCCTCGCTCCGCGCCCAGGGGCGCAGCGTCAAGTTCCTCTACACCGTGCCGACGTTCCAGAACCCGGCGGGAGTCACCCTCACCACGGCGCGCCGCGCGCAGATCCTCGAGATCTGCGCCGAGTTCGACGTCCTGGTCGTCGAGGACAACCCGTACGGGCTCCTCGGCTTCGACGGCGAGCCCATGCGGGCCCTGCGCGCGGACGATTCCGAGCACGTCATCTACCTCGGCTCGTTCTCCAAGACGATCGCGTCCGGGCTCCGCGTCGGCTGGGTGCTGGCGCCGCACGCGGTGCGGGCCAAGCTCGTCCTGGCCGCCGAGTCCGCGATCCTGTGCCCGTCGAACTTCTCGCAGTTCGCCGTCCGCGAGTACCTCACCACGCAGCCGTGGCGTGAGCAGATCAAGGACTTCCGGGAGCTCTACCGGGCTCGCCGTGACGCGATGCTGGAGTCCCTTGACCAACTGATGCCGGACGGTTGCACGTGGACGCGTCCCGCCGGCGGCTTCTTTGTCTGGCTGACACTCCCCGAGGGTCTCGACGCCAAGGCGATGGCGCCCCGCGCGATCGCCGAACGGGTCGCCTACGTCCCCGGCACCGGCTTCTACGCGGACGGCACCGGACACCGGCACATGCGGCTGTCGTACTGCTTCCCGGAACCGCACCGGATCCGGGAAGGCATCCGGCGGCTCGCGGCGGTGGTCGAGCAGGAGATCCGACTCCGCGACACCTTCGGCGGTGCCGTCGGCGGTGGGTCCACCGGCATCCAGGCGCCGGGGCCGGACGTCGTCTGAGGTTTCACGTGAAACGCGCGTCGGCGCGGCATCGTCAAGAGGGGCACCACCGTTGGAACTGGCACATGTCGTCGTCCTCGCCGGGGGCTTGTCGTACGAGCGCGAGGTGTCGCTGAGGTCTGGCCGGCGCGTCACCGACGCGCTGCGCGCCCGCGACATCCCGGTCGAACTACGCGACGCCGACGCGACACTCCTGGACTCCCTGACGGACGACCCGCCGGACATCGTGTTCCCCGTCCTGCACGGCGCCGCAGGCGAGGACGGCTCGATCCGCGACGTCCTCGAGCTCCTCGGCGTGCCCTATCTCGGCGCCCGTCCGGACGCGTGTCGCGTCGCCTGGGACAAGCCGACCGCGAAGTCCGTCGTCCGCCGTGCCGGCCTTCGCACCCCCGAGTCGGTCGCTCTGCCGAAGGAGATCTTCCATGACCTCGGCGCCGCGTCCGTCCTCGACCGCATCGTGAGCGCCCTCGGCCTCCCGCTGTTCGTCAAGCCGACCCGCGGCGGCTCGGCCCTCGGTGCCTCCGTCGTACGCGAGCCGTCCGAACTGTCGGCCGCGATGGTCGGCTGCTTCGCCTACGGCGACGCGGCACTCGTGGAGCGCTACATCTCCGGCACCGAGGTCTCCGTCAGCGTCATCGAGCAGGACGGCGTCCCCACCGCCCTCCCTGCCGTCGAGATCGTCGCCCCTGGCGGCCTCTACGACTACACGGCCCGCTACGACGCCGGCGACACAGAGTTCATCACCCCGGCCCGCCTCACCCCGGACGCCGCCGCCCGCGCCACGGCCGCGGCCGTAACCGCCCACCGCGCTCTCGGCCTCCGCGACATCTCCCGGACCGACCTCATCGTCTCCCCCGACGACGAGGTCCACTTCCTCGAAGTCAACGTCGCCCCCGGCATGACCGAGACGAGCCTCCTCCCCCGAGCCGTCAGCGTCGCCGGCCTGGATCTAGGCGAAGTCTGCGAGTCCCTCCTCCAAACCCGCCTGCCCTGACCCCCGTTTCACGTGAAACCTCCCACCACACACCACCGCTCCTCACCGCTGCCGCCAACTACCTCGGGCACACCCGCGCGTCCCACCCTCTCTGATCGAGCCAGAGGACCCCGCCGGCCCGTCGATGACCCCCTGCTGTCGACGTGACACCCGAAACAGCGCCCGCCGAACTCTCACGCACGGCTGGCCCCCGCGCGCATCCAAATGGACGACTCGAACCACGACGTCCACATCACCAAAGCCAAACCACCGAACAACCGGCCGTCCCTCACATACGGCCCACCCACGCGCCTACCAGGCTCACGCGCATACCGGACTCGCGCGCCTGTAGGGCCCCGCGCGTGCGCCCACCCGCGCGTTGCACCATGCCCCCATGTCGCTGACCCCGAGCGTGCACAGACCCACGCATGCACCGCGCCAACGCATGTGGCGAACCTCGCGCGTACGCCAGGGCAAGCGCATATGGCGCACCTACGCGTCTAGGTGCACTTGGCCATGATCTTGGTGACACCTGATCGGTAGGTCTTTGATCAATAAGGAGACCTCCTGGCGTAGTGGAGTTTCGCCGCCTTCCCCCACACCAGGAGGTCTCCGTGGGTCACGCTAAGGCCCGGCTGACGTTCCATGGCAGATGCCTGCTGGTTCGCCGCGTCAAGTTCGCCCGGCGCCCGATCGCGCACGTCGCCGCCGAGCTCGGAGTGTCGCGTCAGTGCGCGCACCGGTGGGTCGGCCGGTTCCGCGAAGAGGGCTGGGACGGGCTGGCCGATCGGCGCAGCGGTCCCCGCGCGTGCCCGTCCCGGACCCCGGCCCAGACCGAGGAGCGGGTGCTGGCCGCCTGGCGTGAGTTGCGTGTCGGGCGGCGACCACATCGCCGCCGCGGCCGGGGCGCCGGCCCGCGCCGTCCCCCGGATCCTGCGCCGCCACGGCGCGCCGGTGCCGGCGGCGTGCGACCTGTTGACCGGGCAGCAGATCTGCGCGTCCCGCGCCAGTGAGCGCCGCTATGAGCATGACGCGCCGGGCGCGATGATCCACCTGGACGTCAGAAACCCGGTCGCATCCCCGACGGCGGCGGGGACAGCGCTACACCAGCAACGAACAGCGCCCGGCCGAACCCACGACCCGTCTTCGTCCTGAACAACCCCCGTGCGGTACGGCTCACGAGAGGAGGTGAGTAGAGGCGGCACGACTTGTCGCCAGCAGCGCAGGCTCATCCGATCTGCGCTCAAACGGTTGGTCGAATCGGGGGAGCGCCGCCACCCGGAAGTCGGACCTGCACCTGGGACACCCGAAGATGCGGCGAGGAACGGCCGACGGTGTGGCTCGGGCGGACACCTCCCCTGCTGCGGCGAACTCCCGCAGCGGCAGGGGTCCTCGGCGGCCTCCTGCAGCAACCAACCGCGGCCTAGGGGCGGGAGGGCGTGCGCTGTGAGGAGCCGTTCGCTGTCCTCGCTTCGGTCCAGCCTGCTAGCGGTTGAAAGCTCCACCCCCGAGCGGGCCCGGCTGCCTGTCCGGTCCGGCCGGATGTCGGGGTGCCGCCAGCTCATCGAGGGAGTTGTTTCACGTGAAACGGAGAGACCTTGCTCCCGTGACTCGAAGCCCGCCGCCCCTTGAAAGCGTCGCGTTCATCTCCGCGCACCAACACCTCGGAGCGTCGGGAGTGCTGGCCACCGTCACGGCGAGCTTCCCGATCGGCATGCGCGGGGAGGGGACTTCGGTAGTAGTGCGGGCGCGACTCATTCGCGCAAATGCTCATCCCAGCGCGCGCCGTAGATACTCACGCGGCGTGTGCGGACGCTTTGCCGCAGACGGCCGGCGGTCAACATCGGACAACAACGCACGAACTCGGGACGGTCCGCCTGTCTACCTGGGTGAGGAGTGGGAGGTGCCTCTGCCTCGCTGGCCGTCAGTCACGCGATGCTCGACCACCGTCCAGGTGCTGCCGATCACGGCGTTGGGGTGAGTATCTGGTGACGGACACCACGAGGTGCCGGTGCCCCGTCAGGTCTCCACCCAGACTGCCGGAGAGCCCAATCGTGCTCTCGATGTTTCACGGGAAACATCGACCACGACCTGGGAGTCAGCCGAGCCCGCCGCCCCTGTACGCACCCACCTTCAAGTGGGATCCGGCAACCGCGTTACGTGAACCAGCCTTATGCACCTCGTCCCTTGGATGCGGGGATCGGGCCCGCTGCGGTCAGCTGGCACAGGACACAAGTAGTGAGGTGGTCTCCATCGAGTTCTCACGTGTATCACCGCCCAACGGGCAGCCCCGTCTATGGACTCCCGTTCAGAACTAGAGGCGGCTCTGATGCAGTGACCGGAGAGCAAGGTCGGCCAAGTCCCGGGGTGCAGCGGCCCGCTGCCGTATCGCACGGGGCAGCCAGCGCCCCCTGGTTCAGTTGCGACGCGGCACCGTGTCCTCGCTATCGGTCGCAACTCGCCTGGACCGCTCGACTCGGCCGATGCACGCGATGGTGCTGCTCGGCTCGTCTATCCCACGCCCGGCCTTAGACCAGCGTCCACAGGTGGTCGTCGTCGCGGAGGACGTCCGTCCTCTGCCGCAGCGGCTCAGCCGGGTCCGCACGCGCCATCGAGCTCGATGAGCGGGCCGACCGCGGTGCTCGTTAGCTGTGGATGAGGCCGAATTGGGGGTTTCACTCGACGGTGCATTGGGCGCGCCCCATACGCGCAAGTGGGTTCGATGTTTCCCGTGAAACATCCGGCGGGCGGGAACGCCCGCTAGCGATAGATATGAGCTGAGGCCACGCAACGGCATTTGGGCGTCGCCGGCAATGCGGCACATCAAGGGCCTGGCCCTCCGGCGCGTGCTGGAGCGAGTTCTCCACAGCGAGGCCTCGACGTTGCGCGTGTCATACCGGGCTGCGGCTCACCGGGTTGCACTGCGGGATGATCGATGGCCAGCCGGGGGATGCAGAAGTCCGGCTTCTGGGAGTGCCTTCTGGGTTCATGGGAGACCTTGGGGGAGTGGCGGTCGTCCGAACCAACGCTCGCTGGCAAGTCCACCGCGACCGCTGCTCCGCGCACCTGGGCGGTTGGCCGCCCCCTGGCCATGGTCGGCCGGAGCGGGCCGCGACGACACCACGTTCGCCGCGCCGTTCCGCCATGGCGCTAATGCAAAGCGCCCCGGAGCCGAGTGGGATCCGGGGCGCGTGGTGCGGAGGCGGACGGTCAGGAGTCGCCTGCGCCGTCCTCGTCCGGGGCCATTGACTTGATGATGCGGTCGAGGTCTTCGAGCGTGGCGAACTCGACCACGATCTTGCCCTTGTTGCGGCCCATATCGACGCGGACCTTCGTCTCGTAGCGGTCGGAGAGCCGGTCGGCCAGCTCCTTCAAGCCTGGGGCGACCGGCTTCTTCCGGCGGCCCTGACGCGGCGCCTTCGGTTCGTCCTCGACCTCGCGGAGAGCGATCATCTCCTCCAGGGCGCGGACCGAGAGGCCCTCCTGGACGATCCGCTGCGCCAGATGCTCCTGCGCCTCGATGCTGTCGAGGGAGAGCAGGGCGCGGGCATGGCCGGCGGAGAGGACCCCGGCGGCCACCCGGCGCTGGACGGCGGGCGGCAGGTTCAGCAGCCGGAGCGTGTTGGTGATGTGCGGACGCGACCGGCCGATGCGGCCGGCGAGCTGCTCGTGGGTGGCGCCGAAGTCCTGCAGCAGTTGCTGGTACGCGGCGGCCTCCTCCAGCGGGTTCAGTTGCTGGCGGTGGAGGTTCTCCATGAGCGCGTCACGGAGCAGATCGTTGTCGCCGGTGTCGCGGACGATCGCCGGGATGATGTCCAGCCCGGCCATCTGGGACGCCCGCCAGCGGCGCTCCCCCATGATCAGCTCGTAGTCGTGCGAGTCCGACGCGGACTTGCGGACGACGATCGGCTGCAGGAGGCCGACGATGCCGATCGACTCGGCGAGCTCCTGCAGCGCCTGCTCGTCGAAGTGCTCGCGCGGCTGGCGCGGGTTGACCGTGATGGAGCTGAGCGGCAGCTCCGCGAAGTGGGCGCCGGCGACCGGCTCGAGAGGCGGCCCGGGAACGGCGGCGCCGTTCGCGGTGGGGCCGCCCGGGAATCCGGGTTCGCCCGCGCTGCCCGGTTCGCCCGCGGTGGGCGGGGGCGGTGCGGTGGGGATGAGGGCGCCGAGTCCCCTGCCCAGACCGCGTCGCTGCTGGCTCACTGGACAGTTCCTCCGTGGGCCATCTCCGAGGCGGCCTCGCTGTAGGCGAGCGCACCACTCGAACCGGGGTCGTAGGTCATGACGGACTGCCCGTAGCTCGGGGCCTCCGACACTCGCACGCTGCGGGGGATCACCGTGTTGAGAACGACGTCACCGAAGTGGGTCCGGACGTCCTCGGCGACCTGCGCGGCGAGCCGCGTCCGGGCGTCGTACATCGTGAGCAGGATCGTGGACACCTTCAGTTTCGGGTTGAGGTGCGCCTTGACGAGATCGACGGTGCGGATCAGCTGCCCGAGCCCCTCCAGCGCGTAGTACTCGCACTGGATCGGAATGAGCAGTTCGTCCCCGCCCACGAGGGCGTTCACCGTCAGCAGGCCGAGGGACGGCGGGCAGTCGATCAGCACATAGTCGAACTTCTCGGTCTCGTAGGCGTCGAGCGCCCGCCGAAGCCGCGACTCGCGGGCCACCTTGGAGACGAGTTCGATCTCGGCGCCCGCGAGGTTGAGGGTCGCGGGCGCACAGTACAGGTTGGGGATCTCCGGCGCCGGGACGACGATGTCGGCCAGCGCCATGTCCTCGATCAGCACGTCGTAGATCGACGGGACCTCAGCGTGGTGCTCGACGCCGAGGGCCGTGGACGCGTTGCCCTGGGGGTCGAGGTCGACCACGAGCACCTGCGCGCCGTGCATGGCGAGGGACGCGGCGAGGTTCACCGAACTGGTGGTCTTGCCCACGCCGCCCTTCTGGTTGGCGATGGTGATGACGCGGCATCGGTCCGGCCGCGGCCACTCCCGTTCCCTGCGGCCCGACATCGCCTTGAGCGCGGTGACCGCTGTTTCATGTGAAACCTTGGCGTCCTTGAGCGCCTCGCGCACGAGTTCTGACTCCCCCTGATTCGGTCCCTGGCGCGGACCCGGCGGCTGCGCGCCGGCGTGCGTCGGAACATAGCCGACGTTCTCCGCGGTACCGGACGTCGTGGTACCCCACATCGCGTGCCCGGACGGCGTGGTCTCCGGGCCCAAGCCCCCCTGCGCCCCACCCGTGGACGGCGCCTGCGCACCCCCGTCCGCACCGGATCCGCCCAAGCCGGGCGGCTGCTCGTCGGGGGATTCGTCGGCGCGGTCAGGCCGGCCCAGTCCTGGTCCCGTGCTCATGAAGACCTCTTCCTCGACCCTTTGGCACGCCGGGGCGCGCGCTGTCGTCGCCCGACAACCTCTCCTCGGCCGGCGACCACACGGACGAGTGTTGTCGGCGGGTCGACCATACCGCGCCCGACTTGCAGCAGTTCCGTTGAGCGCGCCCCGAGCCGCTTCAGGACAGGCTCGGCCTCGTCCAGCTCGGCCTGGGCCCGCTCGCCCTTGAGCGCGAGGAGCTCCCCGCCCGGACGCAGCAGAGGGAGGGCCCATTTGGCGAGTCGTTCGAGAGGGGCGACGGCGCGCGCGGTGGCCACATCCACTGAGAACTCCTTCACCACCTCTTCGGCCCGGGCCCTGCGGACCTCGACGTTCTCCAGGCCGAGTAGCTGAACGCACTCGTCCAGGAAGGTGGTGCGGCGCAGCAGCGGTTCCAGCAGGGTGATCCGCAGGTCGGGCCGGACGATCGCGAGGACGATTCCGGGGAGGCCCGCACCGGAGCCGATGTCCACGACGTGCGCGTCCGCCGGGACTGCCTCGGACACCACCGCACAGTTGATCAGGTGGCGTTCCCACAGCCGGTCTACCTCGCGCGGCCCGATGAGCCCGCGTTCGACCCCGGCCTCCGCGAGGAACGCCGCGTAACGCTCCGCGATAGGCAGCGCGTCACCGAATACCTCACGTCCAGTCCCCACCAGACGAATCGTTCCACATAACGGGGCGACGGCGTGCACGCGCAACGTTCCCTGTGGATGGTCCGGGCGCCGGGCCAGGGCGGACCCTTGCGTTATGGCAAGAACCACATGACCCCTCGGCATATTCGGGACTCGCCGGGTAGAGGTGCTGTGTCGCCCGACCGTCCCCCCGGAAGGAGCTCCGACAAATGGGTATCGGAGTCAGTCTCGCGTTCATCGCCATCGGGGCGATCCTCGCGTTCGCCCTGCGCGTCGAACTCAGTGGTGTCGACATCCAACTGGTCGGCTGGATCCTGATCCTGGTGGGGCTTGCCAGCTTGGCCTTCACCTACAAGTACACGCGGCCTCGCCGCCGCGCCGGCCGGGTCGTCGGCGCCGACCCCGCCTACGGGGACGAACCCGGCACCATCGTCCGCGAGGAGCACATCATCGAGGACCCGGCTCCCATGGGCCGTCCGGCCGAGCGAGTCGAACGGGTGATCGAACACCCGGCGGACCAGGGTGTGACGCACGGCCACGTCGCGCAGGATCCGGCCTACGCCCAGGATCCCGCGCACGCACAGGACCCCGCGGCGGAGAACACCACGTCCGTCGTGGACGCCGGGGACCGCGTCCCGCCGCAGCGCCGCAGGTGGCGGCGCACCGCCCGGCGGTAATCCGAACACGGGTACCCGCTCGGTGTGCTCGGGCGGCGACGCACACCGAGCAACTGGGGCCCCGCGCCGGCCAGGGCGCGGGGCCCTCCCGTGCCCGGCCAGTTATCCACACCCCGTGCATGCCACCCGCGCACATGCCCTGCCCCCGGCACCACCCGAGATCCACAGACACGCGGGCCCGCGAGGCCCGGGCCTGACCAGCCAGGACGCGCGGCCCTTCCTGTGGCCGGACGAATTATCCACAGCCCCGCACATGCGCAGGTCCTAGCGCAAAGCCCCGTGCCGAGCAGGGCGCGGGCACCGCACCTGGCCGAGTTATCCACAGTCTTCACACATGCCAGATGCGCGGACGGGGCAGGCAGGCCGCACATCTCGGTACAGACCTGACCTCGGGTCCGCGCCCATAGCCCCTGGACGCACAAGCTCCGCTTCCCGCGCGGGCGGGTTTCGCATCCCACAGGCTTCGCGCACACGCGCGAGCGCGCCGTTGCACGGGGCCGGGTGCAGCCAGGGCAGCGAGGGGGCGGGTAAGGAAACGGCCCCGGTGCCGGTAGGGCAGCGGGGCCGTTCGGAGACTGGGCCGACCTGGGCGGCCGGAGCAGGGGATCAGGCGGGGTAGACGACCACGTAGCGGTCGGGCTCCTCGCCCTCGGACTCGCTGCGGAGACCGGCGGCGGCGACCGCGTCGTGGACGATCTTGCGCTCGAACGGGGTCATCGGGGCGAGCGGCTTGGACTCGCCGGCCTGCCTGACCTCGTCCGCGACGTCCGTGCCGAGCTTGGTGAGCTCGGCGCGCCGGCGCTCGCGGTAGCCGCCGATGTCGAGCATGAGGCGGGTGCGGTTGCCCGTCTGGCGGTGGACGGCCAGCCGGGTCAGCTCCTGCAGCGCCTCCAGGACCTCGCCGCGCTTGCCGACCAGCTCGTCCAGCGAGGCACCGACGACGGCGACCATCGCTCGCTCGCCCTCGACGTCCATGTCGATGTCACCGTCGTAGTCACCGATGTCCAGCAGGCCCTCGATGTAGTCGGCGGCGATCTCGCCTTCCTGTTCGAGCGCCTGGACGTCGACCTCGGTCGTGTCGGTCTGGCTCAACGGGGTCTCCTTCTCCGGCACGTGCTCGGGGTTCAAACTAGCGCTTCTGGGTGCCGCTGCGCTTGCTGCGCGACTTGCGGGTCGGCTGGTTGCGCACGACCTTCGGCTTGGCCTCGGGCTCGGGGGCCGGTTCAGGCTCCTTCTTCAGCCGGGCCTTGGCCTTGACGCCGGACGTCGACTGGCCGTTCTTGGACGACGTCGACTTGGCGCCGGTCTTCGTACCGGTCTTCGTGCCCGCCGTCTTCGTGCCGCCCGTCTTGCCGGTGGTGGTCGTCGTCGCGGCCTCGCCGTTGGTGGCGGGCGGCGGGTACTTCTTGTAGATGTAGTGCTGCTGCGCCAGCGTCCAGCTGTTGGACGTGACCCAGTACATGAGGACGCCCAGCGGGAAACCGAGGCCGAACAGGCCGAACAGCGGGGCCAAGAAGACCATCATCTTCTGCGCCTGCATCATCGGGTTGGCGTCGTCGGTGACCGGCTGCCGCTTCATGCTGGCCCGGACGGTGAAGAACGTCGTGACGGAGCTGATCACCACGGCGATGCCGGTGACGATGATCGCCGTCCACGACTTGGGGTCGGCGCCCCACGCGTTCAGGAACGTGTCGGGGATGTGCGCGCCGAAGATGTTGGCGTTCTGCGCGCTGGCCACCAGGTCGGACGAGACGGCGAAGACGCTCTCGCCCGACTTCGCGTCCGAGATCTGCTTCAGCGTCTGGAACAGCCCGATGAAGATCGGCATCTGCACCAGGAGTGGCAGGCAGCCCGACAGCGGGTTGGCGCCGTTCTCCTGGTAGAGCTTCATGACCTCCTGGTTGAGGCGCTGCTTGTCGTTCTTGTACTTCTTGCGCAGCGCCTGGACCTTGGGGTTCAGCTCCTGCATCTTCCGTGAGGCGTGGATCTGCTTCACGAAGAGCGGAACGAGTATGAGCCGCAGCAGGACGGTGAGCAGGATGATCGAACCGCCCCACGCCCATCCGCTGTCCTTGGGGACGACCGTACTGAGCCCTGTGTGTATCCACACGATGAGCTGAGAGACGATCTCGTACAACCAATCAAGCACCGGGCAGCTCCTTGGGCTCTGCTAGGGCGTGGCCGCTCTCCTCGCGGCCGGAGTTCGAGGAGGCCGCCGCGGATCGCTGCTGAGGGGCCGTCCCCTCAGATTCCCCGGAGAAGACGGACGGTTCCTGTCCGAACGCGTCGCCGGACTCCGAGGATTCCCCGGAGGGGGCCGGGCCGGACGTCTTCTTCGGCGGCACCGGGTCATAACCCCCGGGGTTGAACGGGTGGCACCGCGCGATCCGGCGGGCCGTCAGCCACGTGCCGCGCAATGCCCCGTGAACCTGGAGCGCCTCCAGACCGTACGCACTGCATGTGGGGTGGAATCGGCACTGCTGCCCGAGCAGGGGACTCAAGAAGCGGCGGTAGGCGCGGACGAGGAGGATCAGCACGCGCGCGACGGGGCCTGGACGGCCCGTCTCGTCGTGCTGCGCGGGGGACGCGGTCCCCTGCCGACTCGTCATCTTCGCCCCTTGGACGCGGGCCGCAGCAGCCGGTCGAGCGCCGACTCCAGATCCGCGGCCAGTTCGTCTGAGCGCGCCGTTCCCGCACGGGGGTTGGCGCGCACTACGAGCAGGCTACCCGCTGGGAGCCGGTCGAGGCGCGGGCGCATCAGGTGGCGGAGCCGGCGCCGTGCCGTGTTGCGGACGACGGCGTTGCCGACGGTGCGCGCCACGATGAACCCGACCAGCGGCGGTGCGTCCGCCGCCGGCGCCTCGTCCGGGCGAAGCAGGTGAACGACGACAGTCGGCCGTCCGGCGCGGCGCCCGCGCCGGACGGCCATCGTGAAGTCGTCCCGCCGCCGCATCCGGTTGCCGGACGGCAGCACAGTCCCGGGTGGGTCAGACCGCGACGCGGGCGCGGCCCTTGCCGCGGCGGCCGGACAGGATCGCGCGTCCGGCGCGGGTGCGCATGCGCAGCCGGAAGCCGTGCTTCTTGTGGCGACGACGGTTGTTCGGCTGGAAAGTACGCTTGCTCACTTGAGGCTCCAGTGCTGCGGTCGTTCGGCTACGGGTCTTAAGTCTCGATAACTCGCACCGGGGGCCGCGTCCGGTCCCCCGCAGCGGGGGCCCACCCGGACTCGCCTGGAGGGGCTGCCGGCGGGCACGCGGCATCTCCGTCGATGCGACTCGACCTCAGCACGTTACGGGCTCTCCGGCCACGCGGTCAAACGGAGTCGGCCTCCGTGCGCCTCATGGCTCCGTGCACCTCATGTCCCGCGCACGCCGCTCAGCCCCGGACGGGGGGCCAGAGGATGCGCTGTGGACGGGATAGGTTCGTGTTGCGGGTGGGGGCGGCAAGGGTTAGGGTCGTCCGGGCGAGCCGACGCTCCTTCGACGTATTCGATGATCTGATGTCGGCCTTTTGCCCTCAAGCCCCCCGTTCCAGAATCGCCCCGTCCCGGCCGCGACAAGGCCGAAGCCTTTCCGACCTCGCATCCAGTGACCCGCCCCACGGGTTTTACACAGGTGCCGCATGCCTATGCACAGCATGTGGACAACTCTGTGGACAACTCGTGAGAGAGTAAGTCTTCCGCGTCACGGCCGGGCCCTGAGAGGCGTGCCGTATCCCGTGGGAGAGCCGGGCAGTCAGGTACTCCGTTCGGCGGAGTCGGTGGAGGGGGGACCTCGCGCATGGACGGTCAGGATCTCGGATCGGTCTGGGCCCGCACCCTCACCGCACTGGCCGAGAGCGATCTGTCTCCGAGTTACCGCGCATGGCTGCCGATGGTCCGCCCGCTGGCGCTCGTCGAGGGGACGGCCCTGCTGGCCGCGCCGAACGAGTTCGCCAAGGACGCGCTTGAGACCCGCCTCCGGAACCTCATCACGCAGGCGCTTTCCCGCGAGCTGGGCAGGGAGATCCGCGTCGCGGTGACCGTCCAGCCGGAGCCGCCCGGGGGTGCCGGCGGGCCCGCCGCCGGTCCTGGTTCGCGGTCGGGAGAGCCTCTCTCCGCACCGATTCCCGGGCCGGGCGCCGGGCTGGGCATGCACGAGCCTCCTTCTTCTTATGGCGAGCCCTACGGTGAGCGGCCGCACGACGACCGTGACCGGGATCGTCCCTACGGCAGCGACAGAGAACGGTCCGACTCCTATGACTCCTATGGGGAGCGGTCCGACCGTCCTTATCCGGAGCAGCCGTACGGTGACGCGCCGTACGGCGAGCAGGGGTACCGGTCGCGGTCGGGAGTTACCCACAACCCGGGTCCGCCCGGAGGTTATCCACAGGCTGCGGATGACGAGCGCGGCGGTTATCCACCTGCCCCGCGTCCGCCCTCCTATGGGACAGGGCCGGGGGGAAGGGGCCCGTACGAGGGTCGCCCCTTCCCCGGCTACGGCGGGCAGCAGGAAGGTTTCGGCGGCGAGCCTCCAGGGCGACCGCCGCACTCCCACCTGAACGACCGCACGCTCGGCCCGCTACGGGGAGGATCGGACCAGCGGCGCCCAGAGCAGCAGGGCCCCGAGTCCCAGAGCGAGCCACAGCTCGGCCACGGGGACGAGTTCCAGGGCGGGGAGTCGTCGTTCTCCGGCGGCGAACAGCAGTACCGCCCCGGTGAGGAGCCCTACCGGGGCGAGGGCGCGTTCCGCGACGAGGAAGCCGCCGACCCCAGGGCCGCCGACCCGCGGGCCCCTGCGCCTGCGCCCGCCCCTGCGCAGGGAGCGGGCGCGTCCGAACACGCACGCCTGAACCCCAAGTACACGTTCGAGACGTTCGTCATCGGCTCGTCCAACCGGTTCGCGCACGCCGCGGCGGTCGCGGTCGCCGAGCAGCCGGCCAAGGCGTACAACCCGCTGTTCGTCTACGGCGACTCCGGCCTGGGCAAGACCCACCTGCTCCACGCGATCGGGCATTACGCGCAGAGCCTCTTCAATGGGGCGCGTGTGCGCTATGTGAGCTCCGAGGAGTTCACGAACGACTTCATCAACTCGATCCGCGACGGAAAGGCCGACGGTTTCCGCCGCAGGTACCGGGATGTGGACATCCTCCTCGTCGACGACATCCAGTTCCTTGAGGGCAAGGAGCAGACGCAGGAGGAGTTCTTCCACACCTTCAACACCCTGCACAACGCCAGCAAGCAGATCGTGATCTCCAGCGACCGCCCGCCCAAGGAGCTGGTCACGCTGGAGGACCGGCTCCGCAACCGGTTCGAGTGGGGCCTGACGACCGACGTCCAGCCGCCCGAGCTGGAGACGCGGATCGCGATCCTGCAGAAGAAGGCTCGCCAGGAGGGCCTCGCCGCGCCGCCGGACGTGCTGGAGTTCATCGCCTCGCAGATCGCGACGAACATCCGCGAGCTGGAGGGCGCGCTGATCAGGGTGACGGCGTTCGCGAGCCTGAACCGGCAGTCGGTGGACATGAAGCTCGCCGAGATCGTCCTCAAGGACCTGATCCCCAACGACTCCGGCCCCGAGATCACCGCTGCGATGATCATGGCGCAGACGGTCGAGTACTTCGGCACGACGATCGAGGACCTGTGCGGGCCGTCCCGCTCCCGGATGCTCGTCACCGCCCGGCAGATCGCGATGTACCTGTGCCGGGAGCTGACCGAGCTGTCCCTCCCCAAGATCGGGCAGCAGTTCGGCGGACGCGACCACACCACGGTCATGCACGCCGAACGCAAGATCCGCTCCCTGATGGCCGAGCGCCGCGCCATCTACAACCAGGTCACGGAGCTGACCGGGCGCATCAAGCACCAGGCCCGCAAGCGCTGACGCACCCCGTCGTACACACTGTGGACAGACCCGCGTCACCCCTGTGGACAGGCCCCCGCCGGATCGTCCACACCCTGCCGAAGGCAAAGAACCGACAAAATGCGCGCTTCCCCAGAGAACCGAAGCGGCTACTCACAGGTTGTGGAAAACCCTGGGGATTTTCGTGGATAACCCGGTGGGCAACCGCTGGAAAAGCTGAGGATGAAGGGTGGACGGATGTGGACCGGCTGTGGGCCCGCGTCGCCGCCCTGGGGAGAACCGGTGGACAACCCGTGGACGGGCTGGGGACGGCCTGGGGACGAGCCTGTGCGCAAAGCCCGCCATCAGCCGCCCGCTGTACACAGGCCGCCGAACCCGATGACATACCCGTGGAGAACTCGTGGAAAACCGGGGGATGACTTGAGGATGACGTGTGGGGACAGTTTCGCCGTCCCCAGGCCGTCCCGCGCCGTCCACCGGCCATGCACAGGCCCGGTGGACAGAGAAACGCGGGATGACCTGCGGAAACGGGCTCTGTCCACACTATCCACGGCCCCTATTACTAGTACTGCTCTACTTCTCTATCCAAGGAAAGATCCATCTCAAGTCAGGGCCTGGGGACAACCTGCCCCGAGCTCCCCGGTCCGGCCGAGATCACCGCACCCTTGTCCGACACCCGCAGGAGGCTGGTCCCGTTGAAGTTCCGCATCGACAGAGATGCCCTCGCCGACGCCGTCGCCTGGACCGCGCGCACACTGCCCGTCCGGCCGCCGGTGCCCGTCCTCGCGGGCATGCACCTCGTCGCCGGTGGCGAGGGCAACGACGACCGGCTGAAGCTGTCCGCGTTCGACTACGAGGTCTCCGCCCAGGTGTCCACGGAGATCGACGTCGAGGAGGCGGGGACGGCCCTGGTGTCGGGCCGCCTGCTCGCCGAGATCTCGCGCAGCCTTCCTCCCCACCCTGTGGAGGTCACGACGGACGGCGCGAAGGTGATGCTCCGCTGCGGCAGCGCGAAGTTCACACTCCTCACCATGCCTGTGGAGGACTACCCGACGCTCCCGGAGATGCCGCCCGCCGCGGGCTCGGTGGGCAGTGACGAGTTCGCCGCCGCCGTCTCCCAGGTCGCGATCGCCGCCGGCAAGGACGACACGATCCCGATGCTGACCGGCGTCCGGGTGGAGATCGAGGGCGAGACGGTCACGCTGGCGTCGACCGACCGCTACCGGCTGGCCGTCCGCGAACTGCACTGGAAGCCGGAGCGGCCCGACTTCTCCGCGGTCGCGCTCGTCCCGGCGCGGACGCTCGCCGACACCGCCAAGTCGCTGACCGCCGGCGCCGAGGTGTCGATCGCGCTCGGCGGGGCGGGCGGCACCGGCGACGGCATGATCGGTTTCGAGGGCGGTGGCCGCCGCACCACGTCCCGGCTGCTGGACGGCGACTTCGTCAAGTACCGGTCGCTGCTGCCGAGCGAGTACGCGGGCCTCGCCGAGATCCAGACCGCGCCGTTCATCGAGGCGGTCAAGCGCGTCTCGCTGGTCGCCGAGCGGAACACGCCCGTCCGGCTGTCGTTCAGCCAGGGCGAGGTCGTCCTGGAGGCGGGCACCGGGGACGAGGCTCAGGCCGTGGAGGCCCTTGAGGCGTCCCTGGAGGGCGAGGACATCGACATCGCCTTCAACCCCGCGTTCCTCCTCGACGGGCTCTCAGCGATCGGATCGGACGTGGCGCGGCTGTCGTTCACGACGCCGACGAAGCCGGCCGTCCTCACCGGGAAGCCCCCGCAGGACGGGGAGAACCCCAACTACCGTTACCTGATCATGCCCGTCCGGCTGTCCGGATAGGGACGGGCCCCGGGGCATGCCCCCGGACGCGCGGGGGACTAGGACGGGACGTAAGACGCACGCACTCAGGCAGTCACGAGCGGGCAGTGACGCACGGACGGTCACGCATGGCAGTCACGCACAGGGGAGAGTGAGCTTTTCATGGAGCTTGGGATCATCGGCCTGGGCAAGATGGGCGGCAACATGGCCGAGCGGCTCCGCCGCGGCGGCCACACCGTCATCGGCTATGACCACGACCCCCAGGTCAGCGACGTCGGGTCGGTCGAGGAGCTGGTCGAGCGGCTCTCCCCGCCGCGCGCGGTGTGGGTGATGGTGCCCGCGGGCAAGCCCACCGCGGACACCATCCACAGCCTGGGGGAGATCCTGCAGCCCGGCGACCTCGTCGTCGACGGTGGTAATTCACACTATGTGGACGACCAGAAGCACGGCGAGGAGCTCGCGGCGAAGGGCATCGGGTTCGTCGACTGCGGGGTGAGCGGCGGCGTGTGGGGCCTGGAGAACGGCTACGCGCTCATGGTCGGCGGCGACGACGACAACGTGAAGCGGCTGATGCCCATCTTCGAGACGCTGAAGCCGGAGGGGGACTTCGGGTTCGTCCACTCCGGCAAGGTCGGCGCGGGCCATTACGTGAAGATGGTCCACAACGGCATCGAGTACGCGATGATGCAGGCGTTCGGCGAAGGCTACGAGCTGATCGAGGCCAGTCCCCTCGTCACCAGGGTGCCGGAGACGTTCCTGAGCTGGCAGGAGGGCACGGTCATCCGGTCCTGGCTGCTGGACCTGCTGAACCGCGCGCTCGCCGGCGATCCCGAGCTGGACGATCTGCGCGGCTACGCCCACGACTCGGGCGAGGGCCGCTGGACGGTGCAGGCGGCGGTCGAGCACGCCGTCCCGCTGCCCGCCATCAGCGCCTCCCTGTTCGCCCGCTTCGCCTCCCGCCAGAGCGACTCCCCCGCGATGCGCGTCGTCGCCGCCCTCCGCCAGCAGTTCGGCGGCCACGCGGTGGCGGCCGCCGGCGACGACGGCGACTCCCCCGGCGCCGACGTCACCCCTCCCAAGGTCTGACCCCGCCGCCCACGGGCCGCCGCCCACGGGCCCGCGGCCCGATCGGCGCCGGTGAGGCTCTACGCTCGTGCGGGTGCACGTCGCCCACCTTTCGTTGCAGGACTTCCGCTCGTATCCGGCCGCCGAGGTCGCGCTGGAGCCGGGAGTCACCGCGTTCGTGGGGCCCAACGGGCAGGGCAAGACGAACCTCGTCGAGGCCATCGGATACGTCGCCTCCCACAGCAGCCACCGGGCCTCGACGGACGCGCCGCTCGTCCGGCACGGATCGCCGCGCGCGATCGTCCGGGCCGGGGTGGTGAAGGACGACCGCAAGGCGCTGATCGAGCTTGAGATCAACCCGGGCAAGGCGAACCGGGCGCGGCTCAACCGGTCCCCCGTCCCCAGGCCGAGGGAGATCCTGGGGATGCTCCGGACGGTGCTGTTCGCCCCGGAGGACCTCGCGCTGGTGAAGGGCGATCCGGGGGAGCGGCGCCGGTTCATGGACGAGTTGCTCACCGCGCGCGCTCCGCGTTTCGCCGGTGTGCGTTCCGACTACGACCGCGTCCTCAAGCAGCGCAACGCCCTGTTGAAATCGGCGGCCGCGCACAGGCGTTCCCCTGGTCCCGAGGTGCTCGCGACCCTCGACGTGTGGGATTCGCACCTGGCGCGTACGGGGGCGGACCTGCTGGCGGCACGGCTGAGCTTGGTCGAGGCGCTGCGTCCGCTCGTCGCGCGCGCCTATGCGGCCCTTGCTCCGCACAGCGGTGCGGCGGACCTCATCTACAGGAGTTCGCTGGGGGACGTGGAGTTGTCCACAGACCGTGGACAACTCGCCGAGCAGCTGATGGCGGCCGTCGGCGAGTCGCGCAAGCAGGAACTGGAGCGGGGGGTGAGTCTCGTCGGCCCGCATAGGGACGAGCTCGTCCTGCGCCTGGGGGAGCTCCCGGCGCGCGGTTACGCGAGTCACGGCGAGTCGTGGTCGTTCGCGCTCGGCCTGCGGCTCGGCGCGTTCGAGCTGCTGCGCGAGGACGGCGACGATCCCGTCCTCATCCTGGACGATGTGTTCGCCGAGCTGGACACGGGGCGCCGCAGCCGGCTGGCGGCCATGGTGGCGCCGGCCGAGCAGGTCCTGATCACGGCCGCCGTGCCCGCCGATGTCCCGGCCGAATTGACGGGGGGCTCGTATACCGTCGCCGACGGCGAGGTCGTCCGGAAGGGGTGAGCGCGTGAGCGACGATCCACAGGATGTGCACGACTCCGCCGCGGACGAGGCGCCACCGGCGCCACCGGCATCACCGGCATCACCGGCATCACCGGCATCACCGGCATCACCGGCATCACCGGCGCCGCCGCCCAAGTCGGGCATCGAGCTGGCGCGCGAGGCGCTCGCCCAGGCGAAGGCGGACGCCCTGAAGCGCGGCACGCTCCCCGGCCAGAACGGCAAGCGCAAGGGCCACGGACGTGTCGTCCGGGTGCGGGACCCCAGCCGCGGCGGCGACCCGAAGCCGTTCGGTTCCGCGATCCGCGACCTGCTGGCGTCCCGCGGCTGGGAGCAGCGGGCGGCCGTCGGCGGCGTGTTCGGCAACTGGGCGGGGATCGTCGGCGCCGATCTGGCCGAGCACACCCGTCCG
This sequence comes from Actinomadura monticuli, assembly GCF_041463655.1. NCBI lineage: Bacteria > Bacillati > Actinomycetota > Actinomycetes > Streptosporangiales > Thermomonosporaceae > Actinomadura > Actinomadura monticuli. The sequence goes on from NZ_JAXCEI010000006.1 coordinate 116,935, forward strand.
GAGCACTTCGAGGACGGCGTGCTCACCGTCGCCGCCGACTCGACGACGTGGGCGACGCAGCTGCGCCTGCTGTCGTCCACCCTCGTCCGGCGGTTGAACGAGGAGCTCGGGCACGGCACCGTCCGCCGGGTGAAGGTGGTGGGCCCGTCGTCCGGCCCGCGCCGGACCGGCGCCTGGCGCGTGCGCTGAATCCGGCTCCGGCGGGTGGGAACATCTGTTCGGGGCACGGCGGGCCGAGTTCAGCGGCCAGCGCCACGTAGGCCAGAGAACCCCCCGGGCCCTATAGGGGGATGTAGCTCCAGGCCCTCCCGGCCGCCACACGCGCACACAGCGCTCGTGAGTGCCACTTTTTGTCGGCCCACCCGGTAGAATGCATGTGGGTTCAGGATGCTGCGCCGCCATGGGGTGCCCGGGGCTCTGACCAACGCGAACAGAGCACAACCGGGTGCCCCCATGTGTGTTACGGGGCACACCGCGCCTCCCTCGGGCGCGGAGCGGCGGACATCCCCGGCAGGAGGATCTCCTTTGGCGTACGACGCTAGTTCGATCACTGTCCTTGAAGGGCTTGAGGCGGTTCGCAAGCGCCCGGGCATGTACATCGGCTCGACCGGTGAGCGCGGTTTGCACCACCTCGTCTACGAGATCGTGGACAACGCGGTCGACGAGGCCCTCGCCGGCTATGCCGACGACATCCTGGTGACGCTGCTGGCCGACGGCGGCGTCAGCGTGGACGACAACGGCCGCGGCATCCCCGTCGGCGAGCATCCGGTCGAGAAACGCCCGGCCATCGAGTTGGTGCTGACCACGCTGCACGCGGGCGGCAAGTTCGACGGCAAGTCCTACGCCGTCTCGGGCGGCCTGCACGGTGTGGGCTCGGCCGTGGTGAACGCGCTGTCCACCCGGTTGGAGGCCGAGGTCCGCACCGACGGCCACGTATGGCGCCAGTCCTATACGTGGCAGGGGCCCGAGACCGAGCTCCGCAAGGGCGAGCCGGCCGACAAGACCGGCACGATCATCAGGTTCTGGCCGGACCCCGACATCTTCGAGACGACCGAGTGGAACTTCGAGACCCTCTCCCGCCGCATGCAGGAGATGGCGTTCCTCAACCGCGGCCTGTCCATCACGCTGCGGGACGAGCGGCCCGACCACTCCAACGGTGAGCCGCACGTCGTCCGGTACCACTACGAGGGCGGCATCGAGGACTTCGTCCGCTACATCAACGCGCGCAAGGACGCCGTACACGAGTCGGTGGTCTACTTCGACGACGACACGCAGGGCATGTCGTTGGAGATCGCGATGCAGTGGAACTCGTCCTACGCCGAGTCCGTGCACACCTTCGCGAACACCATCAACACGGCGGAGGGCGGCACCCACGAGGAGGGCTTCCGCGCGGCGCTCACCACGATCGTCAACCGGTACGCCCGCGACAAGGGCCTGCTGCGCGACAAGGACGACAACCTGACCGGCGAGGACGTCCGCGAGGGCCTCACCGCGATCATCTCCATCAAGCTGGCCGATCCGCAGTTCGAGGGCCAGACGAAGACCAAGCTCGGCAACACCGAGGCCAAGTCGTTCGTCCAGAAGGCGTGCAACGAGCACCTGCGCGACTGGTTCGAGGAGAACCCGGGCGAGGCCAAGGAGATCATCAACAAGGCCTCGCAGGCCGCGCGGGCACGGGTCGCGGCGCGGCAGGCGCGCGACCTGACCCGGCGCAAGAGCCTGCTGGAGTCGACGTCGCTGCCCGGCAAGCTGTCGGACTGCCAGTCCACCGACCCGGCGAAGTCCGAGCTGTACATCGTCGAGGGCGACTCCGCGGGCGGCTCCGCGAAGGGCGGCCGCAACCCGCACTTCCAGGCGATCCTCCCGATCCGCGGCAAGATCCTGAACGTGGAGAAGGCCCGGATCGACCGGATCCTGAAGAACAACGAGGTCCAGGCGATCATCACGGCGCTGGGCACCGGCGTGCACGACGAGTTCGACATCGCCAAGCTCCGCTACCACAAGATCATCCTGATGTCGGACGCGGACGTCGACGGCCACCACATCAACACGCTGCTGATGACGCTGCTGTTCCGGTTCATGAAGCCGCTGATCGAGGCCGGCCACGTGTACCTGTCGCAGCCCCCGCTCTACAAGATCAAGTGGGACGCGCGGGGCAACGAGGCCGACTACGCCTTCTCCGACGCCGAACGGGACGCGATCATCGAGGCCGGGATCGCCGCCGGCAAGCGCGACCCCCGTCCCCGCGACCAGGTGCAGCGCTTCAAGGGCCTCGGCGAGATGAACGCCAACGAGCTGTGGGACACCACCATGGACCCCGACAACCGGGTCCTGCTGCAGGTCCAGCTGGACGACGCCGCCCAGGCGGACGAGCTGTTCAGCGTGCTCATGGGCGAGGAGGTCGAGCCCCGCCGGGAGTTCATCCAGCGCAACGCCAAGGACGTGCGCTTCCTCGACATCTGAGATGCGCGCCGCGCGCCGGGCTCCCAGCGGCTTCGCTCCCACGGCTCCCGCCCAGCCCGGCACGCGCAGGCAGGCGCACTTCCTTCCCGCTGAGCTTCCCACCGAGCAGAAGAGGTCTTGAGAGTGACGGACGTGACCACAGAGGGCGGACACCCGGGCGAGCGGATCGAACCGGTCGACATCCAGGTCGAGATGCAGAAGAGCTATCTCGACTACGCGATGTCGGTCATCGTCGCGCGCGCGCTGCCCGAGGTACGCGACGGCCTCAAACCCGTCCACCGCCGCGTCCTGTACGCGATGTACGACGGCGGCTACCGCCCCGACCGCGGCTACTTCAAGTGCGCCCGCGTCGTCGGCGACGTCATGGGGAACTACCACCCGCACGGCGACTCCGCCATCTACGACGCGCTCGTCCGCCTCGCACAGCCCTGGTCGATGCGGTACCCGCTGGTCGACGGGAACGGCAACTTCGGCTCGCGCGGCAACGACCCGGCCGCGGCCATGCGGTACACCGAGTGCCGCATGGCGCCCCTGGCGATGGAGCTCCTGCGCGACATCGACAAGGAGACCGTCGACTTCTCCCCCAACTACGACGGCCGCTCGCAGGAGCCGGACGTCCTGCCGTCGCGGTACCCGAACCTGCTGGTCAACGGGTCCGCCGGCATCGCGGTCGGGATGGCGACGAACATCCCGCCCCACAACCTGCGCGAGGTCGCCGACGGCGTCCGCTGGTACCTGGACAACTACGGCGCGTCCGACGAGGAGCTGCTCGAGGCGCTGATCGAGCGGGTCAAGGGCCCCGACTTCCCCACCGCCGGGCTCATCGTCGGCCGCAAGGGCATCGAGGAGGCCTACCGCACCGGCCGCGGCTCCATCACCATGCGGGCCGTCGTCGAGGTCGAGGAGATCCAGGGCCGCACCTGCCTCGTCGTCACCGAGCTCCCCTACCAGGTCAACCCGGACAACCTCGCCCTCAAGATCGCCGACGGGGTCAAGGACGGCAAGCTCGACGGCATCGCCGACGTCCGCGACGAGACGTCCGGCCGGACGGGGCAGCGCCTCGTCATCGTCCTCAAGCGGGACGCCGTCGCCAAGGTCGTCCTCAACAACCTGTACAAGCACACGCAGCTGCAGGAGACGTTCGGCGCGAACATGCTCGCGCTGGTGGACGGCGTGCCGCGCACCCTGCGCATCGACCAGTTCGTCCGGCACTGGGTCGCGCACCAGATCGACGTCATCGTCCGCCGCACCCGGTTCCTGCTCCGCAAGGCCGAGGAGCGCGCCCACATCCTGCGCGCCCTGCTCAAGGCCCTCGACCGGATCGACGAGGTCATCGCCCTGATCCGGCGCTCGCCGTCCGCCTCGGAGGCGCAGCAGGGCCTGATGAGCCTGCTGGAGATCGACGAGATCCAGGCGCAGGCCATCCTCGACATGCAGCTGCGCAAGCTCGCCGCCCTGGAACGCCAGCAGATCACCGACGAGTACGACAAGCTCATGGCGGAGATCGCCGACTACAACGAGATCCTGGCCTCGCCCGAGCGGCAGCGCCAGATCGTCGGCGAGGAGCTCGCCCCCATCGTCGAGAAGTTCGGCGACGACCGGCGCACCGAGATCATCCCGTTCGACGGGGACGTCTCCTACGAGGACCTCATCGCCGAAGAGGGCGTCGTCGTCACCATCACCCGCGGCGGCTACGCCAAGCGCACCAAGACCGACCTGTACCGGGCGCAGCGGCGCGGCGGCAAGGGCGTCCGCGGCGCGCAGCTGAAGCAGGACGACATCGTCGACCAGTTCTTCGTCACCTCGACGCACAACTGGATCCTGTTCTTCACCAACAAGGGCCGCGTCTACCGGGCCAAGGCGTACGAGCTGCCCGACGCCGGTCGCGACTCGCGCGGCCAGCACGTCGCGAACCTGCTGGCCTTCCAGCCGGACGAGCACATCGCCCAGGTCATGACCCTGCGCGACTACGACGTCGCCCCCTACCTGGTGCTCGGCACGAAGAAGGGCCGCGTCAAGAAGACCGCGCTGAGCGACTTCGACTCGCCCCGCACCGGCGGCATCATCGCCATCAACCTCGTCGACGGCGACGAGGTCATCGCCGCGCGGCTCGTGTCGTCCGACGACAACCTGCTGATGGTCTCCACGGGCGCCCAGGCGATCCGGTTCCGCGCCGACGACGAGTCGCTGCGGCCCATGGGACGCGCCACGTCCGGCGTCATCGGCATGCGTTTCGAAGAGGACCAGGAAGTCCTCAACATGCTCGTCGTGCAGAACGGCTCGGACGACGTCCTCGTAGCCACCCAGGGTGGCTACGCCAAGCGGACTCCGGTGGACCAGTACCCGCTTCAGGGACGTGGGGGCAAGGGCGTGCTCACCGCTAAGATCGTTGAATCGCGCGGGATGTTGGTAGGGGCCCTGATGGTCGGCCCCGACGACGAGGTCTTCGCGATGACGTCCAACGGCGGCGTGATCCGCACCACCGCCGCGGAGATCAAGCAGTCCGGCAGGCAGACCATGGGTGTCCGCCTGATGAACCTCGCGGACGGCGACAGCGTGGTGGCGATCGCGAGGAACGTAGAGTCCATGGAGGACTCGGAGTCCGTCGAGGACTCGGACGACGGCGAAGGGGGCGACGGTGAGTGACGTATCCTGCATCGTCACCGAGCCGCTAGGCCAGGAGGACACGTGAGCACCGAGCCCGGCAAGAACAAGGGCGGGCCGCCCGGCGCGGCCGCCTCGGGGGCGGGCGGCGCAGGCAGGAATTCCGCCGCCAAGCCCGGGTCGGCCAAGTCCGAATCGCCCAAGCCGGATCCGTCCTCGCCCAATCCGTCCTCGCCGAAGGCCGAGCCGTCCAAGCCGGGGTCGAAGCCCTCGGCGAAGACCGTCGCCGCCGCGTCCGGCAAGTCCGGGCGGGACGAGACGACCGTCGACCTCGAGCCGGCCAAGCCCGCCGACTCCGGCGCCCCCGGCGCCGAGAAGCCCCCCGCGGGGTCGGAGACCACCAGGCTTGACCTGGCGAAGATCGAGGACAAGCCGGCGAAGCCCGCCGACACCCCCGAGATCGCCCCCGTCAAGGACACCACCGAGAGCTCGTCGTCGTCCTCCCCCGGCCCGGCGGGCTGGGCCAGGCCCGCCGAGCCGTCCGGTTCGGTCTCGGCAGGACGTACGGAGAGCGCCGCGAAGCCGTTCAGACCGGCGAACGCGTCGTCCGGCCCCGGCCCGTCCGGCGGCTCCTCGTCGAGCGGCGGCTCGTCGTCCGGCGGCTCGTCGTCCGGCGGCCGCGGCTTCGCCGGCACCGTCCTCAAAGACCGCCCCTCGACGTCCGTGGCACCGGCGAACTCGGCCAAGCCCGCGAACGGCAAGCCCGCCCGCAAGGCCCAGCTCCAGCTGGCCCGGCTCGAACCGTGGTCGGTGATGAAGTTCAGCTTCGTCATGTCGCTGGTCTGCTTCGTCGTCCTCCTCGTCGCCGTGATCGTCCTGTACGTGATCCTGTCCGCCCTCGGCGTGTTCGACGCCATCAGCGACACGGTCAACAGCCTCACCAGGGAACAGGGCGAGACCACCGGCAGCGTCGACGCCGGCAACTGGTTCTCCTTCATCCGCGTCTTCGGCTACACCGTCCTCGTGGGCGCCCTGAACGTCATGCTCATCACCGCCCTCTCCACGGTCGGCTCCGTCATCTACAACCTCTCCGCCGACCTCGTCGGCGGCGTCGAGGTCACCCTCAAGGAGGCCGAGTAGCCCCACCCCGCCGCCGTCCGGCAATCGATTTCCGGTTGTCCGCCCAGATGGGGTAACCTCTCGTTGCGCCGCCAGGGGCGGCGGCACACTCCGGGCCTATAGCTCAGTCGGTTAGAGCGCATCCCTGATAAGGATGAGGCCGGTGGTTCAAGTCCACCTAGGCCCACCCAGTAATCCCAGCTCAGAGGCCGGTTCCGCGTCCAGCGGACCCGGCCTCAAGATCTTTTGGCACTCCGATGGCACTCGGACCTCGCACCACGAGGACGCACCAGCCGACAGTTCGCGTCCGGCGTGCCGGTCTGTCAGCCCCCCGTCGAGATGCGTGCGAAGCCTTCTAGCCAGGAAGGCTCCAAGCCGAGGCTCGAAGGCTCGCCCCAGATCCTCAGAGCCGATGTAGCGGCCTCGGCCAGGCACCGTTCCAAGGGCCTCTGCTGGCGCAGGGGGGAAATCGTGCACATAAGGCGCCCGGACCGAGCGCGGTCCAGGCAGTGGACGAGGATCGAGCGCGATCCGGGAGGTGGCGGCGGTAGCCGGACATGGTGAAGCACAGCGGACGAGCGCACCGAGCGTGAACCGGCGAGCGCATCGGTCTCCGCGGCGAGAGCGATCGGTGAGGTTCTCGCTTTCGGACGAAGAGCACGCGCTGGTGGCCTCGGCGGCAGCGGAAGAGCGACTTGCGCTCGGCGCGTACGCGGCACAGGCGGTGCTTGCCGCCGCGCGCGGCAGCGCCCAGCCGCAATACGCGCTGCTGCGGGAGGCCTTGAAGACGGTGATGCATGCGGCCGGGCAGGCCAGGCGTATCGGCGTGAACCTCAATCAGGCGGTCGCCGCCGTGCACTCGGGGGAACTGCCGCCTGAGCTGCGCTGGTACATGGATACGGCGGCGCGTACCGTGCGGCATCTCGATGACCTCGCCGAAGAGATCCGCCGCCACCTGCCCTGACGCCGAACTCAGGTGGTCGTGTGTCCGGTGAGGACGGTCACGCCCACTTGTCGGGACGTTGGCGAACCAGCCCCTTGTCCGGGACGGAGTCGGGTAGTAGCGAGGCCTTCAGATGCTCCTCCCTGATCGGGAAGGAGGTCACCATGCCGTCGAACCGGCTGGGGCTGCCTCTGCCTGGAGGGCAGGCGACCAGTATCGGGCGAGTGGGTGCCAACTCCAGCGAGGCCTGGATCGCGGGTAGGAAGTCGGTGTCCGTTGAGACCAGCAACGACAGTTCGCCGTTGCCCAGTGCGGCGTCCCGGACCATCTCGGTGGCCAGTGCGACGTCAGTCAGCTTTTCCTCGTAGGTACGGTAACGCTGCTGAGGCGGCTGGCACCGGCACTGCCACTGCGCGCCGCAGGCCCGGCAGCTGATCCGCATGTTCTTCACCTTGAAGTGGCCTCGGATGACCTGCACCTGCGGCCGGTGCGCCGTCAGCGCGGCCAGGTACGTCTCCTGGCGACGCGCGGCGTCCGGCTCGCCTTTGACGATGGCGGTGAAGTACTTCACAGCTCGCACCGTGTCATCGCGCCGCATCCGTTGCACCAACTGGACGATGTCGAGCCACAGGTAGGCACGGCCGTACTTGGACTTCAACCCGTGGTAGAGGTTGAACCCGTCGACGTACGCGATCGCATCCGGCACGTGACAGAACGTTAGACGTCGGTGGAGGTGGCGCGTGCCGGAAGTAGTAACTATCCTGGGTGGCAGACGAAGTCGGTTACGGCCGACAGGGCGGCCCCGTTCAGGGGCCGCATTTTTTTGTGGGGCGAATACGCCCCCGAGGCGGGACCTGCCGTCAGGCCGTGCTCAGGTGGGGGCGGGAGTCGGGGCGGAGAGCCAGAGCCACGTCGGCGATGGCGGCTCGGAAACGTTCGTTCTCGGCTTTGAGAGTGTCCAGCTCGGAAGTGTCCGGGGCTTCGTTGACCTGGGGTCCGCGGATCTTGCCGAGGGCGGCGAGCGCGGTCTCATCGGCGTTGGGCAGGGTGTGGAGGTACTGCTCGGTCGTGGCGATCGAGGCATGGCCCAGGCGTTCCTTGACGACCTGGAGGTCTGCGCCGCCGGCCAGGAGCCAGGAAGCATGAGCGTGGCGCAGGTGGTGCGGGGTGACATGGTCCAGCCCGGCGGTCTTGCAGGCCGGGTTCCAGATCTGCTTGCGGAACCAGTCGGCGGGGATGTGACCGTCGGACTGCCGTACGCGCGGCGAGCGCGGGCTGTCCTTGCCTGTGGCCCGACGCTGGGCGCGGTAGAGGCGGTAGGCCTCCCTGCAGTACTCGCAGCGGCACTTTCCAGTGGTGTAGGCGGTGAGCGAGCCGTGGTCGTAGCTCTTCCCCTGTTCGTTGGGGGCTGTCTTGCCGCGGGCACCAGGCACCGGAACGGGACGTAGCTTCCTGGGCTTCGGCTGATCAACGGGTAGGTACTGGAAGAAGAGGTCGTCCTCCCCGAGGCCTCGGTCCCCAACGTGTGCCTGGAGCTTGCGGACGATCTGGGGGCTGAGTTTGAAGCGGCGGTACTCCTTGCCCTTGGGATAGGGCTTGACGAGGAAGCGGCCTTGGGTCGGATGGAACTTCGGGTTGAGTTCGACGACCGTCCTGCTGACTGTGAGGACGCGCGTGGTGAAGTCCAGGTCTTTCACACGGAGTTCGGCCGTTTCGCCCCAGCGCAGCCCGCTCTCGATGACCGTCTCGACGAGCAGGCGGCTGTCGGCGTCGGGCAGCGCCCGGTAGAGGCTGTCGAATTGCTTGGCCGTGATGACCTTCTTCGGCCTCTTGGGGACTGGCGGGATCCGCACCCCGCGGCTGGGATGCTGGCTGATCACCTGGTCGTTGAGGGCCGTGGTGAAGATCGAGTTGAGGATCCCCCGCTTGCACTTCTGGATCGTGGCCGCGGATGCCCCCTTGCGCTGCATCTCGGTGATCCACTCGCGGACGTGCTCGGGGAGGATGTCGCACATGCGCATGGGGCCGAAGAAGCCCATGAGGTGTTTGTTGATCTTGTAGGTGTAGTCCTGCCGGGTGGTCGCCTCAAGGACCTGGTGCGGCAGCCACTTCTTCTCGACGTACGTCTGGAAGGTCTGCCGCCCGCGGCGCCGGTCGCCCAGCCCGCCTTTGGCGATCTCCGCCTCGGCGGCGTGCCATGCGGCGATGGCCTCCTTCTCGGTGGTGAACGTTCCGGCCGTCTGGCGCCTGCCGCGCGCATCGTCGTACATCGCGCGGTAGCGAGGGACGCCGGACTTGGTGAACCGGACCTGCACCTGACCCAAGTCGATCACTCCGCAGTTGATCGTTTGGCACTCTCATGGCACTGGATCTTGCGATATCGAGTGCCATGAGGAGGGATCGTCTGACACTCGATCAACGCTCTGACCAGTAGCTTAGCGGAAATTATTGACTCTGGGTAACCATTTGAATGCATAACGATGAGCGCTGATAAGGATGAGGCCGGTGGTTCAAGTCCACCTAGGCCCACTCGGAGTTGGGAGTGGTGTGCCTGCGGAGAGCGCAGGCCGCCACTCCTTCGTCATGTTTGCCCGGGGGGCGACCCCCGGACCCCCGATGTGGGGGCTCCGCCCCCACGCCCCTCCCGGCTTGGGTTGTCGGCCTCCCGTCTCTTTGCGCGGGGTCCTGGCTTCGGTTGGCGGCTTCCCGTCTCTTTGCGCGGGGTCCTGTTCGGGCGACCGGGGCGCCCCTGCCGTAGGGGCTCCGCCCCTACGCCCCCTCCTAGCTTCGGTTGTCGGCCCCGCAGCAGGGAGTTCCTGTGCCTGGCCCAGCCGATGCCGGGCCGGCGGACGCCCCGCAGGACCTGTATGCCGCCCACAGAGCCGATCTGGTGGGCGAACCACACGTCGACGAGGCCGAAGAGATCCGGTGGACGACGCTGGACGCGGCACAGCGGCTCATCAGACAGGGCGAGGTCGTCGGAGCGGCGACGGCCATGGCCGTCCTGCATGCGCTCGCAGCGAGGGCAGCGGCTGCTCCCCGGACCGAGCGGGTGGGGCTCGGCCCGGCATGTGGGTCACTGTGCCGGGTGCCTGGCGGCAGCAGAGCTGGGCGAGGAATCACGGGGTTCTGGAAGGTGGTCATCCTGGCCACGGCTGGTCCGGCGATCCGGGCTTGCCGCGGGGGCGGTGCAGAGTTGGGCGGTCAAAGTGGTGTAGGCCCACTCCTCCCACTCGTCCGGCGACCAGCCGCGATCCTGGACGAAGAGCAGGTACAGCTGCGGGCTGAGCAGCCCGAACAGCAGGTCGGCGGCCATCGCGACGGAGACGTCTGAACGGGCATCGGGCTTGCCGGCCAGTGTCTGGGCCGCGGCGTACTGCACGGTGTAGCGGGGATCGGGGCCGTCGGGCCACCGTGCGGCGATCTGCGGATCGGTGGCCGCGGCGGCCGCGATCAGCGGCATGATCGGGGCGACCCGGCCCAGGATCTCGCGGGTGCCGTGGACGTGCGCGCGCAATTGCCCGGCTGCGGTGGGCTCGGCGCACGCGGCGCGAAACCACTCACGATCCATGGTGGCGACCGGTTCGGTGTCCCCGGCGATGGATGTGTCGACGACGTCCTTGAACAGCGTGCGCTTGTTGCGGAAGACGAAGTAGACGGTCTGGACGGCCACGCCGGCCCGGTCAGCCACCTCCTGAAGGCTCGTCGCTCCGTAACCCTGCGCGACGAACAGCTCGCGAGCCGCCTCGATGACCTTTTCACGGGTGCGGCGGGAGCGCTCGGCTCGCTTGTCCGGCCGCTTGACTTTGTCCATATTGCACGAGTATAGCTCTAGAGTACGTCACTAGAGTTCAACTCTATTTTCCTGGAGGGGACGATGGACCAGTCCAACGCCGCCCGGAAGCCGGAACCGGATCTGGCCTCAACGAAGCGAGACCCTGAGGAGGAGTCCGTCCACCGCGCGCTGGAGGGCTTCTACCGCACCGGCAAGCCACCGTGGGACACCGGCGTGACGCCGCCTGAGCTGGTCGCCCTGGTAGAAGGGCGCGGCGCGCTGCCGCCCGGCCGCGCCCTGGAACTCGGCTGCGGTACGGGGACCAACGCCGTCTACCTCGCCCGGCACGGCTGGGAGGTGACGGCCGTCGACCTGATCGGCCGAGCCGTCGACCAGGCCGGCAAGAAGGCCGCGGCGGCAGGAGCAGCGGTACGGTTCCTGCACGGAGACGCCACCCGCCTCGACGAGCTGGACGTGCCGGGCCCCTTCGACCTGTTCTTCGACCTGAGCTGCTACTGCGGGATCCCGCTGCACCGCCGCGACGCCTACGCCGCCGGGCTCACCCACCGCGCCGATCCCGGAGCACGGTTGCTGATGTTCGGGTACGGCCCCGAGCCGCTCGGCAATCCGATCCCCAAGATCACGTCGTGGGCGGCGGGCGTCACAGCCGACGAGCTCCGCGCCAGGTTCCCCGGCTGGGAACTACTCGACGTCACACCGGGCACCAACCCGGTGCCGACCTTCTGGTTCACGCTGCGCCGCAACGCCTAGGAGGCATCAGCCAGCCGGTGTTCTCCCGAGGCCACGAGCCGCCGTAGTAGCGGGCGACACCGGCCGGCAGCACGCCCGAACGCCACCATCCGGGGTCCCCGCCTCCCTGAGCCCCCGGCCCCCTGAACGATGAGGACACCCAGACATGAACCTGCTGCTGTGGATCCTGCAAGCGGCACTCGCAGCGCTGTTCGGCGCCGCGGGCGTGATGACCTCGGCCCAGCCCAAGGACAAGCTCGAACCCAAGCTGCCCTGGACGGCCGATTTCTCCACCCACACCGTCCGCTTCATCGGTCTCGCCGAACTGGCCGGCGCGCTCGGACTCATCCTTCCCGCCTCCACCGGCCTCGTCCCGATCCTCACCCCACTGGCGGCCACTGGCCTGGCTCTGCTGATGGTGCTGGCCGCGCTCACCCACTCGCGACGCAAGGAGTCCACGGCGATCGTGCTCAACGCGGTACTGCTGATCGCAGCGGCGGTCATCGCGTGGGGACGCTTCGGCCCCCACGCGCTATAGAAGGCCCCGTGATAGCAGCGGCCGGCTCTGGCCCCCGTATCCCCTCCCGGCTTCGGTTACCGGCCTCCCGTCTCTATGTGGCGGGCGGTGCTGTGGAGAATGCTCGACTGAGGGCAGGTGACGGTGGATGAACCGCCGGAGTGAACGCACCGATGCCTACGCCGGCTTTCTCGGCCTCGCCCAGGCGGACGTCCGTATCCTGCGCATAGCCCTCTTCCGCTTTGCTCACGGTGTGCCCGACGATGCGGAGGCGCGCAGGATGATCGACGAGGCCGGTGAGATCGTCGTCGCCTTCAACGAAGCGCTTGCCAGAGTGGAGATCGTGGGATCAGAAGAGGCACCGGACAAGGCCAAGCAGGTGTCTGAGGCTGCGGCGCAGGTCGGCTTGCGCCTGAGCAACTCCTACCTCTCAGGGCAGCCGACGGAGTTGGAAGCCGGGACCGCGGCTCATCGGGAGCTGAGACGCGAGGTGGCGGAGTTCGCCGCTCTATGCCGCCGCGAGCTTTCCGACTGACGGCAGCGACACCTGTGCGAGCTCGCCCCACTCATGGAGCGGGGATGAACTGACGATGTCGAGGCTGACAACTCCGTCCAGCCAGTGCGACTCGTAATTGCGTGGTGTGCGGTGGAGAGCGCGAGCGTCACTGGTGGGACGACCAGGTGAGGGGCCACGGGGTGACGAGGGGTTGAGTTGTGGCCCGAGGCTTATCCATAGGAGGAGGGTATTTCTCCACAGGTTGTGGATAACCGGCTGCGGCGACAATCCCTGTGTGGAAGTCGGGGATGGCTCCGAGGTCCGTGGGATCGCCGGCCGGGAGGCGATCTGACGTTGGCGCGTCCGTCTCAATCTTGCACGCGGCGTGGGGGGCGGGTCGGGGACGTGCCGGTCTCGGGCGATCTCGGATGGCGAGCACGAATGTCAGCCGTGCCGGAACGGCGAGATCGATCCGGCGCTGGGGCTGAGGCTGGGCATCAGCGCGCCGGCTCTGGCTCCCGGCTCAGGACCAGGTCGAACTCGGCGTGTCGGAAGGGGGCCTGGACGCCATTGCGCGCGGCGGACTCCTCGTCGTGCGACTCCGTGAAGTCGACGATGAGGCTTTGCTTGACCGCGAAGACGGCGTCCGAGTCCAGATAGGGGCTGCCCGCCACGAAGATGTGGGTGGTCAGCGGGACGTACCCGTCGGCCTGGACGATGAAGTGAATGTGCGCGGGACGGTAGGGATGCCGCCTGGTGGCGTTGAGAAGCCGTCCGACCGGGCCGTCCGTGGGGATCGGGTAATGGCTCGGGAGGACGGTGCGGAAACGGAACCGTCCCTCGGCGTCGGTCCGAAAGAGCCCGCGGCCGTTGCCGGGCGGTTGCGAACCGGGCTGCTGGACGTCGTAGAAGCCCCTTTCGTCGCACTGCCACACGTCGACCTCTGCGTTGGGCAGCGCTGCTCCATCGGCGTTGAGCACGCGTCCGGACACCACGCATGGTTCGGCTTCGCCGACAAGGTCGATGCTGTCGCCGAGCGCACGCGGCGGCGACTCGACCATGTGGAAGGGGCCCAGGACGGTGCTCTCCGTCCCGCCCTCCTGTTCGTTGAGCGTTTCCACGAGCATTGAGACGCCCAGAACGTCCGACAGCAGTACGAACTCCTGCCGGGTGTCGGTGCAGTTCTGGCCCACTGCGGTAAGGAACTCGATGGCCTGTTCCCACTCCTGGACGGACGGTCTGGTCTCGCGGACGAACGCGTGCAAGTGACGGGTGAGCGCGCCCAGCAGTTCCCGGAGGCGAGCGTCCGGGGTCTCGCTGAAACTATGCTGGACGGCCTCTGTGGCGCTGTCCTCGTTGAAGTCCACGATGCCTCCCGGCCTCATTGTCCACAGTCTGTGGAAAACTCTGCGGTTGGTTAACACGGGCCTAGCCGGAACAGGCGCTGATCTTCGTCTCCACATCTGCGGGCGAATCGGCCGCAGGGCCGGCCGTCATTCGCGTCGCGATCATCATCCTCCACCTCTGCGGCTTCGTGCGCGTGGACGGCGTGACGCGTGCCTTGCACGAACCCGGCCCCCGGCTCGCTAGTTAAGTTTGACTACAGCCCTCGACCGACCTACGCTCCGGGAATGGGCGAGAAGGCGATACCGATCTATCCGTGCCGTTCAATCGAGACGACCTGGGAGTTCTATCGGGCGCTCGGCTTCGAGCAGGCGTCCTGGCAGACGCGTCCCAACCCCTACCTCTCCGTCCGTCGGGGCGATGTCGAGTTGCACTTCTTCGGGTGGAAGAAGCACGACCCGGCCGCGTCCATGAACATGTGTTACGTCACCACCTCGGCTGTGGACGACCTGTACGAGTCGTTCCGCGGCGGGCTCAAGGAGGCGCTCGGCCGGATCCCCGCGCGCGGGCTTCCGAGGATCAGCGCGTTGCGCGACATGTCGTACGGGATGCGGCAGTTCCTCCTCAGCGATCCGGACGGCCTCCAACTCCGCATCGGCCAGCCCATCTCGGACGACCTGGAGCATGCGCCGATCCCGACCGGGACGGTGGCCAAGGCCCTCCACATGGCCGCGCTTCTGGGCGGCGACTCGAAGGGCGACCACCGGGCCGCCGCGCGAATCCTCGATCACCTGCTGGCCTCGGGGGAGCCCCTGACCTCGTCCGAACGCCTCAGGGCACTGGTCCTGCGGGCCGATGCCGCCGTCCACCTGGAGGAATGGGGGCGCGCTCGCACCCTCGTCGATCAAGCCCGCGCCGTCCCCGTCCCGGACTCGTCCGGGACGGGTGACGACCTCCAGCGACTCGCCGACCTGGAGGAATCGCTTCCCGCCTGAGGAGGGCGCGCCGCCGGCGGCGGGTTGGGGACACCGCTGGGGATTGCTGTGGGTAACGCTGTCCACCGGCACGGGCCGCATGTGGAGGGCCGCTGCCCACAGGCTGTGAACGGGCTGTGGGCAATGATGCCTGCGAAGGCGTCTTGCCGCTGGTCAGCGGCTTTTCCACGACGTGGACAACCGGGCGGGCGGGCTGGGGGCAAGCTGGGGAAGAATGGTGGACGCGGCACCGGGCGTTCGTGCCCAGGCTGTGCACGACAGTTATCCACAGGTTGTGGATTCTGTGCGCGGCGCGGCGATCGCGGTGATGCTGGAAAGGACGGCGCGCGGGGCGCCGTCCAGACCGTGGAAAGCCCGGCTGTTCTGGGGATCCGCCTGTGGACGCGACCTCCGGATCGCCTGCTCCAGCGATGAGGGAGGTGTGCGTCATGGTTGTCCACAACCTGTGGATGACGGTGTCTAGAGGTCCTTGGCCAGCGGGTGCCGCGGCTGGTAGATCGGCAGCTCCGCGCCGCTCGGCAGCCTGATCGCCGCGAGCAGCCCCCAGCTCTGCTCGCTGATCGGCACGTCGACGTGGACGCCCTTGCGGACGAGGTCGTCCAGGGTGGCGTGGATGTCATCGCACATCAGGTAGAACTCGTGGCGCGGCTGCCCCTCGGTGGGATGCGCCGCCAGTTCCGCCGGAGGCAGCTTGAAGATCAGCCATCCGTGACCGGCGTCGACGTCCGGCAGGCCCAGCACGTCCCGGATGAACGCGCGGTCTGCCTCGGCATCCCGGCTGTAGAGGATCACGTGTGCACCGTTGATCATGAACGCTCCCTTCGCTTCCCCGTCCCTACCCGCATGCGGGGGATGAGGTTGGAGGCGTTCTCCGTTGATTCGTACATGACTCGCGTGATTCGGCTTCGCGCCGTCCAGGCCGGCGGCGCGTCGCACCCGGCGGGACGCGGGTGCGGGAGCATACGGTGGTCTGCGGCCGGTGCCGAGCGGTCCGCGGGAGTCGCGGGGCGCACCGTGAAACCGGCTCCGACCTGCGAACACCAGTTCGAATGCGTGCTACGCTCCCGGCATGGGGCACTTGCTGAACGAGCCGGTCCGAACGGAGCACGACCCGGCGGGACGGCTCACCGCGTACGAGTGGCGGGGGGCGCGCTACGCGGTGGACGAGGTGCTGAAGACCTACGGGACGCCCCGCGAGGGCAGGGTCTACCGGGTACGGGTCACCGGCGCCGAGGGCGTGGCCGTCGCGGAGCTCGGCCGTGACGAGGATCGCTGGCGGCTCCGGCACATCTTCTCCGCCTGACCCGCGAACGGGGCAGGGCGGGCCCCGCCCCGGCGACCAGACCCTGTGGACGAGGGTCAGCGGGATCCAGGGGGCCCCGCTCGACCTGTTGACAGCCAGGATCGGCCGCCGGCACTACGCACCGCATACCCATGACGAGTACGCCATCGGGGTGACGGTCGACGGCCTGGAGACGATGCGCTACCGGGGCGAGAAGATCTACTCGGCGGCCGGGAGCGTCGTCGTCGTCGAACCCGGGGAGGCGCACACCGGCGGTCCGGCGCGTCCGGAGGGGTTCGCCTACCTGTGCCTCTACCCGGGCGCCGACCTGCTGGGCGCCGCGACGGCCGCGGAGCCCGGGCCGGTGCCGGCGGAGCCTCACTTCCGCCACCCGATCATCGACGACGTCCGACTCGGCGAAGCCCTGCGGCTGGCCCACCGGGCCCTCCGGCTCGGCGAAGATCCCCTTGAAGGCGAAACACAGCTGCTCGGAGTGCTCGGCGCGCTCGTCGAGCGGCACGCGGTCCACAGGCCGAAGGCGGCGCCGCAGCGCGGCCGGCCCGATGCCGCCCGGATCGCACGCCAGGTCGCCGCCCGCCTCTCCGACGAGCTGACGGCCCCGCCGACGCTCGCCGAGATGGCCGCCGACCTGGAGCTCTCGCGCTACCAGTTGCTGCGGGCCTTCCGCGATGCCGTGGGCATGCCGCCGTACGCGTGGCTCGCCCAGCATCGGGTGACGCGCGCCCGCGCGCTGCTGGACGCGGGCCACCGGCCAGCCGAGGCGGCGATGCTCGTCGGGTTCGCCGACCAGGCCCACCTCACCCGCTGGTTCCGGCGCGTCCTCGGCGTCACGCCGGGCGCGTACCGCAACAGCGTTCAAGACGTCACGACCCGCCGTCCCGCATCCTGAGAACGTCCGCTCTCGAGGGGCCGAGAACCTCCCGGCGCCGATCATGGCCGGACTCGAAACTCCACCCCGCCCAGGGCGGCCGCCCTGCAACGACACCCGTCCCAGCCCGCCCCTGCGGCCAGAACCCATGGTGAGGAGGCATCCAGTGCAGGAGTCCGGCCAGGGGCCGCCACCGCCCAGGGCGTCCGGTCTGGGCGCTTCGGTCGGGGCCCCAGCCGGGGCTTTCGGTCTGGGGTGAGCGGATGCGGCGCAGGCGGCTGAGGTACGGGCCGTCGGCGTCCGGCGGCACGGGTGGCTGGTGTGCGAGCGCCAGGCGCGTATAGGCGATCCGCGCCCGGCGGGCTGGTCGTCGCCGTTGGCAGGACGGGCCGGTGTTGATCGACGGGCGGGCGGTGGTTGACGGCGTGGAGGTGCTTGGCCGGGAGGCGGGCGGGCCGGTGGTCGGCCAGGGAAATGGACGAGAACGGGGAGGCCGTGATGAGTCGTCGTGGGTGGTTTCTGTTCACGCTGATGAGCGTGCTGTGGGGCACCCCCTACCTGATGATCAAGGTGGCGGTCGAGAGCGTCTCGGTGCCCATGGTGGTGTTCACGCGGACCGCGCTCGGCGCGCTCATCCTGTTGCCGCTGGCGATCCGGTCCGGGCAGTTGGACGTGGTCCGGCGGCACTGGCGTCCGCTGCTGCTGTTCACCGCCGTGGAGATCCTTGGCCCGTGGGCGCTCCTGTCGGACGCCGAGAACCGGCTGACCAGCTCCATGACCGGGCTGCTGATCGCCGCCGTCCCCATCGTCGGGGTGGTGCTGGCGAGGCTCACCGGCGATGCGGAGCGGCTCGGCCCGGTCCGCTGGGCGGGTCTTCTGGTCGGCCTGGCCGGGGTCGGCGTGCTCGCCGGCCCGCACCTCGGCGGCGGCAGCACGTGGGCGATCGGCGAGGTCATGCTGGTCGCGCTCGGGTACTCGATCGCCCCGGTGATCGCCACCCGGCGCCTCCAGGACCTGCCGAGCATCCAGATGGCGGCTTTCGCGCTGGCCATCGCCGCGCTCGTCTACACCGGTCCCGCGATCGCGACCTGGCCGGACGCGATGCCGAGCGGACGCGTGCTGGCCGCGCTCATCGGGCTCGGCCTGATCTGCACGGCACTGGCGTTCATCGTGTTCTTCGAGCTGATCCGTGAGGTCGGCACGTCCCGCGGGATGGTGTTCACCTACGTCAACCCGGCCGTGGCGGTCGTCGCCGGAGTCCTCTTCCTCGACGAGCCCCTCACGGCGACGATCGTCGCCTCGTTCGCTCTCATTCTGGGTGGATCCGTCCTCGCGACGGCGCACCGATCCCCAGCCCCCGCGTCCACGACCGGCGAGCAGGTGGAAGGCGCGAAGCCCGCACCCGAACCAGCCTCCGGATGAGGATGGTGGAGGTCAGGTGAGGGTCACGACGAAGCGTTGCGGCTGGCCGGTGTTACCGGACGGGTCGGTCGCGCGGTATTCGATGGTGTGGCGCCCCTTCCCGAGCTTGCCGTAGGTCAGGCTGTCGATGACCGTGCCGTTCTCGGTGAAGAGCCAAGGGGCGGACGAGTCGGTGGGCCAGCCGAAGTAGTTGAACCAGCCGTCGCCGTCCACGCGGAACTCGGAGACGACCACGCCCGGACGATCGTCAGTGCCGGTCAGCCGCATGGTGAACGGGCCATCGAAGGTGTACTCGGACGTGCGCCCGGCACGAATCAGGCTCCGCGCAGCCGTGGAGAGCGCGTAGGCCACGGTCGGACGTGCCGCGTCGATCGTCCACACGCGACTGTTGGAGCCGACGCGCGCGGCCAGCGTGTGCGTGCCTGCGGACATGCGGAACCGTCCCAGATCGATGTCCTGGTCACCGCCGCGTACACGCCGGCCGTCGATCTCCCACTGCACCTTGGGTGCGAGGCGTGTGGGATGGGTCGTCTCTACGTACACGACCGATTCGGCGCCCACGGGCTTGTCGGTCGGTGTGGAGTAGTTGAAGTCGATCGGGGTCGGAGCCGATGGTGTTTTCAGGCTGCTGTCCACTGTCCACGTGCGGGTCTGTGTCAGCGCGGCCGACGACCGTATGGCTGGATCTCGGACGAAATCCGTGGGGTCGGTGACCGTCACCTTGGCGGTGTGCGTGCCCTTCTTGAGGTGCAGCTCGGAGAGGTCGAGGTTGGAGCCCTTCCGCACGGGCTTCCCGTCGACCGTCCATGTGACCGACAATCGGTGCCCAGTCGGATGCATCGTCTCCACCCACAGGACACGGTCGTCGCCCACCGGAGCGTCCGCGGGCGTGTGCGCCTGGACGAGGCTGACCTTGCCCGAGATCCGCTCGGTCATCCGCTCCCGCGCGACCTGGTCGTAGTAGTAGCCGAGCGTTTTCATCATCGAGTGCCGGCTCGGCCTCCACACGCCCTGGCTGAAGTAGAGGCCGCCCTCGTAACGGCCAATGGCGCCTCCGGACTCGCTTCGTTCACCGAGCCACCGCCACCACTTCTTCTTCTGCGTCTTCATCTCGTTCTCGGTCAGCAGCGTGTGGTGGATGGAGTCGGGCTCAGGACCGGCGTACGTGCCGCCAGGAACACCCCGCTGGTAGTAGTCGTACTCGTCGTGCAACCCACCAAGCGAATGCCCGAGTTCGTGGGGAGCAATGAGAGCGGACATCGCGTTGCCGCCGGAGGCCGTCGCATACGTCCCGCCTGCACCGCCGTAGGTGTCGCTGTTGGCGAGCGCCAGGATCTGCCGGTTTCCGGGTGTCGCCCCTTGGACGAGATCCGCGTATGTCTTGGCCGCCGCCGAGTCCATGACGAGAAGACGCTGAATGCCGTCCTCGCGGCACCCGCTCCAGAACGCCATGTGCAACGGAGTCGTGCGACGTGGGGACGACAGCGCCGGGTCACAGCTCACCCCAGACTCACCGGACGGGATCTCCACGGCGTACACGTTGATGTAACTGCGGTACGACTTGAACGGCTCGATCGTCCATAGGTCGTTCAGGTGCTTGGCGAGATGCGTGCGGAACTTCGGCATGTCCGCCGCCGTGTAGCCGTCCCCCAGCACCACCAGGTTGAAGCGCTTGGCGGGATCACCGGTGACCTGGATCGGCACCACCGTCGCGTCCGCAGGCTCCGCCGCCCGCGCGGGGGCCGCCATGAGCGGCAGGACGGTCGCCAACGCCGCCCCGATCACGACCTTGCTGCCCGTCCACATGCGCAGACCTCCTCGCGAGGTGGCGCACGCGGTAGGCGGGGTGCGGCCGGACGCTGCGCCTGGCCGTCCCGCTGATCAAGCGGGACACGCCCGGATTATCGCCGCAGTATCCGGATTTGTCGCTACCGCCGGGCGCTATCGCTTGTCGCGCTGCCCGTCCGCGAGGCCCTCCGCGATGCGCTGCCCGCCCGCGCGGCGCTGCACGGCCGCGGACAGGACCGGCGCGATGCCGCCGAGCCGGGCACCGAGGCGCAGCCCGAGCGGCGCGACGTCGACCTCCGCGGTGTTCCGCTCGATGGCACGCACCGTCGCGCGCGCCACGTCACCGGGCGACCGCGTCCCGACGCCCTTCGGCAGCGCGACGCCGGCGTCCGCGAACATCCCCGCGTCCCGGATGAACCCCGGGAAAACGGTCGACACGCCGATGCCGTGCGGACGCAGGTCCTCCCGCAGAGCCAGGGCGAACCCGCGCATACCGAACTTCGTCGCGTTGTACAGCGACGCATGGCCGGACGCCGCCTTCCCGGACAGCGACGACACGAACACCAGATGCCCGCGGCCACGATCGGCCATCTGCGCGGCGGCGAGCTTCGCCATCACGATCGGCGCCCGCAGGTTGACGTCCAGCGTCCGGTCGATCTCGGTGATCGAGTACTCGTCCAGCAGCCCGGACGCCGGCAGCGCCGCGTTCGCGACCAGCACGTCGACCCGTCCGGCCTCGTCCAGGAGTTTCTCGGCGGCCTCGGGATCGGCCAGGTCCGCGACGATGGCCCGGCCGCCGAGCCGGTCCGCCAGCGGTTCCAGGACGTCCGCCCGCCGGCCCGTCAGCACGACCCGGCCCCCGCGATCGGCCAGCGCCTTCGCCAGTGCCTGCCCGATTCCGCCGGTCGCCCCGGTCACCAGGACGTTCGCTCCGCGCAGTTCCATGCCGAGATGATGGCCGATCACATCCCGATCCGCCACAGCAGCAGGACGATCGACGACAGCACCAGCCCGGCCGCGCCCAGCGGCACGTCGCCCAGCACGATCAACGCGGCGCATCCCGTGGTGATGATCACGCAGACCAGCACCAGCCCCCGGCTTCCGGACCTGCCCTCACCCGCCTCGCCCGCCTCGCCCGGCTCGAACTCACGCTCCCAGCGGTGGAAGTCGTCCTCTGCCATAGGCGCTCCCGGAGGTCGTCCCCTCGGATTATGCGGCCGTCCGGACGTCCCGGCGAGGCCCGTCCCCATCAGACGCGCCGTCCGATAACGGTGAGCGGGTGCGGACCGACCGGCAACGGTTGCTAGGCTTCGGAGAGCCTGGGGGAAGCAGATACTGATCGGCACATCCCCGGGTTTTGACTTCATAGTCGAGGTGAAGGGGTCCCACCGTGAAGAAGCTGCTCATTCTTGCCGTTGTCGCTCTCGGCGGCTTCGCCGTCTGGCGCCGGATGCAGCAGGACCGCGCCGAGCTGGACCTGTGGACCGAGGCCACGTCGTCCGACAGCTGACACGCCGGCGACAGGCCCCGGCGTGACCGACGCAGCACCGATCACCGTCGCCTGCATCGATCTCGCCGGGACCACCGTCGCGGACGGCGACACCGTCGAAACCGCCTTCGCCGAGGCGATCGCCACCCTGCTGGGGATCGTCTCCGGCACGGCGGCGTTCGGGCGCGCCACCGCACGCTTCAGCGACGCGCGCGGCGAATCGAAGATCGGCATCTTCCGCTCGCTCTTCGACGAGCCCCGCGCCCAGGCCGCGCATCTCGCGTTCGAGCGGTCCTATGACCAGCTCGTCGATCGGCGCGGCCTGTTTCCCGTGCCCGGAGCCGACGACGCCCTGAAGCACCTCCGCGCCTCCGGCGTGCGCGTCTGCCTGCTCACCGGCTTCGGCCGCAGCACCCAGGCCCGCGTCATCGACACCCTCGGCTGGTGGGACCGCGCCGACCTGACGCTCAGCCCCGACGACGTCCGCCGCGACCGCCCCCGCCCGGACATCGTCCTCACCGCCGCTCTCCGCCTCGGCGTGGACGACGTCCGCCACATCGCCGTCTGCGGCGCCACCGCCCCCGCCATCCTCTCCGGCCGCCGCGCCGGCGCGTCCATCACCGCCGGCGTCCTCACCGGCCCCCACTCCCGCGACCGCCTCCGCACCGCCGGCGCCACCCACGTCCTCCCGAGCATCGCCGACCTCCCGCCCCTGCTCCTCCGCACCCCCGCCGATGCCACGCCCGCCCCGGACCACGGGTAAGCTTTGAGCCGCCCACACGGGGCCTTAGCTCAGTTGGTAGAGCACCGGCTTTGCAAGCCGGGTGTCAGGGGTTCGAATCCCCTAGGCTCCACCCACCGAAAAGCCCAGGTCAGAAGCTATGTTCCGACCTGGGCTCTCGTGTCTCACGATCTCTTCTTTCGTTTCCGTGCCCGTTACGTGCCCGATCGCCGACCCTGGTCTCGTCACCGGTCTTGAGGGCACTGCGGACCCCGGTCCGTTCCAACTCGTTGTCCCGGTCGCGAATCACCGCGTCCCAGAACTCCGGCTCTTTCCCGTCCGCTGTCCCGTCGGCCCGACCCCCGGAGCGTAGGGAGGGCTCCATGGCCTTACCAGTGGCTTTTCAGGCTTTCACGTCCTGCCGGGAGGCGGTGCGCTCGCGCTGCCATAGGGAGCGGTAGAGGCCCGGCCGGGAGATGAGGCCGGCGTGGGTTCCGCGATCGGCGACGCCGCCCTCGTCCAGGACGATGATCTCGTCGACGGCGTCCAGTCCGGCGAGGCGGTGGGTGACGAGGAGGGTCGTGCGGCCCTCGGTGGCGGCCAGGAGGTCGGCGGTGAGTTCGTCGGCGGTCGCGATGTCCAGGTGTTCGGCGGGCTCGTCCAGGAGGAGGATCGGGAAGTCGGCGAGGAGGGCGCGGGCCAGGGCGATGCGCTGGCGCTGCCCACCGGAGACTTGGGCGCCGTGCTCACCGACGTGGGTGTCGAGCCCCTGCGGCAGGGAGTCGACCCAGTCGAGGATGCGGGCGCGGCCTAGAGCGTCCCGGATCTCGTCGTCGGTCGCGGTAGGGCGCGCCAAGCGGATGTTCTGCCCGATCGTCGAGTCGAACAGGTGGGCGTCCTGGGCGCAGAGGCCGATGACCGTGCGGACGTCGTCGCCGGTCAGCGAGTCCAGCCTCACCCCGTTCAGTGTCACCTCGCCGGACACGGGTTCCAGGAATCGCAGTAGGACGGACGCCAAGGTCGTCTTACCCGAGCCGGACGGGCCGACGATCGCGCAACGGCGCCCCGGGGACAGGTCCAGGGAGACGCCGTCGAGCGCGTAGGGGGCGCTGGGCGTCCAGCGGGCGCGCAGGTTCCGGACCTTCAGGCCGTACGGCGCGGCGGGCAGCGGGGACGGGTCGGCCGGGTCGCGGACGGGCGGCGGCGCGTCCAGGACGGCGAAGATCCGTGTGGCCGAGCGCCGTACCCGTTCCAGGTACTGGGCGGCCAGGGGCAGCCCGGCGACGACCTCGAACGCGGCCAGCGGCAGCAGGACGATCACCGCGAGAAGGACCCCGTCGAGCGCGCCGGAGCGGACGGCCGGCACACCGACGGCGAGGCTGCCCCATACGGCCAGCCCGCCGGCGAGGGCGGAGATGGCCGCGCCGAGCCCGGCGGTGGCGGCGGAGCGGGACGTGGCTCGGGTGAAGTCGCGGTCCAGGCGGGCGGCCTCGGCGAGCTGCGCGGGGGCCGCGCCGTAGGCGATGAGTTCCGGCGCGCCCTGAAGGGTGTCGACGACGTGGGAGGTCAGCTCGCCGCGCAGGTCGGTCGTCCGGCGTTCGGCCCGGCGCGCCATGGCGGAGGAGAGCCAGGGGGCGACGACACCGGCCAGCAGCAGGGCGAGCAGGAGGACGATGCCGGCCGATGGGAGCAGGAACCAGGCGAGACCCACCGAGGCCCCGCCGACGACGGCGGCGACCGTGCACGGCAGGAGGACGCGGAGGAACAGGTCCTGGACGGCGTCGACGTCCGCGACGAGGCGGTTCAGGAGGTCGCCGCCACGGAAGGCGGGGAGGCCGCCAGGTGCGAGGCGTTCCAGCCGTTCGTACACACGCGCCCGGAGGTCGGCCAGGATGCGGAAGGTCGCGTCATGCCCGACGAGCCGTTCGACGTAGCGGAACACCCCGCGTCCGAGCCCGAACGCGCGGACGGCGACGATCGCGACCATCAGCATGAGGACGGGTGGATGCTGCGCCGCACGGGAGATGAGCCACGCTGAGGTCGCCATCAGCCCGACCCCGCTGCCCAGGGCCAGAACCCCGAACAGGACGGCGAGAAGCAGCCGTGCCCTGGCCGGACGGGCGAACCTGATGAGCCGCAGGATCACGCCGGCACCTCCTCGCCCGGCCGCCCGCCGGCCACCCGACGACGTGCGATCGTCGCCTCGCTGCCCGGAACCATCGGAAACAAGGCGTTCGGTGAGCACCTGCCGCCGGCCGGCGACCCGGCCCTCGGATGCCGAAGGAGAATTGCCACGCTGTGCGGAGCCGCCGGGCGTCGCATGGACGGGCACCTCCTCGGTGGTCCGGCTGGTGCCGGAGTGCCGGGTGGGGGCGGAGGTTTCACGTGAATCATTGACGGGGGTCATGCCCTCACCGCCGCGGGAGAGATCTCGACGACCCGGTCGGCCAGTGCCATCAGGGCGGGGCGGTGCGCGACGAGGATGACGGTTCGGCCGGTCTTGAGGCGTTCGACGGCGTCGATGACCGCGGCCTCGCTCTCGACGTCCAGGTTCGAGGTCGGCTCGTCCAGCAGGAGGAGCGGTGCGTCGCGGAGGAAGGCGCGGGCCAGGGCGATGCGCTGCCGCTGGCCGGCCGACAGTCCGGCGCCCCGGTCGCCGAGCGGTGTGTCGAAGCCGGCGGGCAGCGCCTCGATGAACGGGAGCGCGTTCGCGGCCTCGGCGGCGGCCCGCACCGACGCGGCCGAGGCGGAGGGACGGCCCAGGCGGATGTTCTCGGCGACCGTTCCGGCGAAGAGGTGGGGACGCTGCGGAACCCAGGCGAGCTGGGTGCGCCAGGCGTCCGGCGAGAATTCGCCGAGGTCGTCCCAGTCGATCAGGACGCGTCCCGAGTCCGGCCGGACGAACCCGAGCAGCACCGACAGCACCGTGGACTTCCCGGCGCCGCTCGGCCCCACCAGGGCGACCGTCTCACCGGGGTGGACGGTCAGGGAGAAGTCGGAGAGGGCGGGTCCCCGGTCGTAGGCGACCGTCACTCCGTCCAGGCGGAGCGTTGAGTGTGCAAGGTCGGGAATGTCCGAGCGGCTCCCGGACGCGGGCAGCGGCGTTTCGAGCACCTCGAAGATCCGGGACGCGGCGGTGAGACCTTCGACGCTCGCGTGGTACTGCGCGCCGACCTGCCGCAGGGGAAGGTACGCCTCCGGCGCCAGGATCAGGACGAGCAGCGCCGTCTCCAGCCCGAGACCGCCTTCGACCAGCCGCAGTCCGATCGACACGGCGACGAGCGCGACCGACAGGGTGGACAGCAGTTCCAGCACGAGGGCCGACAGGAACGCGATCCGCAGCGTCGACATGGTCGCGCGCCGGTGCCGGTCGGTGACCTCGCGGATCCGGTCCGCCTGCGCCCGCGCCCGGCCGAAGATCTTCAGCGTGGGCAGCCCGGCGACGACGTCCAGGAAGTGCGCGGCGAGGCCGGACAGCGTCCGCCACTGCCGGTCCATCTTCCGCTGCGTGGTGAGACCGACCAGGATCGCGAAGACCGGGATGAGCGGCAGCGTCGCCGCGATCGTCACGGCCGACAGCCAGTCGCCGAGCAGGATCCGGAACCCGACCGCCGCCGGGACGATCACCGCGAGGACGAGTTGCGGCAGGTAGCGGGAGAAGTAGTCGTCCAGCGCGTCGATGCCGCGGGTGGCGAGGGTGGCGAGTTCGCCGCTGCGCTCGCCGGACAGCCAGCGCGGCCCGAGGCCCAGCGCGCGGGCGAGCAGCCGGCCGCGCAGCTGCGACTTCACCGCCGCGGACGAGCGGTGGGCGGCGACCTCCTGCAGCCACGCGACGAGCGTCCGGCCGAGGACGACGGCCAGCAGGAGCAGCAGCGGGGTGCGCAGCCCGGCGAGGGACGCGCCGCCGAGGAAGACCCGCGTGAGCATGTCGGCGAGCAGTGTCGCCTGCGCGATGATCAGCCCGGCGGTGGCGGTGCCGAGCGCCACGGACGACGCCAGGAAGATCCGGGTCGTCCGGGCGTACGTCAGCAGCCGGGGGTCGAGGGGCTTCACGGCACCGGCTCGGGCTTCTTCGGCGCCGGGATGTGGGACGTGCCGATCCGCTTCCGGAACACCCAGTACGTCCACCCCTGGTAGATCATCACGATGGGGGTGAACACCGCCGCGACCCAGGTCATGATCTTCAGGGTGTAGCCGGACGAGGCGGCGTTCGACGTGGTCAGCCCGCCCGACTCGAGCGTGGACGGCATGACGTCCGGGAACAGCGCGGTGAACAGGGTGGCGACGGCGAGCACGATGGCGGCGCCGGTGCCGATGAACGCCCAGCCTTCGCGCCCGCGCCCGTTGGCGACGGCCGCGAGCAGCAGTCCGGCGGCGGCGCCGGCGGCGGTCAGCCAGGTCACCGGCTTGCCGTGCTGCAACTGCGTGATCAGCAGGAAGGCCCCGCCGGAGGCGATGGCGCCGATGACCGAGACGGTCGCGACGCGGCGGGCCTGGAGGCGGATGGCGCCGGACGTCTTCAGCGCCAGGAACACGGCCCCGTGCAGGACGAACAGGATCGTCGTGGTGAGCCCGCCGAGCAGCGCGTACGGGTTGAGGAGGTCGGCGAGCGTCCCCGCGTACTCGTGCGAGGAGTCCAGCGGCACGCCCCGGACGATGTTCGCGAACGCGACGCCCCACAGGAACGCGGGCAGCAGGCTGCCCCAGAAGATCGCCCTGTCCCAGCGGGACCGCCACCGCGGGTCGTCCTTCTTGCCGCGGTACTCGAACGCGACGCCCCGGATGATCAGCGCGAGCAGGATCGCCAGGAGTGGCAGGTAGAAGCCGCTGAACAGGGTGGCGTACCACTCGGGGAACGCGGCGAACGTCGCCGCGCCGGCGACGATGAACCACACCTCGTTGCCGTCCCAGACGGGCCCGATGGTGTTGATGACGACGCGGCGCTCGACGTCGTCGCGGCCGAGGACGGGCAGCAGTATCCCGACGCCGAAGTCGAAACCCTCCAGGAAGAAGTAGCTCGTCCACAGGAAGGCGATGATGATGAACCAGACGGTGGTGAGTTCCATGACCGGCCCCCTCAGTAGGCGAACGCGAGCGAGCGCGTGTCGTCGGAGTCGTCGCCGGAGCCGGAGGGCGGTGGCGGCAGCACCTCGTCCTCGGTCGGCGGCCCGGCCTTCGCGTACTTGAGCATCAGCCCGGCCTCGATGACCATGAGGACGCCGTACAGCGCGGTCAGCGAGACGACGGAGATGAGCATCGAGGTCGGCGAGACCCCCGGTGAGACGCTCGCGGACGTCTTGAGCACGCCGAACACCGACCAGGGCTGCCGTCCCATCTCGGTGAAGATCCAGCCGGCGGAGTTGCCGATGAACGGGAGCGTCAGCGACAGCATGCCGGCGCGGTACACCCAGGGGCTGGACGGCAGCCGTCCGCGCCGCAGCAGCCACAGCCCGGCCAGCGAGACGAGGGCGGTGAGCATCCCCACCCCGACCATGAGCCGGAAGTTCCAGTAGGCGATCGGGATGTTCGGCCGGTAGTCGCCGGGCCCGTAGCGGGCCTCCTCGGCGGCCTGGACGTCGTTGATCCCCTTGACCTCGCCGTCGAAGGTGCCGGTGGCGAGGAAGGACAGGACGCGCGGCACCTTGATCCCGAAGACCTCCTCGCGGCCGTCCGGCGTCCCGACGGTGAAGATCGAGAACGACGCGGGCTGCTCGGTCTCGTAGAGGGCCTCGGCGGCGGCCATCTTCATCGGCTGCTGCTCGGTCATGACCTTGCCCTGGAAGTCGCCGGTGACGGCGACGCCGATGGACGCGACCGCGGTGACGGCGAGGGCGAGCTTCAGCGACGGGCGGAAGACCTCGACGTTCTTGCGGCGGGCGAGGTGCCAGGCGCTGACGCCGGCCATGAACAGGCCGCCGGTGACGAACGCCGCGGTGATCGTGTGCGGGAACGCGACGAGCTGCGTCGAGTTGGTGAGGACGGCCCAGAAGTCGGTGAGGACGGCCCGTCCGGTCTCGTGGTCGATCCGGTAGCCGACGGGGTGCTGCATCCACGAGTTGGCGGCGAGGATGAAGTACGCCGACAGCAGCGTCCCGATGTGGACGAGCCAGATGCAGGCGTTGTGGAGCTTGCCGTTCAGCCGGTCCCAGCCGAAGATCCACAGGCCGAGGAAGGTGGACTCGACGAAGAACGCGAGCAGCCCCTCGATGGCGAGCGGCGCCCCGAAGACGTCTCCGACGAAGCGGGAGTAGTCACTCCAGTTCATGCCGAACTGGAACTCCTGCACGATGCCGGTGACGATCCCCATCGCGAAGTTGATCAGGAAGAGCTTGCCCCAGAACTTGGTGGCGCGCAGGTACCTGGTCTTACCCGTCCGCAGCCAGGCCGTCTCCAAGCCCGCGACCAGCGCGGACAGTCCGATCGTCAGCGGGACGAAGAAGAAGTGGTAGACGGTGGTGATCCCGAACTGCCACCGTGCGATGTCGACCGAGTCCATGCCCAGGCGCCTCTCCGGCTTATCTACTACAAGCTGTAGTACTACATCCTGTCAGAAATACTACGGCGTGTAGTACTACGGCACGTCGTAACGTCCGTCACGTGAGGCGCCCGGCCCGGTGTCCTGGCGCGGAGCGTCCTAGCCCAGAGCGCTGTACACGCCGGCCGCGACCGCTCCGTAGGCGAGATGGGGCACGGCGTCGACCGCCCAGTCCGAGGCGGACCACTCGCGCGGATCCGTCAGCCCCAGCACGGTCATCGGCGCGCTCGTCCCGACCATCGCGAGCGCGGTCAGCAGCACGGTCGCGACCGGCATCGGGAGGCCGCGGCGACCGGCGATCGCGCCGTACACCAGCCCGGCGCCGAGCCCGGTGCCGAAGCCGAGCATCGGCCCGAGCCCCGCCTTCCGGTTCTCCGCCTTCTCTCCCTCGCCGAGCCCGACGCCGGTCATGTCGGCGAGCGTCCCCACGCTCCGCTCGGGCGTATTGCTGGGAGGACGTCCCCGAACGGCCATGTCGAGGTTCGTCACCACGTTGAGTGCGGTGGTTCCGGCCGCTCCGGCGACCAGGCCGCGCGTCAGTCTGTCCATGCCTTCGCGCTACCCGCACATCCCCGCCGAACCCGCCCGCATGGACGTACAGGCAGCGGGTAGCCCGTGCCCAGGCGAAGGGGAAGCGCCGGAGGAAACGGCGCGGACAGGGGAGACCGATGAGGGAGTCGATCCGGCTCGGCAGCATCGCCGGCATCAGAATCGGCTTCCACTACAGCGTGCTCGTGATCGTGGTGATCCTGGTCGTCGGGCTGTCGTTCGGCAGGTTCCCGTCGGTGCATCCCGGCTTGTCCACCTGGGCCTACATCGTCGCGGGCGTCGTGAGCGCCGTTCTGCTGCTGGTGTCGCTGCTCGTCCACGAACTGGCGCACGCGCTCGTCGCGCGCCGCAACGGCATCGAGGTCTCCGGCATCACGCTGTGGCTGCTCGGCGGCGTCGCCGAGCTGCGCGGTGAGCCGCGCAGCGCGGGCGCCGACCTGCGCATCGCCGTCGTCGGCCCGCTCGCCAGCCTGGCCGTGGGCGGGATCTTCGCGATCGCGGCCGTGGTGACGTCGGCCCTCAGCGGCCCCGGCCTCGGCGTGGAGACCCTCGCCTACCTGGCCGGCATCAACGGGATCCTCGCCGTGTTCAACCTCGTCCCCGCGGCGCCGCTGGACGGGGGCCGGGTCCTGCGGGCGTTCCTCTGGTGGCGCCGGGGCGACCGGACCTCCGCCGCCGTCACCGCCGCCCGCGCCGGCCGGGTCTTCGGCTTCATCCTGATCGCCCTCGGTTTCCTCCAGTTCGTCGTCGGCGCCGGGTTCGGCGGACTGTGGCTGGTCCTGATCGGGCTCTTCCTCGTCGGCGCCGCCAGCTCGGAAGAGCAGCAGACGCGGGTGAACGCGGCCCTGCACGGCATCCGCGTCGGCGAGGTCATGACCCCCGATCCGACCGTGGCCGACGCCACGAGCACGGTGCAGGACCTCATCGACGAGGTCGTCCTCGCCCACCGCTTCTCCACGTACCCGCTGGTGGAGGACGGCCGCCTGGCGGGGCTGGTGACGTTGAACCGCGTCCGGTCCGCACCGCCCGGCGAGCGCGCGCGACTCCGCCTCGCCGACATCGCCTGCCCGCCGGACCAGGTTCCGACGGCCCACCCGGACGACCTCCTGACCGACCTGCTGCCCCGCATGGCCGGCTGCACCGACGGCCGCGCCGTCGTGCTGGGCGCCGGCGGCCAGGTCGTGGGCGTGGTCAGCCCGAGCGACATCAGCCGTGCGATGCAGGCCAGCGACCTGCGCGGCACCCGGCCCTACCCGCCGCCGCGCGGCGCCGACCTGACGGTGCCGCACGACAAGCACCGCTGGACGCCCTGACGCGTCCGACATGTTCCGTCCGACCGGCGATGGGGCTCCGCCGTCAACCGCGTCCGGCAAGGGAAGGCCCGCCGCGACCTCGTGGACGTCGCGGCGGGCGGATGGGTGCGTGCGGACGACAGGGCCCAGCACGCCGCCGATCAGATGTCGCTGGCGACCTGTTCGGACACGGCGGCGGTCTTGGCGTGCGCGCCGTGCCGGGAGTGCGCGGCGCGGCGTCCGGCGGGAATGGCGGCGGCGATGGCCGCGGCCAGCAGCGCGACGCCGCAGCCGATGAGCAGGCCGACCCGGAAGCCGTTCTCGGACGCCAGCTCGTGCCCGCCGAGGTCGATCGTCATCTCGGCCAGGACGACACCGATGACCGCCGCGCCGATCGAGGTGCCGAGCGAGCGCATGAGGGTGTTGAAGCCGTTGGCGGCGGCGGTCTCGCTGAGCGGCACCGAGCTGAGGATCAGCGCGGGCATCGCGCCGTAGGCGAGCCCGACCCCGCAGTTGATGATCATCAGGCCGACCATGAGGCCCCAGGCCGCGCCCATCAGGCCGAGGGACGCGCCGTAGCCGGCGGCCACCACGAGGATGCCGATGACGAGGGTGAACTTGGGGCCGCGGATGTTGGTGATCTTCCCGCCGAGCGGGGAGACGAGCATCATCACGATGCCGGCGGGCGCCATCCACAGGCCCGCGGCCAGCATCGACTGGCCCAGGCCGTAGCCGGTCGCCCTGGGGTACTGCAGGAGCTGCGGGACGATCAGCATCGAGGCGTACATGCCGACCCCGACGAAGATCGACGCGAGGTTGGTCAGCAGCACCCGGGGACGGGCCGTGGTGCGCAGGTCGACGATCGGCTGCTTGGTGCGGATCTCCCAGGCGCCCCAGACCAGGAGCGCGACGACCGCGGCGGCGAACAGGCCGATCGTGGTGGCCGAGGACCAGCCCCAGTCGGCGCCCTTCGACACCGCCAGCAGCAGGCAGATCAGGCCGATGCCCAGCCCGACCGCGCCGGGCACGTCGAAGCGCTCGCCCTTGGCGCCGGCCGGCACCCGCGGGATCAGCCGCCAGATCAGCACCGCGATGATCACGGCCATCGCGGTCGAGCCCCAGAAGAGCACGCGCCAACTCGTGTACTCGGCGACGGCCGCGGCGATCGGCAGCCCGAGGCCGCCGCCGATCCCCATGGACGCGCTGACCACCGCGATGGAGGAGCTGAGCTTCTCCGCCGGCACGACGTCGCGCAGCAGGGCGATGCCGAGCGGCACCATGCCCATGCCCATGCCCTGCAGCCCGCGTCCGATGATCATGGGGACGACCGAGGACGACAGCGCGCACACCACCGAGCCCGCGATCAGCGGGGCCGCGCAGACCAGCAGCATCGGGCGCTTGCCCACCAGGTCGCCGAGGCGGCCGAAGACGGGCACGCAGACGGCGCCCACCAGCAGCGTGACCGTGATGACCCACGCGCTGTTGGACGGCGAGGTGTGCAGGATCTTGGGCAGTTCCGCGATGAGCGGGGTGACCAGCGTCTGCATGACCGCCGCCGTGACGCCGGCGAGCGCCAGCGTGGTGACCACGCCGCCCGAACGGGCGGCGGGTTCGGGAGCGTCCATGACGCGACTCCTCGGCTTCTCGTCATATCCGGCCGGCGGCCGGAACCAATCATGCACGATACACGTAATATGTAAAGGGCACATGGTATGTGTGATGCATACCTTTCCGCGGCGGCGGAGACGTCTCTGCGAGGATGGAGGCGGGACGGCCCCGCGAGGACGGGCGGTTCGGGCGGGAGGAGACGCATCGGCCATGGTCAGGCCCACGCACGAGGTCGAGTACGAGCAGATGCTGCTCAGCCGGCACGAGGTCATGCGCCACCGGACCGGGCAGTTGGAACGCAGCGCCTACGTCCTGCTCAGCCGCATCCGCCTCCAGGGGCCGATGTCCATCGGGGAGTTGAGCGACGCATTCGGGCTCGACGCGTCCACCCTCAACCGGCAGACCGCCGCGGCGATGCGCGCCGGGCTCCTGGAACGCATCCCCGACCCCGCCGGTGGCATCGCCCGCAAGTTCCGCATCACCGGCGAGGGCTCCCGCCTCCTCGACGAGGAGCGCGAGTTCCTCACCAGCGGCCTCGACAGGGTCATGGCCGACTGGCCGGACGAGGACATCGCCGCCTTCGCCGCCTACCTGAGGCGGTTCAACACCGACATAGAACGCCTGAGCGGACGTCCTTGGCCCCGTCCGGCCGAGCACGCGGGGGACGCGCGGCCGGTCGGCTGACCGCCCGCCCGGTCGACCGCCCGCCCGGACGGCCCGCCGGCGGGCCGCCGGGCGCTCACAGCGTGCGCAGCGCCTCGGTGGGAGAGAGGCGGGCGGCCCGCAGGGCGGGCAGGAGCCCGGCGATCGCCCCGATGACGATCGCGGCGCCGATCCCGCCCGCCCACGCCTGCGCCGGGATGACGACCGCCCAGCCCTTCGCGCTCGCGTAGACCGCGGTGGTCAGCGCCCCGGCCGCGACCCCGGCGACCCCGCCGAGCAGCGCCAGCATGACCGCCTCGGACAGGAACTGGGTGCGGATCTGCCCGCGCGTCGCGCCGAGCGCCCGGCGCAGCCCGATCTCCGAGCGCCGCTCCAGCACCGAGATGATCATGATGTTGGCGACCCCGACCGCGCCCACGATCAGCGCCACGATGCCGAGCCCGAGGAACAGGCTGTCGAACGCGCCCTCGGCGGCGGCCCGCGCGGTCAGCGCGTCCGACGGCTGGCTGACGTCGACGTCCCCGGGCGCCTCGGGGTTCGCGGTCTGCGCGAGCACGCCCTGCACGGCGTTGACCTCGCCGGTCCGGGCCCGCACGTACACCGTCGTCGGAGCTCCGGGGACGGCCTTGCCCTGGTCGACGGCCGTGTAGCCGAGGTAGCGCTCGGCGGCCGGGTAGCCGATCAGGGCGCTGGTGTCGATGTCCGTCGACAGCGTCGCCGGCTCCAGGATGCCCGCGACGTAGAACCACTGGTTCTTCAGCCAGATCCGCTGCCCCGGATAGACGCGGTCGATCCCGAGGCGCTGCGCCGCGAGCGCGCCGAGCACCGTGACCGGCCGGCGCTCGGTCGCCGGGTTCAGCCAGCGCCCCTGCGCGACGCCCGTCCCGACGACCTCGGGGAGGTTGAGGCTCGCGGCCTCCACCTTCAGCGCGTTGGTGTTGATCGCCGGGATCAGCGGGCTGCGGTACACGTTCGCGCCGTCGATGGCGCCCGCGTGCGCCGTCCGCTCGACGCCGGGCAGGTGCGAGATCCGCTGCGGCGCGGCGACCGGGAGCCGCGCGGTCCCGCCGGTGACCGACGTGCCGGTGTTGGCGGTCAGCAGGTTCGTGCCGAGCCGGTCGATCTGCGCCAGCAGCCCGGCCTGGGAGGACGCGGACAGGCCCAGCACGGCCACGATCGCCGCGGTGCCGATCGCTATGCCGAGCGCGGACAGCGCGGCCCGAAGCCGGCGCACCCGGATCCCGGTGCCGGCCACGCGCATCTGGTCGGACAGCCTCATACGCCCTCCATCGATCGAACCGCGCTGTCGGCGACGATCCGCCCGTCCAGGACGTGCAGCTGACGGGGCATCCGGGCGGCCAGCCCGCCGTCATGCGTGATCATGAGGATGGTCGCGCCGGCGGCGTTGAGCTCGTGCAGCAGCTCGATGATCGCCGCGCCCGTACTGCTGTCGAGGTTTCCGGTCGGCTCGTCGGCGAGGACGATCGCCGGGCGTCCGACCAGGGCGCGGGCGATCGCGACGCGCTGGCGCTGCCCGCCGGAGAGCTTGCCCGGACGAAAGCCCGCCCGGTCCTCCAGCCCGACCCGGGCGAGCGCCTCGGCGGCCCGCTCGCGCCGCTCGGCCCGACCCGCGCCGCCGTACAGCAGGCCGTCGGCGACGTTCTCCAGGACGGTCGTGTGCTCCGACAGGTGGAACTGCTGGAAGACGAACCCGATGCTGCGGGCCCGCACGGCGGCGAGCCGGCGGTCGGTGAGCGCCGAGACGTCCTCCCCGTCGATCCGCACGGTGCCCTCGGTGGGCCGGTCGAGCGTGCCGAGGATGTGCAGCAGCGTCGACTTGCCCGATCCGGACGGGCCGACGATCGCGACCAGCTCCCCGCTGCGCACGGTGAAACTCACCCCGCGCAGCGCGTGCACGGGAGGCTCCGAGCCGTACGTCTTGGTGACGCGCTCCAGTTCGATGACGTTCATGACGTTCGTCCCGCTCATGTCGACGGCACCACCACTCGGTCGCCGGCCGTCAGGCCGCCGGAGACCTGCACGCGTCCGTTGGCATGGTCGAACAATCCCAGCGTGACCGGGACGAACCGGGTCCGGCCGCCGTCGCCCGCCGCGACCTCGACCTCGTATCCGCCGCCGGCGCGCCCGATGAGCGCGGTCACCGGAACGCTGAGCGCGTCCTTGACGCCGTCCGTGGTGATCTCCACCTGGACCGGCGCCTGGTCGAGGGTCCCGGCGTCCTTCGGATGCTTGAGCGTGATGTGGACCGGGAGCGTCGCGGGCGCCTCGTCGTCCTTGCCGGAGGACGCCGCGACCGAGCCGATCCGGCTGACCACGCCGGGCGTGGTCCGGTTGTCCGGCAGCGTGATCCGCGCGCTGTCGCCCTTCTCGACCTCCGACTGCTGGGACGGGTCGAGTCGCACGACCACCTCGCGTCGGTCCGACGACGCCTCCATGATCGGACGTCCCGGCACAGCGCCCGTGCCGTTCCCCGCCGTCACCTTCGTGATCCGCAGCGGGCCGGGCAGGACAACCGCCCGGCCGAGGTCCAGCCTGCCGGTCACGTCGGCGCCGCGCTCGTCCTGGAGCTTCTCCAGTGCCGCCGCCGTCGCCCAGCCGAAGTGGCCGGAATCGGCGTCGAGCCCGGACCCGGCGGCGTAGCCCCCGTCCACCAGGGTCCTGTTCAGCGCCCGGACGTCCTTGCCGTCGTCGCCCACGGCCAGGTCGCGGTAGGCGGGCGTGCTCCCGCAGACCAGGATCACCGGCTTCTGGTCGACCTTGTACAGCGTCTCGCCGCAGTCGACCTGGGCGCCCGCCACCGGAACCCGCGTGTACGTCCCCCTCGCCTGGTTGACCACCGGGTACGGCGTCCCGCCGGCGCCGCTCGCGTAGGAGAGCGTCCCGCTCTGGCTGACCTGCGAGGAGAGCGGGCCGCGCTGGACCGCCACGAGCGACGTCCCGCCGCCGGCCGCCGTCCCGGCCTCGCCGTCGCCGCCGGACGAGCCCGTCGCGGCGAACGCGGCGCCGGCCGCGACCGCCGCCGCGACCACGACAGCGCCGCCGATCACCCTCCGGCGGCCGCGCCGCCGCGGCGCGCGGGCGGGCGCCTTCCGCGTCTCCGGACCCGATTCGGTCGCTTCGATGCTCATCGAGTCCCGCCCTCAGCCGCCGGTGCCCTTGGCGCCGCCGGCCTCAAGGGGGCGGCAGGCCTCCACGGCCCTCCGGAACTGGGGCGTCTTGTTGTCGATGCTGCCCTTCTTCAGCAGGATGCGCCCGTTCTGCGGGTCGGGGAAGTTCGGGACGCCGTTCTCGCGCATGCACTGCGTCCACTTCAGCATCTTCGCCTGGAGCTCGGCGTTCTCCGGCGTGCCGGGCCGGTTCTGGGGCGGCTCCAGCGACTGGCACGCCCGCTGCGCCTTCTTGAACGCCGGGGAGTCGCGGTCCGGGAGGTTCGCGCCCGGGTTCTGGCCGGGGTCCGGGTAGCTGGGGAGGCCGTTCTCGCGCATGCACTCCGCGTGCCTGATCCCCTGGTCCGCCGTGGCGCTCGCCTTCGCACCGGACGCGCCCGCCCCCGGCGACCCGGAGCCGGACGAGCCGGTCTCGGAGCCGCCGGAGCTCCCGCATCCGGCGACCGTCACGGCGAGTGCCGCGGCCGAGGCCGCCAGCAACACTGAGGCCCTGTTCATCGTTTCCCTTTCCGACGGGTATCGCTTCAGGGGCCATTTCTAGAGAAGGGGCGGTCACATGACGGTGCGCGAGGCTGTGACCCGGCTGTGACCGCGAGTCGGGGAGGCTGACCGGCGATGAGAGTCCTGGTGGCCGAAGACCACGCGGAGCTGGCGGCCTCCGTGGCGAGGGTCCTGCACCGCGAGGGCATGGCGGTCGACGTGGCCCTCGACGGCCGCGCCGCGCTCGACCGCACCGCGCTGACCGACTACGACGTCGTCGTGCTGGACCGCGACCTCCCCGGAGTGCACGGCGACGACGTCTGCCGCGCCCTGGTGGCCGACCCGGACCGCCGCGCCCGCGTCCTGATGCTCACCGCGTCCGGCACGATCGCCGACCGGGTCGAGGGGCTCAGCCTGGGCGCCGACGACTACCTGCCGAAGCCGTTCGCGTACGCCGAACTGGTCGCGCGGATCCGCGCCCTCGGCCGGCGGGCGCGGCCGGCGCTGCCGCCGATCCTGGAGCACGGCGACCTGCGCCTCGACCCGGCCCGGCGCGTCGCCACCCGCGCCGGGCTGCGCCTGGCGCTGAGCCCGAAGGAGATGGCCGTGCTGGAGTACCTGCTCGCCGCGGACGGACGCGTCGTCTCCGCCGAGGAACTGCTCGAACGCGTCTGGGACGAGGCGGCGGACCCGTTCACCACCACGGTCAAGGCGACGATCAACCGGCTGCGCGCCAAGCTCGGACCCCCGCCGGTGATCGAGACCGTCCCGCAGAGCGGCTACCGGATATGAGGCCGCTCATGGCCCGGGTGCCGAGGACCGTCCGGATGCGCCTCACGCTGCTGTACGGGGCGCTGTTCGCCGTCTCCGGCACGGCCCTGCTGGCGATCACGTTCCTGCTGCTCCGGAGGAACGCCGTCTTCAAGGTGCGGGTGCCGTGCGTCGACATGCGGGAGGGCGACTGTGCGGAGCGGTTCGGCCTGCCCGCCGGAACGGAGATCCCGGTGGGCGCGTGGCGGGAGGAGCAGCAGCACGCGCTGACGCACGGGTTCCTCACCCAGGCCGGGATAGCGATGGCGATCATGCTGGTGGTGTCCCTGGCGCTCGGCTGGTTCGTCGCGGGACGGGTGCTGCGGCCGCTGCGGACGATGACCACGACCGTCCGGCACATCTCGGCGCGCAACGTCCACGAGCGGCTGGCCCTGCCCGGCCCCCGCGACGAGCTCAAGGACCTCGCCGACACCGTGGACGGCCTGCTCGGACGCCTGGAGACCGCGCTCGAGGCGCAGAAGCGCTTCGTCGCCAACGCCGCCCACGAACTTCGCACCCCGCTCACCCTCGAACGCGCGCTGCTGGAGGAGACGCTCACCGACCGCCGGGCCACCGTCGGCACGTTCCAGTCGACCTTCGAGCGCGTCCTGACGATCAGCGACCAGCAGGCGCGGCTGCTGGAGTCCCTGCTCACCCTCGCCACCAGCGAGCGGGGGCTGGACGGCCGCGTCCCCGTGGACCTCGCCGCGCTCACCGCACGCGTGCTGGCGGACCGGCCGGAGCCCTCCGGCGGCCCGCGCCTGTACCCGTGCATCGCGCCCGCCGAGACGACGGGCGACCCCGCCCTGGTCGAGCGCCTGGTGGCCAACCTTGTCGACAACGCCGTGCGCTACAACGTGCCCGGCGGCAGCGTCGACGTGGCGACCGGCGTGCGGGACGGGCAGGCCGTGATCACCGTGAGCAACACCGGACCGCCCGTCCCGCCCGAGCAGGTGTCCCGTCTCCTGGAACCGTTCCAGCGGCTGGACCGCTCCGCCCGCGGCGACGGCCACCACGGACTCGGCCTGTCCATCGTCCAGGCGATCGTCCTCGCCCACGGCGGAACGCTCAACGCGTCCCCGCGCCAGAACGGCGGGCTGACCGTCCAGGCGACCTTCCCACCCCACGCCTGAACCCGCCCCACGCCTGAACCCGCCCCGCCCCGGAACCCCGCGTCGGCCGCGACGACGACGCACGCCGGCCAACGTGCGGGGATCAGGACGGTGCGTCGCCCACGTCCAGCACGACGTCGAGTTCCAGCGGCATCCCGGCCGGGAGCGCGACCGATCCGAAGACGAGCCGGCTGTGGCGATGCGGGGCGAAGGCGGTGTCGAACACCTCCGAGGCGCCGTCGGCCACGGTCGCGTGGTCGCGGAAACCGGGATCGCAGGCGATGTGGACCGCCAGCCGCACCACCCGTGCCACCTGGTCCAGGCCGGTCTCCGCGTGCACCACGGCGAGAGCGTTGAGGGCCGCCACCCGCGCGGCGTTCCGGCCGGTGGCCGGGTCGAGTTCCGCCCCGAGGCGTCCGGTCACCACCGGGCTCCCCTCGCGCAGGGGGAGCATGCCGCTGAGGAACAGCAGGCCGGACGCCGCCACGGCGGGGACGTAGCCGCCGAGCGGCCGGGGCGGCTCTGGGAGGCGCAGCCCGGCGGCACGCAGGGCGTCGGCGGCGCTCATCCGGCGGCGCTCCCGGGCCGGGCGATCAGAGCGCCGACGACCTCGTCGGCCTGACCGGGCTTCCACCGCGTCCCCAGAAGCGTGTAGTTCATCCGGGGGAAGAAGCCGAGCCGGGTCCCGAGCTCGCCGCTCAGGAGCGTCATCCTTTCGACGGTGCGGGCATTGGCGAGCCGGCCCGCGTCGACGTGGCGGAACGGGGTCCCCGCACCGAGTTCGATGACCTGGCGCTTGGCGTCCTCGTCGTCGGAGACCACGTAGACGTCGCTGCGGACGCCGTCGAAGTCCGGCGCGTCGAAGACCTCCCACCACACGTTCTTGAACGCGCCCACCACGCGGGTGCCGGGGAGGGTCTCGGCGATCCGCTCGGCGCCGCTGGTGTCCCAGGGGGTGATGAAGTCGCTGTAGTCGGCGTTGAACGGGTTGGTGATGTCGATGAGGATCTTGCCGGCGAGCACCGTGCGCAACGGCTGGAGCTGGTCCAGCAGGCCGTCGCGCAGGAAGATGGCGGGCAGGACGACGGGCGCGTCGAGGGCCCGGTCGTAGTCGCCGGAGACGAGGCCGGGCAGGGCGAGGCCGGTCGCGATCCGGTGGGAGCGCTCGGTGTCGCGGGAGCCGAGCACGACCTCGTGCCCGGCCCGGGCGTACATCGCCGCGAGCCGCACGCCCATCCGTCCGGTGCCAAGGATGCCGATCTTCACTGCCGTTTCCCTTTCGGTGGTGTCCAGTGTTCGTCAGCGGGCGGCGGCGCCGCGCAGGACCTGCACGGCGGCCCGCCGGCCGAGGGCCACCGTACATCGGCATATAGCTAAATTCAAATATGACTATACGCTCCCCCGGTCGGGGCGCCGGCGCCGCGCTTGGCGCCGCGGTCGCCATGGTCGCTGCGGTTACGCTGGTTCCCATGGGCGTTGCAACGCGGGGAGTGGACGTGGACGTGCTGCGCGCGCTCTCCAACCAGGCGCGACTGGACATCCTGCGCTGGCTCAAGGACCCCGCCGCGAACTTCGGGCACCAGGCGGTCGGCGACTTCGACGTCGAGGGCGTGTGCGTGTCGGTCATCCAGGAGCGGGCCGGCATGTCGCAGCCGACCGTCTCGGCGCACCTGAAGGTCCTGCACCAGGCCGGGCTGGTCACCCGGAAGAAGGTCGGCGCCTGGCAGTACTACAAGCGTGACGAGTCCGCCATCCGCGGCTTTGCGGAGACCCTGCTCAGGGAACTCTGACGACCGAGCCGCGCCGACACGTCCTGAGAAGCGGAAGAGCCCTCGCGCTGTCGCGCGGGGGCTCTTTCCGTCACTATGGGGCGAAGACTTACGTCACCACCCCTGTGTGTGTGGGCGAGGAGGGATTTGAACCCTCACATCCTTTCGGACACACGGACCTGAACCGTGCGCGTCTGCCGTTCCGCCACCCGCCCATGGGCGCCGTCCCGTTTCCGGGTGCCTGAAAAGGCTAGCACGTAGGGGGCAGTGGTTAGGTATCCAGATACGCCGCGCGAACCTTCGCACCGATACGATCGTCTACCAGTGGGGAAGGGAGGTGCCCGTGGGCGTCATTCAGCGCTTCGAGCGACGGCTTGAGGGCATGGTCGAAGGGGCCTTCGCCCGTGCGTTCAAGTCCGAGCTGCAGCCGGTCGAGGTGGCCAGTGCTGTGCAGCGCGAGATGGACGATAGGGCGGCGATCGTGGCGCAGGGCCGGACGCTCGTGCCCAACGACTTCGTCGTGGAGATCTCTCAGCAGGACGGGCAGCGGCTGCAGGTGTACGCCGACAGCCTGAGCCAGGAGCTGGCGAACCTCGCGCGCGAGTACGCGAAGGAGCAGGGGTACTCCTTCGTGGGGCCGGTGCGGGTGCGGTTCGAGAACGCGGGGGATCTCGCCACGGGCATGTTCCGGATCCGGTCGGGGGTGATCCGGGGCTCGACGGTGGAGGGCGGGGAGATCCGCCGGCCGGTGAGCGACGTTCCGCAGGGCGGCCGGGGCGGTGTCTTCGGGGGGCATCCGCGGCTGCTGGTGACGACGGCGGTGGAGGGTTCGGACACGACTCAGCGCACCTATGAGATCAACACACCTGTGACTCTGCTGGGTCGCGGCACCGACTGCGACCTCCGTCTCGTCGATCCGGGCGTGTCTCGGCACCATGCCGAGATCCGCGTAGAAGGTCCCGAAATCGCTCTCGTGGATCTAGGGTCGACCAACGGCTCGTTCGTGAACGGGCAGCCGATCCGGCGGGTCACGCTGGTGGACGGCTCCCGGGTCACGATGGGCCGGACAACCCTTGTGTTCCGCCGCGATAGGGAGTAACCCCGACTCCGATGTCCCCATTCACCCTCACGCTGATCAAGCTGGCGTTCCTCGCGGTGCTGTGGCTGTTCGTCATCGCGGCCGTCGGCGTGATCCGGGCCGACCTGTTCGGCTCGAAGGCGGCCGCGAAGGCGGCGCGCCCGTCCCCGTCCCGGCCCCCCAAACCGGCGAGGCAGCCGAAGCCGCAGCGGCAGCAGCGCAGCGCCCAGCACGGCGCCCCGACGAAGCTGGTGGTGGTGCAGGGCGAACGGGCCGGCACCGTCATCGACCTCACCGGTGTGCCCATCACCATCGGCCGGGCGAATGACGCCACTCTGGTCGTGACCGACGACTACGCTTCGAGCCGGCATGCCCGACTTTTCGCGCAGGACGGTCAGTGGATCGTGGAAGATCTCGGCTCGACCAATGGGACGTATCTCGGACGCACGAAGGTGAGCCGGCCGATGCCGGTCCCGCCGGGCGTACCGGTCCGTATCGGCAAGACCGTGATCGAGCTGCGCAAATGACTCTGGGAATCCGCTACGCCGCGCGCTCCGACGTCGGCATGCTGCGCGAGGGCAACGAGGACTCGGCGTACGCGGGCGCGCATCTGCTCGCGGTGGCCGACGGGATGGGCGGGCACGTCGGCGGCGAGATCGCGAGCGCCGCGGCGATCGAGGCGCTGCGCGCCCTCGACAAGGACCTGCCCGCGACGGAACTGCTCGCCGCGCTGGAGCACACCGTCAAGACGGCCAATGACAACCTGAGCCGCATCGTCGAGTCGGATCCGGCCCTGCAGGGCATGGGGACGACGCTGACGGCGATGCTGTGGGCGGGCAACCAGGTCGCGCTGGTGCACATCGGGGACTCCCGCGCCTATCTGCTGCGCGACGGCAGCCTGTTCCAGATCACGCACGACCACACGCTCGTCCAGTCGCTGGTGGACGAGGGGCGCATCAGCCCGGACGAGGCTGCGTCGCACCCGCAGCGCTCGCTGCTGCTGCGGGCGCTGGACGGCCGCGGCGAGGTCGACCCCGACCTGTCGCTGCGCGAGGCGATGGTCGGCGACCGGTACCTGCTGTGCTCGGACGGCCT
Organism: Actinomadura monticuli; assembly: GCF_041463655.1. NCBI lineage: Bacteria > Bacillati > Actinomycetota > Actinomycetes > Streptosporangiales > Thermomonosporaceae > Actinomadura > Actinomadura monticuli. Next base: position 159,711 of record NZ_JAXCEI010000006.1, read on the forward strand.
GTCGGGCGTCGTCACGGCGGAGACGATCTTCCAGGTGCTGACCGACGTGGACGAGCCGGACCAGGCCGTCCGGCAGCTGATCGACCTGGCGAACCGGGGCGGCGGGCCCGACAACATCACCTGCGTGGTCGCCGACGTGGTGGATCTGGAGCGGCGGCCGCCGACGGGCGGGCCGGGCCACGCGGTGGGCGCCGCGGCGAACGCCGCGCCGCCGGATCCGCCGGGCGGCGGTCCGGGCGCGAACACGACGGTGGCGGACACTCCGGCGGGCCGCGCGGCGCAGCTGCGCGACACGCGGCCGCAGCCGCCCGTGGCGGTGGACGAGCGTCCGCCGCCTCCGGCGCCGATGGCCGATCCGATGGGCGGGCCGCCGGCGCCGATGCAGCAGGCGCCGATGAAGCCGCGGCGCGGCGGGGCCCGCCGCTGGACGTGGCTGGTCGTCGTCGCCGGGGTGGTCGTCGTGGGCGTGGTGGCGGGCGGGTTCGTGCTCGTGCAGAACGTCCGGAACGGCTACTACATCGGTGCGGAGGGCGACAGCGCCGTCCTGTTCCGGGGGACGCCGCAGAGCGTGGTGGGCCTCGACCTCTCCCGCAAGGCCGACAAGCAGCCCCAGCCGCAGATCCTGCTCAGCGACCTTCCCGAGGACGTCCGGCAGCGGGTCCAGTCCACCTACGTCGTGGACGGCCCGAAGGACTGGAAGAAGCTGACCGACGCGGTCTGTAAGTACTCCCTCGTCCAGGAGGGCGGCAAGGTCGCCGTCGTACGGGGCAGGGGGCAGCAGAACTGCAAGCAGGCCACGGCCGTGACCAGTGACATCCAGCTCAGCGAGCTGCCCCGGTCGGACGCCACGAGGATCACGAAGGGCACCCCGGCGATGATCGGCAAGGCCAAGGCCGACCAGGAGCTGCTGGCGCTGGCGAAGCGCCGCGACCAGTGCGTGAACAACGAGCCGGGCAAGCCCAAGGACTGTCCCTCCAACGGTGGGAGCTCGTAGTGCACTCGCTCGGGGAGCAGATCAGGGCGCGGCTGCCCTACCAGCAGCGCAACGGCGCCTCGCTGGCGCTGCTGATCTTCGCGATGGTGCTGACGCTGTCGGCGTTCGCGGAGGTCGGGCTGGCCCGCGACCGCAGCATCCCCGCCGGGTTGTTCGTGTACGGCGGCGGTCTCGCGGTGCTGGCGTTCATCGCCTACTTCGCGCAGGCGAAGTTCACCCCGTACGCCGACCCGCTGCTGCTGCCGCTGGCCGTCGCGCTGAACGGCATCGGGCTGACGATGATCTACCGGCTCGACCTGGACACCAGCGCCGACCGCAAGGCGTCCGCCGCGGCGGGCAAGAAGCTGCTGGAGGACGCGGCGGACGCGCCCAGCCAGCTGATGTGGACGTTCGTCGGCATCGTCCTGTTCGTCGGCGCCGTCGTCATCATGCGCGACACCGACAAGACCGACGCGCCGCTGTCGTTCACCCCGAAGACGGCGCAGCGCTACACGTACCTGATCGGCCTCACCGCCGTGATCCTCCTGCTGCTGCCGATCGTCCCGGGCATCGGCGCGGAGATCAACGGCGCCCGGGTGTGGATTCACCTCGGGCCGTTCTCGGTGCAGCCGGGCGAGTTCGCGAAGCTGCTGCTGGTCGTGTTCTTCGCCGGCTACCTGGTGAACAAGCGGCAGGCGATGTCGCTGATCGGCAAGAAGGTGGGCCCGGTCAGCCTGCCGCGCGGACGCGACCTCGGCCCGATCATGGTGATCTGGTTCTTCTGCCTGGGCGTGCTGTTCATGCAGAAGGATCTCGGTACCGCGCTGCTGTTCTTCGGCCTGTTCGTGTCGATGCTGTACATCGCGACGCAGCGGATCTCCTGGGTGGTCATCGGTGTCGGGCTGCTCGCGGTGGGCGTGTTCATCGCGACGCTGCTGCCGTTCATGGGCCACGTGAACCAGCGGATCGACATCTGGCAGAACCCGAAGCCGTACTTCGACGGCGGCTGCCTGCTGGAGAGCGGCAAGGTCGTCCCGGTCAACCCCAACACCGAGATCTACAAGAGGTTCGACAAGCCGGGCGTCATCTCGCCGGGCTTCACCGCCTGCGCGAACCTGGGCGGCGAGTACTCCGACAGCGCGCAGCTGATGAAGGGGCTGTTCGCGCTCGGCCAGGGCGGCGTCCTCGGCACCGGGCTCGGCCAGGGCGAGCCGTGGCGGACGCCGCTGTCGTTCAGCGACTTCATCTTCGACTCGCTGGGCGAGGAGCTCGGGCTGACCGGGCTGATGGTGATCCTGCTGATCTACGCGTTGATCGTGCAGCGCGGGATGAAGACGGCCGTGGCGGCGCGGGACCCGTTCCTGAAGCTGTTCGCGGGCGGCGTGTCGTTCGTGCTGGCCCTCCAGGTCTTCGTGATCGTCGGGGGCGTCACACGGCTCATCCCGCTTACCGGTCTCACGACGCCGTTCCTGTCGCAGGGCGGTTCGTCGCTGATGGCCAACTGGATCCTGATCGCGATTCTGGTGCGGATGAGCCATGACGCGCGCAAGCCGGCCCCGCAGGCGATCCAGGACGAGGGCATGACCCAGATCGTGAGCACGAGGTGACTTCCCCCCTATGAACATGGACAAGCCGGTTCGGCGGGTGGCGATCTTCGCGATGCTGCTGTTCTTCGGGCTGATGGCGCAGGTCAACTACGTCCAGGGCAGCCAGGCGGAGGATCTGCGCACCGACGCGAACAACAGCCGCCAGTACGCGGACGTGTTCAACTCGCCGCGCGGCCAGATCTCCGCGGGCGGCGAGGTGCTGGTGACGTCCAAGGAGACCGGGAAGGACAACCCGAAGTACGGCCGCTCCTACAAGGACGGGCCGGTCTTCGCCCCGGTCACCGGGTACTTCAACGGCAGCGCCACGCAGGTCGAGCGGGCCTACAACTCCCTGCTCGGCGGCAAGGACAAGCGGATCACGCAGCAGCACTGGTTCGACGTGTTCATCGGCAAGAAGGCCGACGGCGCGAACATCGAGCTGACGCTCGACCCGGCCGCGCAGCGGGCGGCGTACGCGCAGCTGAAGGCGCGGACGCAGCCGGGCCGCCGCGGCGGCGCCGTGGTGATCGACGTGAAGACGGGCGCGGTGAAGGTGGCGGCGTCGTGGCCGTCGTTCGACCCGAACGAGGTGGCGCCGCAGACCGGTGAGAAGGGCGGCAAGCGGCTGGAGCAGCTCGACAAGGGCGACGGCGTGATCAAGCCGCTGGTCGACAACGCGCTGAGCCAGACGTTCCCGCCCGGCTCTTCGTTCAAGACGCTGGTGGCGGCGCTGGCGATGCAGAACCTCGGCATCAACAGCTCCTCGACCGTCGACACGGGCCAGCTGGTCCTGCCGGAGTCGGGGCGCCCGCTGCCGAACTCGCACGACAGCGGCAACTGCGGCGGTTCGGCGCCGCTGCTCGGCGCGTTCGCCGAGTCCTGCAACACGACGTTCGCGAAGATGGCGCTGGAGATGGGCATCCAGGGCCTGCACGACGGGGCCGAGAAGTTCGGGTTCGGCAAGCGGATCGAGCTGGAGCCGGACTTCTACACGGCGGAGAGCGACGTCCCGGTGGCCTACACGGACGCGACCGGCAAGACCACCCCGACCGGCAAGGACGGGACCGCGCGGTCCGGTATCGGCCAGGAGAACGTGCGCGCGACGCCGCTGCAGATGGCGATGGTCGCCGCCGCGGTCGCCAACGAGGGCAAGATCATGAACCCGTACGTGGTGCAGACGGTGCGGGCGAAGGACCAGAGCGAGCTGTACGGCGCGTCCCCGAAGGAGTTCGGGAAGGTGATGACCGGCGACCAGGCCGGGCAGCTCGAGGACATGATGCGCGCGGTGGTCACCGAGGGCACCGCGAAGAACCTGCAGGGCATGCGGATCGCCGGCAAGACCGGCACCGCCGAGCAGGGCCCGGGCAACCCGAACGCCAACTGGTTCGTCGGGTTCAGCCCGACGGACAACCCGCGCTACGCGTTCGCCGTGATGACCGAGGCGCAGGGTTCCGGCGCCGGGAACGCCGGCCCGATCGCCGGGGCGATCATGGCGAAGGTCCTGCAGAAGTGAGCACGGGCCTCGTCCTGGGCGATCGGTACCGGCTGCTGGAGCGGCTGGCCACCGGCGGGATGGGCGAGGTCTGGCGGGCGTCGGACGAGTGGTCGGGCCGGCCGGTCGCGGTGAAGCTGCTGCGGCTGGAGTTCGGCTCGGACATGCGGGCGCGCGACCGGTTCGAGTCGGAGGCGCGGTTCGCGGCGGAGCTGCGGCATCCGGGGATCGCGCGGGCGTTCGACTTCGGGGAGCACAGCGGCCGGACGTACCTGGTGATGGAGCTGGTGGCGGGCGAGCCGCTGGACGAGATCCTGGCACGCGACGGCGGGCTGGCGCTGGAGGCCGTCCTGGACCTGGTGGTGCAGGTGGGGCGGGCGCTGACGGTGGCGCACGAGGCCGGGATCGTGCACCGGGACATCAAGCCGGCGAACCTGATGGTGTCCCCGAACGGCACCGTGAAGATCACCGACTTCGGGATCGCCCGGCGGCTGGCGGCGGCGTCGCAGACCCAGACCGGGATGGTCATGGGGACGGCGCACTACATCTCGCCGGAGCAGGCGCAGGGCAAGGAGCTGTCGCCGAAGGCGGACCTGTACTCGCTGGGCGTGGTGGCCTACGAGTGCCTGACGGGCGCGCCGCCGTTCGACGGGTCGACGCCGGTGGAGGTGGCGCTCCAGCACGTCCGGGTGGCGCCGGCGGAGCTGCCGGGGCGGGTGCCGCCGGCCGCGCGCGAGCTGGTCATGGAGATGCTGGCGAAGGATCCGCTGGCCCGTCCGCGCGACGCCGGGACGGTCGCGGCGCGGGCGCTGGCGGTCCGCGCGTCGCTGACCATGCGCCGGGCCGTCGACGCGGCCGCGGGTGTCCCCGGCAGAGATCCCATCGTTACGCAATCGGCCCCTATGTCGGGATTTGACGCTGACCCGGCGGCGGATAACCTCACCAACGGGACAGTGCAACGACGCACGATGGTGGCGTACGCGTCGGCCGCGGCCGTGCTCGTGCTCGTCTGCGTGATCGTGGTCGGCTCCCTGTGGAAGGGGTTCGCCTTCGCGGGATCCGGCGAGGACGAGCGGGATCCGCCCGCCACCCCGGTCACCAGCCCGGTCGGCGGCGGTTTCGCGGACGACCCCGCGGCCCGTCCCAGCGCTCCGCCGAAGCGCCGGGTGGTCCGGAGTCCGCGGCGGCCGGCTGTCACCCCACGCCACCGGACGCATAGGATCCGTCCGTCAACGCGGATGACGTCCGGAACGTCTCCTTCACACAAGCCATCCATGAATTCGCCCCGGGCGACGCCCACAGTCCCAGAGCCAACACCCACACCGACGGGGAGCACCACGACTCCGTCAACTTCGAGCCCGGCGCCCTCGCCGATCCAGAGCGGGGGGCTAGGTTCGGAGGACAAGGTGTAGACGTACGAGGGAAAGTGCACATATGAGTCAACCTCGGCTGCTCGGCGGCCGCTACGAGCTCGAGTCGGTGATCGGGCGGGGCGGCATGGCCGAGGTCTACCGTGCCCGAGACCGGCGCCTGGATCGCGTGGTCGCGGTCAAGACGCTGCGGTCGGACCTGGCGCGTGACCCCACGTTCCAGGCGCGGTTCCGGCGCGAGGCCCAGTCGGCCGCGTCGTTGAACCACCCCTCGGTCATCGCCGTGTACGACACCGGCGAGGACATGATCGGCGACACGTCCATCCCGTACATCGTGATGGAGTACGTGGACGGCAGCACGCTGCGCGACCTGCTGCGGGAGAACCGCGCGCTGCTGCCCGACAAGGCGTTGGAGATCACCGACGGCATCCTGCGCGCGCTGGACTACAGCCACCGCGGCGGGATCGTGCACCGCGACATCAAGCCGGCCAACGTGATGCTGACCCGGCAGCACGAGGTCAAGGTCATGGACTTCGGCATCGCCCGCGCGATGGCGGACTCGGCGGCCACGATGACGCAGACCGCCCAGGTGATCGGCACCGCGCAGTACCTGTCCCCCGAGCAGGCGCGCGGCGAGCGGGTGGACGCCCGCAGCGACATCTACTCGACCGGTTGCGTCCTGTACGAGCTGCTCACCGGCAAGCCGCCGTTCACCGGCGACTCCCCGGTCGCGATCGCCTACCAGCACGTCCGCGAGGAGCCGGTGCCGCCGTCGCAGGTGGACCCGCAGATCCCGCAGTGGGCGGACGCGATCGTGCTGAAGGCGATGGCGAAGGAGGCCGACCACCGCTACCAGAACGCGACGGAGTTCCGGCAGGAGATCCAGCGCGTCCTGCAGGGGCAGCCGGTGGCGTCGACGGCGGCGTCCACGATGCTGATGGGCGGTGCGCCGCAGGGCACCCAGATGATGGGCGCCTACCCGCCGGGCGCGACGCAGGTGCGCCGCCCGCCGGACGACTACCGGCTGCCGCCCGCCCACTACGACGACGATCTCCCCGAGCAGGGCGGCGCCGGCAGGAAGGCGGCGCTGTGGGTGGGCCTCGCCGTGCTGTTCATCGGCGGCGCGGCGCTGATCGGCTGGATGCTGAGCGGCGGCGGGGGCGAGAAGAACGCGCAGGTCGCGATCCCGCAGAGCATCATCAACGTGTCGCAGGCCGATGCGACGGCGCAGCTCACCAAGCTCGGTTTCCAGGTCGGCGAGCCGAAGTCGGACTTCAGCGACGACATCCGCAAGGGCAACGTGATCAGCTCCGACCCGGAGCCGGGCACGAACGCGGCCAAGGGCTCCACGGTGACGCTGGTGATCTCCAAGGGGGAGAAGCCGCCGACGCAGGTCGAGGTCCCGAACGTGGCCGGGCAGCCGTACTCGACGGCCAAGAAGCTGCTGGAGGCGAAGGGCTTCGAGGTCGAGCGGAGGGCGGAGTCGAGCGACACCGTCCCGCGGCTCAACGTGATCAGCACCGACCCGGCCGGCGGCACGAAGGCGCCGAAGGGGTCGACGGTCACGGTCGTGTTCTCGAACGGGCCGACGAACCTAAAGGTGCCGAATCTGTTCAATAACAGCCAGCGGGCGGCGTGCGGCAAGCTGGAGGGCCTCGGGCTCAAGTGCAACGTGCAGAAGGGCACGCCGCCGCCGGACAAGCAGGTCGCGCCGGGCATCGTCTACGACCAGCAGCCCGGTCCGGACACGACGGTCGCGCCGGGCGACACGGTGACGATCTTCGTGGCGGAGAAGCCGCCGCCGACGCCGACCCAGCCGACGCCGACCGTCCCGGGCTTCCCGGGCGACGGCCAGGGCTGAGTCGTGTGAGCGGCCCGTGAACGTCGGGGGCCGCGCGAGCGACAGGGCCCCGGTCTCCAGCGCGGAGACCGGGGCCCTTCGCTTGCCGTCGGCCCGCGCGATGGCGGGGCTGCGCCAAGGGGGCTGGGCCGGGCATGAAACGGGGCTTCCGCCACTCGGGGGCAATGGCGGAAGCCCTCGTTATGGTCTTCGTCACGCGGCCCTAGGACGTTACGGATTTCAACCGAAATCTCTGAACTCGCCGCCGGGGTGCGGGTCAGCCGCCCGGCGTGGCGGACGGAGCCGGGGTCTGGACGACGCCGTGATCGAACTGGATCTTGGCTTCGAGTTGCGGGAACAGCGCGTACCAGAGGACGGCGGCGACCGCGATCACGATGCCGGCCGCGGCGGCGGTCTTGGCGGGCCACGCGCCGGGGAGACGGCGCCAGATCCAGGCGTACACGGGACCTCCTACTTTCCGGCGGCGGGCCGCACGCGGGGCAGCGTCTCGGCCAGCTCACCGAAGATGATCATTCGTTCGGCGGCGGAGTACTTGGGGTGGCAGGTGGTGAGGGTGATGAGCCGTTCGGTCGGCCGCCGCTTCGGGTGGAAGGGGACGGGCGCGGCCACGTCGGTCGCGGACGGCTTCACGATCGTGCGATCGGTGACCTGGTAGACGTACTGCCGATCGCGGGTGTCGATGAGGATCCGGTCGCCGCGGTCGAGTTCGCCGAGCCGGTTGAAGGGGGCGGAGTAGGTCGTCCGGTGGCCGGAGACGACGAAGTTGCCGAGTTGGCCGGGCAGCGCGGTCCCCGGGTAGTGGCCGGGGCCCTTGCGCAGGTCGGCGCGGGTGACGCCCTCCACCACGACGAAGCGGTAGTCCTTGCCGAACCGGGGGATGCGGATCATCGCGAGCCCCTCGCCGAGCTTCACCTTCTCGGTGGTGACCTTCGCGGCGCGCCAGCCGTTCAGCATCTCGTCCTGGAGGCGGTCCTGCTGGCCCTGGGTGTACCGGCCGGTGCCCCACAGTTCGTAGGTGACGAACAGCATGACGATCAGGCCGGCGGTGATGCACAGCTCGCCCACGCCACGGAGCACCGTCCGCACGCGCGTCCTCCTCACTCGCCGGGGTCAGCCGCCCGGCCCTCGTCGCGCCGCGGGCGGCACCGTGGCGTGCTTCATGGTCACGTTGCCGGTGTAGGGCGGCAGCGCGGCCCGTTCCAGGGTCCGCACCGAGTAGCCGAGCCCGTACGCGCGGACGTACTTGCGGTAGACGGCGATCTCGGGGGACGCGCCGAGCGCCGCGCGGAGCCGGACCGGGTCGCCCACGGCGGTGATCCGGTACGGCGGGGAGTACACGACGCCCTGGAGGATCAGGGTATTGCCCACGCACCGGACCGCGCTCGTCGAGATGACCCGCTGATCCATGATCTGCATCGCGCGGGCGCCGCCCGCCCAGAGCGCGTTGACGACGGCCTGGACGTCCGCCTGGTGGACGACGAGGTCGTCGGGGCGGACGCCGTGCGGCGGATCGTCCGATTTCGGCAGCGGCGCGTCGTCCAGCATGACGCTGACGGCGGGGCCGGTCAGCGGGGTGAACCCGGCGCCGGCGGCGAGCCGGTCGGCCTCCGCCCGCGCGGTTTTCACGCGCGCGTCGTGACGTCCGGCCTCCCGGGAGATACGGTCGACCTGGTCGCGGAGGCGCCGGTACTCGGCGCGCTCCTCGTGGCCGCGACGCTGTTCGGCGGTGATGAGCTCGGTGATCCTGGTGCGGCCCTCCTCGCGCAGGCTCGTGCCGCGCGCCGTGCTCGCGCTCGCCGCGAACAGGGTCCCCGCGAGGAGCGTGAGAGCTGGGATGATGCTTCCCCACGCCGAACGCCGTACGCTGCTCATCGAGAATCTGCTCATCAGACAGTGGTCACCAGCGACTACGCTAACCGACAAAACACCCATGCGCGGTCCGGCGCTCCGGCCGCCGGACGCACGAGGAGAACGATCCCACCGTGGCCAAGTCCAAAGTGCGCAAGAAGGCCGTCTACACGCCGCCGCAGAAGTCCAAGGCGCCCGAGGTCAGTCCCCGCTGGCTGGTGCCCACGATGGTCGGTCTGTGGCTCATCGGCCTGATCTGGATCGCCGTCTTCTACGTGACGGCAAGCACCGGCACCGACGTGCCGTACATGACCGACCTGCACAACTGGAACCTGGGCATCGGCTTCGCGGCGATCATCCTCGGCGTGGTGCTGTCGACCCGCTGGCGCTGACGGCCGGTTATCCACAGGTCGGGGATCTCGGACCCCGGCTTTCCCCAGGTTTTCCACAGGTCTTTTCCACAGTTGGCGCGTCGGCGACGCGGACGCCGTCGCGGGTGGACGGCGTCCGCGCCGGCGCTGCTACACCGACGGGCTCAGCTCCGCCGTCCTGACCACCACGAGCGCCGCCAGCAGCACGAGCATGAGCAGCGGCGCCCCGATGTGGAACAGCCGCCGCCGCGCGGCGGGAGCGTACGCGTACGCCGCCGCGAGCACCGCGCCGACCACGAGCCCGCCGACGTGGCCCTGCCAGGAGATCCCCGGCACCGAGAAGGTGATCACCAGGTTGATCACCAGCAGCACCACGATGGGCCCGACCGGCCCGCCCAGCCTGCGGCCGATCACGAAGTACGCGCCGAACAGCCCGAAGATGGCGCCGGACGCACCGACCGCCGAGGAGCCCGGAGCGCCGACCAGGTACAGCAGGACCGACCCACCGAGGCCGGACAGCAGGTAGAGCGCCAGGAAGCGCCACCGTCCGAGCATCTGCTCCAGCGCGGGGCCGACGGCCCACAGCGCCCACATGTTGAACAGGATGTGGGTGATGCCGAACGTCCCGCCGCGCTGGTGCAGGAACATCGTGGTGAACAGCCGGTACCACTCGCCCTCGGCGACCCCGCCGACGCTGCCGTCGGGCAGCAGGGCGCGGCCGAGCATCATGAACTCCCACACGACCCGCTGGGACGCCAGCTCGGCGAGGTAGGCCGCCACGCACAGGCCGATCAGCGAGTACGTGACGACCGGCACGGCGGACGCGGGGGCCCGCCCGCCCACGGGCGTCCGGGGGACCGCCCTGCGGACGCCCCGGTTGCCGTCGGCGACGCACTCCACGCACTGGTGCCCGACCGCCGCGTCCCGCATGCAGTCCGGGCAGATGTAGCGGTCGCACCTGGTGCAGCGCACATACGTCTCGCGCCCCGGATGCCGGTAGCAGGTCGGCACCGAGGTCTCGGGAGCGGGACTGTGGTCTGTGCTCATCTCAGGCTCCGTGTGGACGGTGCGGGCGTCACCCGGCGGGGGCGGCGCCCGATGCGGGCGGTCGCCCGTCGCGTGCTCTCACCGTAGGAACGTCTAACGGCGCTCGATCGTCACCGTCTGCAGGACGACGTCCTGCTTAGGACGGTCGTTGCGGCCGGTCTCGACCTTGCCGATGCGGTCGACGACGTCCGTCCCCTCGATGACCTTGCCGAAGATGGTGTGGCGTCCGGTCAGGTGCTGGGTGTGGCCGACGTCGAGCGTGATGAAGAACTGGGAGCCGTTGGTGCCGGGCCCCGCGTTCGCCATCGCCAGCAGGTACGGGCGGTTGAACTTGAGGTCCGGGTGGAACTCGTCCTTGAACTGGTAGCCGGGGCCGCCGGTGCCGGTGCCGAGCGGGTCGCCGCCCTGCAGCATGAACTGGTCGATGACGCGGTGGAAGATCGTCCCGTTGTAGAGCGGGGCGTCGGACTTCTGCCCGGTGCGCGGGTCGGTCCAGGTCCGGGTGCCCTCCGCCAGCTCGACGAAGTTCGCCACGGTCTCGGGCGCGTGCTCCGGGTAGAGCTGGATCACGATCTTGCCGAGCGACGTGTTGAGCGTCGCGAAGATCTCGTTGGCCACGCTGGCCGCCTCCTCGTGAGGTGGATGTCTGAGCTCTGCACGTTACGGTCTCGGTCATGCGCAAATCGACTACCGGGCGTGCACGGGTGGTCACGCCCGCAGGGTTTACCTCCCGATCCCTGGGAAGGCTGCATGACAGGACCTCGCAAACAGGGAGGTTAGCGTGTCCCTAATGATCAGTATCCGCCGGAAGCCGCAGGAGGAAGTCCTCTCGCGGTTCGACCGCGTCCAGGAGGCGGCCCGCCAGGGCGCCGAGGTGTGCCGGCAGAGCGCCTCCAACGCGGCGGGGCGGATCGCGCCCGTCGCGGAGGATCGGCTCATGGTCGTCCGCGGCTGGAGCGCACCGAGGCTCCGGCGGGCGGCCCGGTACGTGGAGTCCGGGCTCGCCCCGCGGGTGAGCACGTTCCTGAGCGATGTCGCCGGAAAGGTCGAGCCGCCCAAGCGGTCCGGACCCGGACGCGGCACGCTCATGGCGATGATGGGCGTCGTCGCCGCCGTCGGCGCGGCCGGTGTGGTCGCGACGCGGCGCGGCGTCATCCGCGACATGACCAAGGGTTCCGGTGAGCATGCGGAGGACGCCACTTCGGCCGACTCCATGACGGTCTCCGGCGCCGATGTCGACGGTCAGGTGCATTCGCCGCACTAGCGCGCGCACATCGGAGGGCCTGGCCGGTGACGGCCGGGCCCTTCGCCGTGCGAGGGGCCCACCGCGGTGCACGAGCGGGGCTACCAACCGGTACGGTAACGCCATGTCGCCGAAGCGCTCCCTCGGGCAGGTGCTGGCGGCCCGCGCTGGGCGGCGGGCGCGCCAGGGCGTGCACACGGCCGTGCACCACGCCTGGCAATGGGTCCAGCGGCACGGCGAGATCACGCCGCACACTCCGGGCCGGCGCAAGTTCGCCTACCTCGGCGAGGGCGCCTGCATCGGCTTCCCGGTCGGCTCCATCTACGGCGAGCCGTGGATATCGATCGGCGACCACACCCTCGTCGGCACGCACGTCACGATCTCCGCCGGCTTCGTCCCCGGCCTCGACCTGGGCCCGGACGTCATCGTCCGGATCGGCGCGAGCTGCTCCCTGGGGCGCGGCACCCACATCGTCGGGCACCAGTCCATCGACATCGGCGACGACGTCTTCACGGGCCCGAACGTCTACATCACCGACCAGAACCACACCTACGGCGACGTCCACGTGCCGATCGGGCGGCAGTGGCCGGAGAACAACCCGGTCGTGATCGGCGACGGCTGCTGGATCGGCACCGGCGCGATCATCCTGCCGGGCACCCGGCTGGGCCGGAACGTCGCCGTCGCGGGCGGCGCGGTCGTCCGCGGCGAGTTCCCCGACCATTCGGTCATCGGCGGCGTCCCCGCGAAGATCCTGCGCAGCCACGACAAGGAGAACGGCTGGCAGCCGCCGCTCCGCAACGACCCGCTGATGTCCCTGGACGAGCTCGCCGCCCTCTCCGTGAACGGCCTGGAGGGCCTCCAGATCCTCCAGGACAAGCTCCGCGAGGAGTCCAAGGCACGCGCCGAGGACGGCACCCTCCAGGAAGAGGCCGGCTGAACGACGTTGATCTGCGGCGTGTTGTTGGTTCGGGGGCGTCCATAACAACAACTCGCCGCAGGTCAACGAAGATGCGAGAAGCCCCGCCCGGGTGTGCCGGACGGGGCTTCTGCGCGTCGGTCAGTTGTAGCGGGCGGCGCGGCGCTCGCCGCCGTTGTAGGGGGCCCCGCGGCGTGCGCCGTGGGAGCCGCCGCCGGTGCGCGGGCCGCCGCCCCGGCGCTCGCCGCCGGAGTAGGCGCGGTGCTCGCCGCGGGCGGGCTCGCCGTCGCGGCGGCGCCCGCCGTCCTGGCGGTCGAAGGAGCGCGGGCCCCGGCGGCGTCCGCCGCCGCCCTGCCGGCCCCGGCCGCCCTCGCGGCGCGGACGCTCGGGGATGAGCGGCTCCTCGATCGGGATGCCGGACGGCGGCCGGGCGCCGGTCAGCTTGACCAGCTCCGCGTCGCCGGTGGTGACGCGGGTGCGGGGCGCGTTGATCCCGGCGCGGCGCGTCATCGCGGACGTGGAGCGCACCTGGTGCGGCAGGACGAGCGTGACGACGGTGCCGCGCTCGCCGGCGCGGGCGGTGCGTCCCGCGCGGTGCATGTAGTCCTTGTGGTCGGCGGGCGGGTCGACGTGCATGACCAAAGTCACGTCGTCGACGTGGATGCCGCGGGCGGCGACGTCGGTGGCGACCAGCACGCTGATCGAGCCCTCGCGGAACTCGGCGAGCGTCCGGGTGCGCAGGCCCTGGCTCTTGCCGCCGTGCAGGCCCGCCGCGCGGACGCCGGCCTGGACGAGCTGCTTGGCGAGCCGGTCGACGCCGTGCTTGGTGCGGGCGAACAGGATCGTCCGCCCCTCGCGGTTGGCGATCTCGGCGGTGACGGCGCTCTTCTCCTTCGGCGCCACGAGCAGGAGGTGGTGGTCCATCGTGTCGACGGACTCGTCCACCGGGCCGATCGCGTGCGTGACCGGGTTGCTCAGGTACCGCTTGACGAGGACGTCGACGTCCTTGTCGAGGGTGGCGGAGAAGAGGAGGCGCTGGCCGTCCCGCTTGGCGGCGTCCAGGATGTCGGTGACGTCGGGCAGGAAGCCCATGTCGGCCATGTGGTCGGCCTCGTCCAGCACGGCGATCTCGATGTCGGACAGGTCGCAGGCGCCCTGCCGCATCAGGTCCTTCAGCCGGCCGGGCGTGGCGACGAGGACCTCGACGCCTCGGCGCAGCGCGTCGATCTGCTTGAACATGGACGTCTGGCCGATGACGGTCTTGAAGCGCAGCCCGAGGCCGCGGCCGAGCGGCTCCAGGTTGGTCTGCACCTGCTGGGCCAGCTCGCGGGTCGGCACGAGGATCAGCGCCAGCGGACGCTTCGGGGCGGCCTTGCGGCCGGAGAGGCGGGAGAGGAGCGGCAGGCCGAACGCCAGGGTCTTGCCGGAGCCGGTCTTGCCGCGCCCGAGGACGTCGCGTCCCGCCATGATGTCGGGGATCGCGGCGGCCTGGATGGGGAACGGGGCCTCGATGCCCTGGCGCTCCAGGGCGTTCACCAGCACCGGCGGGATGCCGAGCTCGGCGAAGGTGGGAACCTGTCCCTCGTCCGCGGTGGCGGGCATGGACGGGTTCTGTTCAGCGGCAGCTGTGGTCACGCATTACCTTCCGAGAGGGGGGCACGTCTCGGGAGGCACCACGATGTGCGCGGCCTGCAAGGACGAGCCTGACGCCATGGGGGCGTCGAAGAGTGATTCGAATAGTCTAACGTCGCCGGGGAACCTACTTATGCCCCGTCCCCGTGGAACCATGCGCCGACCCTGCCTCAGCAGGCACAGGAGACGCCCGCCACGGGGGCCGTCAGAGGGTCGGCGGGGCGGCGCGTGACGGCGCCGCCGCCGGTCTCGACGGGGAACCCTTCGCGCGCCCAGTACTCGAACCCGCCGATCATCTCCTTGACGGGACGGCCGAGCCTCGCGAACTCCAGCGCCGCCTTCTGGGCGCCGTTGCAGCCGGGTCCCCAGCAGTAGACGACGACGGTCGCGCCGTCCGGCACCAGTACCGCGGCGCGCTCCGCGATCTCGGCGGTGGGGATGTGGACCGCCCCGTGGACGTGGCCCTGCGCCCAGCTCTCGGTGCTGCGCGTGTCGACGACGACGATGCCGGGCGTGTCCGCGGCGAGAGCGGCGGCGACGTCGGACACATCGGTCTCGAAGGCCAGACGGGCGGCGAAGTGCCGGTACGCCTCGTGGGCGGGCGCGGCAGGCGTGATGGCGTTCATGGAGGGCTCCTTCCGGTGTCGTGAACGATCCTCGGCGTCCGGGTGCGGTCGCGGCAGTGGCGTGAACGCCCGGCATCGCTAGGATTTCGCCATGCTGGTTCCGGTACGGCGGCACACGGTCTCGGTGCTGGCCTTCGACGGCATGGCGCCGTTCGAGCTGGGCTCCGTCGTCGAGGTGTTCGGGCTGGCCCGGCCCGAGCTGGACGTCCCCTGGTACGACCTGCGGGTCTGCTCCCCGGCGCCCGGCCCGATGCGGGCGGTCGGCGGCTTCACGATGACGGCCGAGCACGGGCTGGACGCGTTCGCGTCGGCGGACACCGTGATGGTCGTCGCCGTCCCCGACGTCCGGCGCGACCCGCCGCCCGAGGTCGTCGCGGCGTTGCGGGACGCGCACGCGCGAGGCGCCCGCGTCGTCTCCATCTGCTCGGGCGCGTTCGCGCTCGCCGCCGCCGGCCTCCTGGACGGACGCGAGGCCACCACCCACTGGCAGTACGCCGACCTGCTGCGCCGCCGCTACCCGGCCGTCCGCGTTACCCCGGACGTCCTCTACGTGGACGGCGACGACGTCCTGACGGGCGCGGGCAGCGCGGCGGGCCTCGACATGTGCCTGCACCTCGTCCGCAAGGACCACGGCGCCCGGATCGCCAACATGGTCGCGCGCCGGCTGGTCGTCCCGCCGCACCGGGAGGGCGGGCAGGCGCAGTTCGTCGAGGCCGCCGTGACCCGCCCGGCCGAGGACGACCCGGTCGCGCGCAGCATGGCGTGGGCGCTGGCCCACCTGGCCGAGCCCATCACGATCGCCCGCCTGGCGCGCGAGGCGTGCCTCTCACCCCGCACGTACATCAGGCACTTCAACCGGCGGACGGGCACGAGCCCCCTCCGCTGGGTCATCACCCAGCGCGTCCTGGCCGCCCTGCCGCTCCTGGAAGGGACTACCGCGCCCGTCGAAGAGATCGGCGCCGCCGTCGGCTTCGAGAGCCCGGCGACCTTCCGCCACCACTTCGCGCGGGCGATGAGGACGTCCCCCTCCGCCTACCGCCGCACTTTCAGCGGGTGGCGAGGGGCGCCTGCCGGTCGATCTGGCGGCCCATGACGAGGACCATCTCGTTGAACGCGGCGCTGCCGTAGCGGGCGTGCAGCGCCGGGTAGACGTTCTTGCGGGCGGCTTCCTTGAGCATCCAGCTCAGGTCGGTGTGGGCCACCCGCTCGCCGCGGCCGAGGCGGTCGTGCGCCTCCCGGGTCACCCGGAGCAGCTCCGGGTGCGCCGCCGACTCGGAAAGGATCATGCGCGTGGCGTCCCTGAGGTCCATGCCGCGCAGTCTAGGCGCGCGCCGGGCTCAGGGGCAGATCATGCACCACCCACGCGGAGGACGCCTTCCGTCCCGTGCGACATCCTCCCTGGATTTCGGACGCGCCGCACGTGTGGCCGATTTTGCAATGCCTGCCTGATTTGCCGGGTTCTTGCAGGTTGCTGGAATCGGCTGCTTCCGCCGGGCGGGGCGCCTGGTTACCATCGCGCTGCGCGTCCGGCGCCGCTCCCTTCCTCAGTGCGCCGGTCCGTCCCCGCCGACCTCACCCCGAGAGGACCCCCGCCGTGCGAAGAAGCATTCTCGGCGTGCTCGCCGCCGCCTGCCTCGGGACCGCGACCCTGACTGCCCCGCCCGCGGCCACCGCCGCGCCGGCGCCGCCCAGGGCCGCCGTCGACTACACCGGGATCGTCGCGCTGAGCAACTGCTCCGGCTCGCTGGTGCGCACCCCGACCGCCGCGAGCACCGACCCGGCGCTCGTCCTGACCAACGGCCACTGCTACGAGGGCGGCATGCCGTCCGCCGGACAGGTGATCACGAACCGGGCGTCCAGCCGCTCGTTCACGCTGCTGAACCCGAGCGGCCAGGGGTCGCTCGGCACGCTGCGCGCAAGCAGGATGCTGTACGCGACGATGACGGACACCGACGTGACCCTGTACCGGCTCAACCGGAGCTACGCGAGCATCCAGCAGGCGTATGGGACGACCGCGCTGGAGCTGTCCCTCGCCCATCCGACCGCCGGGACCGACCTGCGCGTCGTGTCCGGCTACTGGCGGCGGACGTACTCCTGCACCCTCGACGGGTTCGCCTACCGGCTCCGCGAGAGCTCCTGGACGTGGAAGGACTCGGTGCGCTACACGTCCTCCTGCGATGTCATCGGCGGGACGTCCGGATCGCCGGTCATCGACGCGTCGTCCGGCAAGGTCATCGCGGTGAACAACACCATCAACGAGGACGGCGGCCGCTGCACGCTGAACAACCCGTGCGAGGTGGACGAGGCGGGCAACATCACGGTGCGCCCGCACATCGGCTACGCGCAGGAGACGTACATCCTGGCCGCCTGCATCGCCCCCGGAAGCGTCATCGACTTCAACCGTCCGGGGTGCCTCGTCCCGCGGGGCTGATCCTTTCCGCCCCGAACCCGCAACCGTCCGAGCGGGAGCGGGGTTCAGGGAGCGTGCACGCCCAGCCGGGCGTGCACGCTCGCTGAGAGGGGAAACTCATGGACTTGCGGCTCACCGGACGCGTCGCGGTCGTCACCGGGGCGTCGAAGGGGATCGGGCTCGCGGTCACGCGGACGCTGCTGGACGAGGGCGCGCGGGTGGCGGCGGTGTCGCGCAAGGCGGGGGCGGAACTGGACGCGCTCGCCGGGCCTGACCTGCTGCACGTGCCGTCCGACCTCATGGACCCGGACGCCCCGGCGGCGGCCGTGGAGCGGGCGGTGGAGGCGTTCGGGCGGCTCGACGTGCTGGTCAACAACGCCGGAGGCCCGCCGCCCGGGGCGTCCCTGCCGCGCTTCGGCTTCCTGACCCCGTCGGACGACGACTGGCGCGACATGTTCGAGTTCAACCTGTTCGCGGTGGTCCGGGCGGTGCGGGCGGCGATCCCGCACCTGCTGCGGAGCGACGCGGCGTCGGTCGTGAACGTCTCGTCGGGGAACGGGCGGCGCCCCGGGCCGATGAACTTCGACTACAACGCGGCGAAGGCGGCGCTGAACAACCTGACGAAGGGCCTGTCGGAGGAGTACGCGCCGCAGGGCGTCCGGGTCAACTCGGTCTCGCCGGGACCGGTCCGGACACCCTGGTGGACGGACGAGGGCGGCGCCGCCGACATCATCGCCGGGGCGACCGGCTCCGACCGCGACGCCGTGCTGGACGGCGGCGCCGCGGAGATGATGGCCCTCACGACGGGCAGGCTCGCCACGCCGCAGGAGGTCGCGGACATGGTCGTGCTGCTGGCGTCGCCGCGCTCGGCGAGCACGACCGGCGCCGACGTCGCGGTCGACTCCGGTTTCCTCAAGGAGATCTGACGTCCGTGCCGCCGGCGTCCAGGTCCTTGACGTAGCGGTGGACGGGCACGTCGACGGTGCCCGTCGCGGTAGGGGCCTGGTAGGTGATGGGGCCGGTGTCGCGCCATCCGTGGAACTCGTACATGCGCCGGGCCCGCGTGTTGCCGGGGACGACCGCGAGCCACGCCTGGCGGTGCCGTCCCCGGAACCGGTCTTCGGCGGCCCGCAGCAGCGCCCCGCCGACGCCCTCGCCGCGTGCGGACTGGTCGACGGCCAGCTGGACCACTTCGCCGTCGTCGTCACCGAGGATGACCAGGCCGAGGATCCGGCCCTCGCCCCCGGTGGCGACGAGGGTCGAGCCCGCGTACTTGTCGGCGTGGACGGCGAAGTGCTCGGGGCCGCGCGCGTCCATCAGCGCGGCGGGGACGTGGCCCGCGTGCCCGTCGAGCCAGGCCGCCCGCCACAGCGGCGCCAGCGTCGGCAGATCGGCGGGCTCGGCCGGTCTCACGATCATCATCGTCCCCTTCCTGAGGTGGCCAGTAGGTCGACCACGCCGGTGGTGCCCTCGTCGGGGTGGCCGTCGGCGAGGCGGCGTTCCATCAGCGCCATTAACGGGGCGAGGAGTTCGGGACTGACCCCCTGCTCCTCGGCCGTGCGCAGCAGCGTCCTGTTGCCCTGCACCATCATGGCGAGGTTGGACGCCACGCCCAAGGTGTAGTCGCCGCTCTCCAGGTGCGCCGCCATGCCGTCCGCCGCCCCGGCCATGGCGGTGAGCCATTCGACGAGCAGCGGGGCGAACCCACTCGGCGACGTCGCGCCGCGCATGAGCGCGAACGCATGTGCCATCCCGGCGAACATGCCGGTCATCCCGCTCAGCAGCGCCACGTCGTGCAGGGCGGCCGAACCGGCGTCCTCCCCGACGTACCTGGCGGACGCCGGGACGCTCAGCGCGTCGTGGTGCTCGGCGAACGATTCCCGCGACCCGCTGTAGAAGACGTAGGCACCCGACTCGGGGACGCCGATCATCGGCGGCACGGCCATCATCCCGCCGTCCAGGTAGCGGGCTCCGCGCCCGGCCGCCCATCCCGCGCGCTCGCGCGCCTCGCCAGGCGTCCCGGTGGTGATGTTGACCAGGTCCTTGCCCGCGAGGCCGGCGTCCGCGAGGGCTTCGCCGACGGACGCGTCATCGAGCAGGCAAACGATCACCAGGCCGCTCGCGGCGACGGCTTCAGCGGCCGTCGCCGCCGCTTTCGCCCCCTCGGCGACGAGCGGCTCGGCGCGGCTCGCCGTCCGGTTCCAGACGGTCGTGTCGTATCCCGCGGCCAGCCACGCGCGGGTGATCGCGGCACCCATCGCACCAAGGCCGAGCACGCTGATCTGCTTGGAGTCATGTCCCATGCCGTCCAGGCTCGGCCCCGGTCGCGCACATGATCAAGTACGCACTTCGAGGTGCGTGGTTACCCTGACTTCAGTGACGAGGTCAGGGGGCGGGACGATGCGGCCGGGGTCGTACATCTGCGGGATCGACGCGGCGATGGACGTGATCAGCGGCAAGTGGAAGGGGCTGATCCTCTGGGCGCTGGACGAGCGGCCCCACCGCTTCGGGGAGCTGCGCAGGGAGCTGCCCGGCGTGACCGAGAAGGTGCTCGCCGCCCAGCTGCGCGAGATGGAGCAGGACGGCATCGTCCACCGCGAGGCGTACGCCGAGGTGCCGCCCCGCGTCGAGTACTCGCTGACACCGCTCGGCGTCTCGCTCAACGAGGCCCTGGCCCCGCTCGGCGCCTGGGGACGGGAGAACGTCCTCGCCCACATCACCCATCGCTGACGTCCCCGGCCGGCGCCGCGTGGAACTCCGCCCATACGGCGGTGCCGTTCAACGACGGATGCGACCCCCAGCTCTTGGAGAGCGCGTCGACGAGGAACAGCCCGCGGCCGTCGTCCGCGAACGGGTCGGTGCGGACGCGCGGCTGCTTCCGAGCACCGCCCTGGTCGAGGACGGTCACGCGCAGCACGTCCTCGCGGGCGCTCACCACGACGGTGACCTGCCCGCCCGTCCCGGACGCGGTGTGCTCGCACGCGTTGGCGACCAGCTCGTCCACGCAGAGGACGACGTCGGCCAGCGCCTCGCCGTCCACATGGGTCGCGACCCCGCTCACGAAGGCCCGCGCGACCCGCGCGGACCTCGGCTCGCCGGGCATCGTGATCGTCCCGAGGAACCGCAGGTCTCCGGACTCCGCCTCACAAGGCGTCATTGCCTCACTCCCTCCGGTAATCGACGCCCGCAAGCATGAATGCCCAGGTGAGAGCGCACAACCGTCTTCATTGAGAGAGGGAGGATCGTCCGGCGGGAGAAGCGTAAAGCGGGATTTCCCGCTTGTTGGAAATCACGTGACAGTCCGTGTTGAGTCCATGAC
Organism: Actinomadura monticuli; assembly: GCF_041463655.1. Classification (NCBI taxonomy): domain Bacteria; kingdom Bacillati; phylum Actinomycetota; class Actinomycetes; order Streptosporangiales; family Thermomonosporaceae; genus Actinomadura; species Actinomadura monticuli. The sequence goes on from NZ_JAXCEI010000006.1 coordinate 180,405, forward strand.
AATCGGTGTCATGGCGACACGACCCCCGACCGTTCGCCGCAGGCGACTCGGCGTCCAACTACGCAAGCTCCGCGAAGAGCGCGGCCTCACCCTCGACGAGGCCGCGGCCTTCCTCAAGATCTCCAAGTCCGCCCTCAGCCGGATGGAGAACGCCCAGATCGTGGCACGTGTCCACGAGATCAACTACATCCTGATGATGTACGGCGTCCAGGAGGACGACGACCTCAGGACCGCGCTGATCGGCCTCGCCACCGCCGGTCCCTCCCGCGACTGGATCCGGCGGCACAAACTCCCAGGTAAAGGCCCGAACTACGGCGAGTACGTGATGCTCGAACAGGACTCCTCGGAGCTCTTCGCGTACCACGCCGACCTCATCCCGGGGCTCCTCCAGACTCCGGAGTACGCGCGCGCCGTCATGGCCTCCGTTCCCAGCAGCGGCCTGAGCGACCTCGATGAAGGCGTCGCGTACCGCATGGCCCGTAAGGAGGCCCTCACCCGCCCAGACCCGTTGGTGATCAAAGTCGTGGTCGGTGAGGCCGCGGTCCGCCAATGCATGGGCGGACGTCCGGTCATGATCGACCAGCTCCGGTACCTGCTCGAACTCATGGAGTGGCCGAACGTCCGCCTGCAACTTCTCCCGTTCACCGCCCCCGAGAACCCAGGTGTTGACGGATCGTTCACGATCCTGGACGTTGAAGCGGGGAGTTTCCCCATCGCGATTGTGGACGCACTCCGGCGGACGATCTTCGTCGAGGAGGAGGACGACGTCGCAGCGTACCGAGAAATACAGGCAGCGCTATGCAGGGTCGCTCTATCCGAGACTGAGACCCGCCACCGCATCGAGCAGGTCATCCGCGAGCTTCAGATCCCCAGCCGAGAGGAGCGGCAGATGAATCACTGGCGCAAAAGCAGCCACAGTGGCAGTCAGTCGCAGAACTGTGTTGAGTGTGCCCGCCTGGTGTTTGGGCGGGACGGTGTGGTGGGTCTTCGAGACTCGACCGATCCGGACGGCCCGCATATCGCCCTGAGTGGAGAGGGGTGGAGTGCGTTGCTCGTCAAGCTGAAGGGTGATGCGCTCTAGGCGGCATCCCGTGGATCTCTGTCTCGGTGTCGCGGTGATCCCCGCAGCGTCCGTGGATCATGTGGTGCGGCGGGACAAACGGGCTTATCAGGCGGACCGCTCACTGCGTTTGTCCACTACCAGGACGTGCAGGTCGATTTGGCCTTCGCCATAGGCGCGCATCAGCCGCCGTACCGCCGAGCCGAACCCAATGCCGTCCTGGTCGGAGGCGCGGCGCCTGGCGGCGGCGTACTCGGTTTCTCGGTGCAGCCAGAACTGACGGGTCTGGGCGAACGGCCTGCCCGCTCGGCCCGGTGGTCCTGACGAAGGTGGTCCCAAGTCCACCAATCCCGCTCCATACGCGCGGGTGAGAGACTGCACCACCCACTGCATCGTCACGCGCTCCCGCTGGGCGCGTTCCATTGCCGGGAGATACTCTCGCTCGCTGTCGATGGCGATGGGGTACCTGTGTCGGCCGAGACTGTCCACGGGCCGGCCGTCGACGTCCTTGCGGCGCCTGGCGGGGGGCATCTCAGTATCCGGCGTTCTCGGGGTGGCACGACAGTAGGAAGGTGAGCATCCGGGTTGCATCACGTTCCAGGTAGAAGTGGACCATCTCCGAGTTGAATTCCTGCCGACGCGCCGCCGGAACACTGATCGCATCGATGCCGTGCATCATCAGGTGACCGTTCATCATCGATCGCCCGGTTCTCTTGTTTCCGTCGAAGTAGAACGCCTGGAGAGCGGCGAAAAGAAAATAGGCCATGGCCTGTTCTGTCACATTCGTGAGCTTCTCCGTAAGCCAGGCCACTCCCTCAGTGTGGAGCCTGCGCAGGTTGTCTCCACCAGGCTCGGTCTCCGGTGGCAGATACCGGCCGTGTTCGCCAAGGCTCACGCCCGGAGTCAACATGACCGTCCCCTCGCCTCGGAACGTTCCGGACTCCAGCGCCTCGTCTCGCGCGATGATCGCGTGTAGACGGTCTGAGGTTGGCTTGTTCAGCACGAAGTCGCCGTTGGTGACGAGGTCGAGCAGTTCTCGGGAGGAGTCCGCCAGAGCCAGGACCTGCTGCTCGTCGCTGACCTTCCGTCCTCCGACCGTCACGCCCTCCATGAGCGTCTGCACTTCTGGATAGGTGAACGGGTTGCCCTCCAGTTGGGCTGCGTCCCAAACGAACTCGGGCAGCGCCCTGCGATACCGCCACACGGCTCGCTCGATCGAGTGTTCCGGGATCGCCACGAGTGAATCAGCGATGGCCTCGCGGTCCCATGCAAAGCCCAGCGCATCCCTCACAGCGAACTCCTTTGAACCCACACCGTTGCTAGTACACTGTACTAGCTCACGCATCATCGACGGCGGGGGCGGCTCAAGCAGCACCCGCTGATCAGGCAACGCGAGTGCGCCGGCCTTGCCCAGCTGCTCCAGATCATCGGCGACACCGCACGCGCAGCCGCGCTCATACGCCAGACGGCTGACCTGACCGCAAACCGGGTGCGGTAACGCTACCTACCCAACACGGCCAACGCCCTCGCCTGAGGGGAGACTGCTGGCAGCGACCGCTTGTCCCCGTCCGATCACGGCGTAGCGCAGCCCGCGCGTTCACTGCGTGACGGCCGTTTAAGGCGGACGGTCTCCGCTGGCCGTAGATGAGGGCGGGGGCGTTCTTGTAGGTGGTCTCGCGGAGGAGGCGGTGGCCGATGCGTTCGGCTACCGCGATGGAGCGCGTGTTTCCCGGACGGATGACGGAGATGACCTCGGTGGTCAGGTGGCGGGCTCGCCGGCCGGGGCTTCGCGTGGCGGGACGCCGATCTGGGCGGCCAGGCGGTTGCGGAGATCGGTCAGGCGGGTGATCTCGTTGTCGAGGGCGGCGAGGCGGCGCCTGGCGGTGCCGGTGCCCTGCGAGCAGGCCGGTCCGTCGTAGGGCGGGAGTTCGTCGCCGTCCAGGAGGTGGAGCCGGTCGGCGCAGCCGCGGACGTCCTCGATGGTGAGGCCCAGGGACAGTAGGCGGCGGATCGTCCGGACGCGGGCGACGTCGGCCGGGCCGTACCGGCGCTGCCCGCTGGACGTTCGCGACGGCGGCGGCAGCAGGCCGCGCTGCTCGTAGAAGCGCAGCGCGCGCGGGGTCGTCCCGGCCGCCGCCGCGGCGTCGCTGATCCGCATGGGTCCTCCTCCGGCCGCCTACGGTTCCACGATGACGGCGCCCACGTGTCGTCCGGCGATCAGATCGTGCAACGCCTGCGGGGCGTGGTCGATGCCCGTGACGCGTGCATGCGGGAAGGTGACGTCGCCCGAGCGCAGCCAGTCGCCGAAGTGTTCCGCCCAGGGGACCGCGGCGTCGAGACCGCCGAAGCCGCGCATCTCGATGCGCTTGGCGATCAGCTGGAACGTGTCGATCTCGACGGGGGCGGTGGTGCCGGTGCGGTCCGGGGCGAGCTGTCCGGAGAGGGTGCCGACCAGGACGAATCGTGCGCCCGGCCGGGCGGCGGCGATCGCGGCCCGCAGCTGCTCGCCGCCGACGTTGTCCACCAGGACGTCGATGCCCTCCGGTGCGGCGTCCGCCAGTTGCGCCGAGATGGGGCCTTCGCCGCGGACCAGGGCCGCGTCGTAGCCCAGTTCGGCCACCATGCGGTCGGCCTTGTCCCGGGAACCGGTGCTGCCGATCACCCGGCCCGCGCCGAGCCGGCGGGCGAACTGACCGGCCAGTGAACCGACCCCGCCGGAGCCGCCGGACACGAACACGGTCTCGCCCTGGCGGAGCCGCGCGTCCCGCGTCAGCGCCGCGTACGCGACGCCCGCCTGGCCGAGGTGCGCGGCCGGGTCGGGCAGCGCGCCGTCCAGCGGTGTGCACTCGGCGGCCGGCATGACGGCGTGTTCGCGCCAGCCGAGCCAGTGCCGCACAAGGTCACCGGCGACCAGGCCGGAGTCGTGCGGTGCGGTGACGACCTCGCCGACCGCCGCGCCGAACAGCGCGTCGCCCGGACGCAGCGGCGGGAAGGGGGTGCCCTTCACCCCGCCGCCGATCAGGGTGCGCAGCGAGGGAAAGACCTGGAAGAAGCGGTTGCGGACGAGCACCTCGCCGTCGCCCGGTACCGGGACGGGCTCCCGGACGACGGCGAAGTGCTCCGGCCTCGGCAGTCCGTCCGGCACGGCGGTGAGACGGACCACTCGGGACATGCGGGACGGCATCGGGCACTCCTCATGGGTGAGGTTCCGGGCACGGCACCCGGAAGCGCGCCGCGACGCTAACCGTTGACCCGCACGTCAGAGTCAAGCGCCGCGGGGCGCCGGGGCGGGGTCAGGGCGGCGGCCGCCAGGGCGCCGACGGCGGCGGCGATCGCGGCCAGGACGAAGCCGTCGGTGAAGCCGTCGAGGGTGTCGCCGGTGATGCTCGCGGCGGCGACGCTGGAGATGACCGCGGCCCCGATGGACGCGCCGAACTCGTGGAACGTGCTCACGATGCCGGACGCGATGCCCGATTCGTGCGGTGCCACCTGGCCCAGTGCCGTCGCCGACGCGACGACGAACATCGCGCCGGTTCCGGCGCCCGCGATCGCGGTGCCGATCACGGCGGTCACCGGGTTCAGGACGAGGGCGGGGAGGGCCATGCCGACGGCCGCGGTGAGCAGGCCGGACACGGCGAGCAGCCGCGGCCCGGCCTTGGCGATCGTCCGTCCCGTGAGGTCGGCGCCGAACATCGTCGCGACGGCGACGGGCAGGAACAGCAGGCCGGTGCGCAGGGCGCCGTAGTCCTCCGCGTGCTGGAAGTAGAACGTGCCCAGGAAGAACACCGCGATCATCAGGGCGGTCGCCATGAGGATCAGGAAGGTGCCGGTCGCGACCGGCCGCCTGACCAGGAGCGAGAGGTCCATCATCGGCGAGCGGGCGGTCCGCTGCCGGACGACGAACGCCAGGTAGCCGAGCGCGGCCAGCAGGATCAGGACGCCGGTCGCGGCGGTGAGCCAGCCGCCGTCGCCGGCCCGGACGAACGCGTAGATCAGCGAGCCGGACGAGGCCGTGACCAGGAGCGCGCCCAGCACGTCCAGACTGGGCCGGGGCGCGGCGGCCCGCCGGTCCGGCAGCATGCGGGCGAGCGCCGCGATGATCACCACGCCGATGGGGACGTTGACGTAGAACACCCACGGCCAGCCTGGTCCGGCGGTCAGCGCCCCGCCGAGCAGGACGCCCAGCGCGGCGCCGCCGCCGCCGAGCGCGGACCAGACGCCGAGCGCCTTGTTCCGCTCGTCGCCGTCGAACAGGCTCACGACCAGGGACAGGGCGGCCGGGGAGAGCAGTGCCGCGCCGAGGCCCTGGGCGACGCGGCCGCCCAGCAGCACGGCGGCCGAGCCGGCGAGCCCGGTCGCCAGGGACGCGGCCGTGAAGATCAGCAGGCCGGCGAGGACGACCCGTTTCGCGCCGACGAGGTCGGCGGCCCGGCCGCCGATCAGCATCAGCCCGCCGAAGGTCAGGGTGTAGGCGCTGACCGTCCAGGTGACGGCCTGGCGGCCGAGGTCCAGGTCGGTCTCGATGTTCGGCAGCGCGATGGCCACGACGGTGACGTCGAGGATCAGCATGAGCTGGGCCACGCCGAGGACGCCCAGGATGCGCCATCGCAGGGGGTGCGCGGCGTCCTGCCGCGCGGCCGGATCGTGCGTCATCACAGATCATCTCCTAACTCGTACTTCACTGTACGACTTCTTGGAGAGTAACACGTACATCCGCGTACGAGTTAAGCTGCGGGCATGCCTCCTGCCAGCACCGGCCGCCGCCGCCGCGCGGACGCCGAGCGCAGCATCGCCCGCATCGTCTCCGCGGCCCGCGACTGCCTCAGCCGGGATCCGAACGCGAGCATCGACGACATCGCCAAGGCCGCCGGCGTGGGACGGATGACGCTCTACGGCCACTTCCGCAACCGGAGGGAACTGGTCGAGGCCGCCCTGGCCGACGCGCTGGGCACCGGTGAGGAGGTGCTGTCGGACGTCGATCTCAGCGGGCCCGCACGCGACGTCCTGAGCAGGCTGCTCGACTCCAGCTGGTCGCTCGTGGCCGAGTCGACCGCGCTGCTGTCGGCGGCCGAGGGCGTCCTGCCCGCCGCGACCATCCGCGAGATGCACGCCGCGTCCGCGCTGCGCGTCGAGGAACTCGTCCGCCGGGGCCAGGACGAGGGGGCCTTCCGCACCGACATGCCGATCGAGTGGCTGGTCAACGTCGTGCACTACGTCCTGCACGGCGCCGCGGAGGAGAACCGCGGCGGTCGCCTCAAGCCCGAGGAGACCGGCCGGATCGTGATCGCCACCGTCCAGTCCATCCTGGCCGCCTGACGGGCCGGGCCGCCGCCGTCGGGCGCGGGCCGGGTGTCAGGTGGGACGCCGGCCGGTACGCCGGGCAGGATGGCGGGGTGAACGAACTAGAAGAAGGCACGCGGCTCACCCTCGACTTCGACAAGCTCGCCGGCGTCGCGGCGACCGGCGCGCGGGTCGTCCCCGTCGTCCTGCAGGACGCGACCGGCGGCGACGTCCTGTTCATCGGCTACGCGAACGACCAGGCCCTCAGGGCCTCACTGGACGAGAAGATCGCCGTGCTGTGGTCGACGTCCCGCAACGAGCTGTGGCGCAAGGGCGCGACCTCCGGGGACGTCCTCGAACTGGTCGACGTGCGCGTCAACTGCGAGCAGAACTCCCTCCTCTACCTGGTCAACCGCACCACCGGCGGCGCCTGCCACACCAAGGACGCGTCCGGTGAGGCCCGCCCCACCTGCTACTACCGCTCGGTGACCGGCCCCGACACGCTGCGCCACCTCAGCGAGTAGCGGCGGGGAACTCCTGCGCCAGCCAGGCGGCGAGGGCCGTGCGGGCGGCGGCCAGCTCGGTCTCGGTGGGCCGGGCGCCGGTCGCGGTGTTGACCACCAGCGCGACGTGGACGGCGTCGTCCCGCGCGGTGATCCGCAGGCGCTTGGCCGTGGTGGAGCCCGTCTCGGCGGTCGCCGCGATCGGCCCGGCCGGCGGGACGCCGTTCAGCGTGGAGATGTCGCTCACAATGGCGGTGCCGGCCGGCGCGAAGGAGTTCGGCAGGTGCAGTTCGGTCGGGACGTCCGTGCCCGATGAGCGCCAGACGAGAATGCCGTACTGCCGGTCCTTGACGAGTGCCGCGAGCTGCGGCATCGACGCCGGGACGGTCAGCCACGCCTTCTGCTGCCCGGCGCCGCCATATCCGGAACGGGCGAGGTCCTCGTAGGCGAAGGCCAGGGTCTCGCCGTTGACCGCCGACGGGTAGAGGCGGTCGAGGACGCGCCCGTCCAGGCGGAGCGTCGCGTTGCCCGCGTCGTCGGCGGCCACGACGGAATGGTCCTCGTCGTTCCAGCCGTCACCGCTGGTCTGCACCTTCTCGGGATTGCCGTTCATCAGTTCGTGGTGCCGGCCGCTGTAGACGTCCCAGTGCCATTGCAGCGCGGACAGGACGGTGCCGCCGGACGCGGGCGCGGTCCACCAGTTCTTGCCGGGAACGCCGTAGTCCATCGCCTGGTACATGGCGCGGACCATCCAGGGAGTCCGGCCGTCCGACATCTTGTTGCCGAACTCGGAGACCATCGGCGCCGTTCCGAGGTCGGCGGCGCGCTGCCGGATCTCGTTCATCGCGGCGTCATAGGTTCCGTCGGACGCGGCGGACGGGTCCAGCGTCATGCGGGCACCGTCGTAATAGTGGGTGTTGAACACCGTCCGGGTGCCGAGCCGCCCGACCGTCGTCATTCCGCCCTGTTCGAAGAAGCCGGTGTTCCAGAAGACGAGCGGCTCGGCGAAGACGGGCTTCGCCGTCCAGCCGGCCTCGTCCATGGCGGTGCGGACCCGCTGGTAGAACGGCATCAGCCAGGTCTTCTCCCAGTCCACGCCGCTCTTGCCGTCGAGGCCGCCGTCGAACGGCTCGTTGAACGGGTCGAGGCCGACGATGCTTTCGAAGGCCGCCTGGGGAAGGTGCTGCTTGAGGTACGCCATCGTCGCTTTGGCCTGCGCGAGATAGGCGTCCTGGACGCCGATGGGCCCCGCCGGAGTGGAGAGGACGCGGTTGCGCCAGAAGTCGTAGGCGGCGCCCCGGACGGCGGCGTTCGTCTGCATGTTCTGGCCCCACATGATGCAGATGCCGCACGATTCCTTCGGGTAGCCGCCCGCGTCGACGACCCATTTCGGAGCCCCGTCCCCGGTGTACCAGCTCCCGGAGTTGAACAGGTGGCAGGAGTACAGGTCCTGGTGGTAGTCGAGCAGGACGCGGATTCCCCGGTCGGTGAACGCCCTGATCTGCGCGACGGCCCGGTCGAGATACGCGTGGTCGATCCGGTCGGGGGCGGGCTGGACGCCCTCCCAGCTGATCAGGAAACGGACCGCGTTGGCGCCGGTCAGATCGCGCATCGCCTGCGCCGACTTCGCGGCGTCGGCCGTGCTGCGGAATGGCAGGAGGCCGTTCTCGTAGAGCTTCGTACTCCCCGAGACGTTGAAGCCGCGTAGCGTGACTTCCCGGCCCGCGGCGTCCCGGAGTACCGAATCCGGAGAGATGGTGACGTCCGCGCTCGCGGCGGGCGCGGGGAGGACCGCCGCGCCGGTGGCGGCCATTGAGACGGCGAGCAGGAATCGGCGGAGACGGGCGGACGAAGCGCGCATGGCGGGGGCCTTTCCGGGGGCTCTTGCCCAGCAGTCTGCAAGAACCTTCTTGCATCTGCAAGAACTATCTTGCATCCGTGCCATCCACCACGCGCGAGCGCATTCTCGACGCCGCCCTGGAGCTGATCCAGCAGCAGGGATTCGGCGGCACCACCGTCACCGACATCGAGGAACTGGCCGGGCTGTCGCCGGGCAGCGGCAGCTTCTACCGGCACTTCCGCTCGAAGGAGCAGGTCTTCCGGGAGGTCCTCGAGCGTGAGCTGGCGCGGGCGCGGGAGCACCGGCGGGACTTCGAGCGGGGCCCGGTCGCCGATCCGCAGGAGGCGCTGACGCGCCGCCTCGTCCAGCAGCTCGACTACCTCACCAAGGTCAGGCCGCTGATGAACCTGCTGGCGCGGGAGCACGGCCGCTTCCCCGACCTGACGCGCCGTATCCGCAGCGTCCTCGTGGACCAGGGCATCGCCGAGGAGGCCGAGCACCTCGGCCGCGACCTGCCGGGGGAACCCGCCCATGACGACCCGCACGCCCTGCTCGCGGTCGTGGTGTCCGCCCTGACCGGATACGAGCTGTCCCGCGGCTTCTTCGGCCGCCCGCCGGCCGACATCGCCCCCGACCGCTTCGCCGCGGCCCTCGCCGCCCTGGTCACCGGCCGTCCCGGCCGCGAATGAGCGCCGGAGGGCGTCCCGCCCGTAGCTCAGTGCGGAGTCCGGCCGTTCCCCGTGCGGGCCGGCGCGCGTCCCGCACGGGGAACGGGCCGGATGCGGTCAAGGGGTGGAGGGGCGATCGGTTGGCTGCGACGTTATCCCCGAGTGCTCCCTGCTCGTTGGGACCAGGGCCGCGCTACGGGTTTCGGAGGGGCCGGAGGATGCGGCGACCGATCGCGGTGGGGCTGACGGCCTGCACCGCGCTCGCCGGTGCCCTCCTGAGCGGATGCGGCGGCGGGGAGGAGACGTCCATCCTCGATAAGGACACCCTGGTCGCGGGCGTCCGGCCGGACCTGCCGGGCATCGGGATCAAGCGTCCGGACGGGACGTTCGAGGGCCTCGACGTGGACGTGTCCCGCTACCTGGCCCAGCGCATGGGGAAGAAGGTCCGGTTCGTCCCGGCGCTGGCGCAGGATCGCGAGCGCCTCCTCCAGGAGGGCCAGGTCGACATGGTCCTGACGTTCTGGCTGGAGCCCGAGTGGAAGCAGCGCCTCGCGTTCGCGGGCCCGTACGTCCTGTCGTACCAGGACATCCTCATCCGGGACGGTGAGAAGGACGTCGAGGACGTGAAGGACCTCGCGCGGCGCAACATCTGCGCCGTCACCGGGTCGGGCGCGGCCGACGCCGTGATCGTGGAGCGGGAGGTGCCGGCGGTGCCGGTCGCGGCGCGGTCCTACGACGACTGCGTGACCATGCTGCGGGACGGCCGGATCGACGCGATCACGACGAACGACACGATCCTGGCCGGGCTGAAGACGCGCGCGGGCGCCGGGTTCCGGCTGCTGAACTCCAGGTTCGGCGAGCGGCGGACGGGCATCGCGATCCGCAGGGGCGACCCCGACGGGTGCGAGGCGCTCAACCGGGCCATCACCCAGATGTACCAGGACGGGACGATGGCGAAGTTCATGCGCACGTGGTTCGGCGCGTCCGGACTCGACCTGTCGGACGTCGAGATCCCCCAGTTCGAAGGCTGCCTCTGACCCCTTGGCGCCGCGCCGTGCGCCGGCCCCTAGTGCTTCGCGTTTCCGTTCACCAGGCCGTTGCCGTCCACCAGGCCGTTCCCGGAGTTCCCGCCGATCGGGGAGCTTTTGTTCGTACCCACGCCGTTCCCCTTAGTGGGCTTGGCGGTCGGCGTGCCGACGTTGCCGTTGTTGCTCCCGGGGCCGCGCGGGGGCGTGTTCGTGCCGCGCGGGTTCGGGCTCGGCCTCTGCTTCTTCTGCTGGCCGGGCGCGCTCGACTTGCCGTGCTGCCCGCTCGCCGTCGGGGACGGGGACGGCGGTGAGCCGGACCGTCGCGGCGGCGGGTACTCCGTCGCCGGGCTGCTGTCGCCGCCGCCGCCGTGCCGGCCGTGCGTCGGGGCCGGGGCGGGCGCCGGGCTCTGGCCGGGGAAGTGCCCCGTCGCGTAGGCGACGCCGCCGGTCAGCAGGATCGAGCCGCCGACCAGCGCGATGACCTTGGCGGTCAGGAACCGGCGGAGGACGGCGAGCCGGGACGTCCGGGCGGGCGCCGGGGCGGCGCGGAAGGCGGCGACGGCGGCGTCCTCGCCCGCGAGTTCACCGGCACGGCCGGGCGCGGCGGCGGACGCGAGCAGGGCGCGCAGCTGGCCGTCCGGCGGGGTGCCCGGCGGGGCGGGCCCGCCGGCGCCGTCGAGCAGTCGGTCTGCGGCGCGCCGATCGAGCCGTCCGGCCTCGGTGTGGTCGCTCATATCACCCCTTCAGCGCCGGTACCGCCGCTTTTGTCACCGCGTACCAGCGGTCGTGCGGCGCCCGCGTCCGGCATCGGCACGCTGCCGGCCTCCGCCGCACGGGCTGTGCCGGTCTCGGCCGGGCGGTCGGCGCCGGCCTCCGACAGCCGGACGGCGAGGCGGCGCAGACCGCGATAGGCGGCGGTGCGGACGGCGCCCGAGCGCTTGCCGAGGACCTTCCCGGCCGACTTGGCGTTCAGGCCGACGACAACGCGCAGCAGCACCGCCTCGGCCTGGTCTCGGGGGAGTTCGGAGATCAGCCGCAGTGCCTCCTCGGTGGCGATGCCCTCCAGGGCGTCGATCTCGGTGTCGCCGGCCGCGGCCATCGTGACCAGTTCCTCGACGGGCAGGTCGGAGTTGGGGCGGCGGGACTTGCGGCGCAGGTGGTCCAGCGCGCGATGCCGGGTGATCGTCGCGGTCCAGCCGCGGAAGCCGTCGAGGTCGCCGCGGAAGGAGCGCAGGTCGCGGGCGATCTGCAGCCACGCCTCCGACGTCACGTCCTCGGCATCGGCGCCGACGAGCGCCCCCGCGAACCGGATCAGGCGGGGCTGGACATCGCGGTAGAGCATGCGGAAGGACTCCTCGTCGCCGTCCTGCGCCGCTCGCAGCGCACGACCGAGTGCGTCCTCGTCCATCGCGCCATTGTGCAGAAATTCTCCCCGTGGTGTGACACGTACGCCCGGGTTCGCGCTGAACGAATGACGTCCCCCTCGCCGGGACGTCGCCTCCCCGCTCCGATTACTGGACGAAGATGATCGGTAACTCCTCGCAAGACCGGGATCGGCTCCTCGTCACCGGCATACCGCCGGTCGCGGGGCCGCTGTCCGAGCCCCTCACCGAGACGCGGCCGTTGACAGAGGCACCGCCCGTCTTCGTCGACGCGTCCGGATGGCGGGCGCGGCTCGGACGGCGGCTCGGCCTGCTCGCCGGAGCGCTTCTCATCGTGTTCCTGGGGGCGTTGGGCCTTGGCATGACGACGGGCCCGGACATGCCGTTGACGCCGTGGAGCGAGCCGTCCCCGCATCCACGTGTGAAAGTGAGCCATCCCCAAGTCACGCCGACCAGATCGTCCGAAGCTCCCTCCGCCACTAGGCCGCTGCCCAGCAGAGAGGGCGTGGCTCCCGCGCCCTCTGCGGCGCCCACACCGGCGTCTACACCCACGTCAGCGCCGACTGGGGTCGCGTCCACGGGCCATCCGGGCAACTCCACAGCGGAACCGCCCGCTTGGGGACGCAAGAAGAAGAGCCCCTGACCGTGCGACGCAGCGAGCCACGCGGACACTGGGTCCTGCTCCTGCTCGGCGGGCTGGCGCTCACCGTGCTCCTTCTGCTGGACGGCTTCGCGCACGGCGCCGTCGGTGAGGCGGCCAGGGACGTCCCGAAGCGTCCCGTGCCGGCTCCGTCGCAGGTTCGCTCCGGCGGACCCGTCCTCAACCTCGCGGACGGCACGGTGGGCAGCCGCCGCATGCCGGCGAAGACGATCGCGCTGACGTTCGACGACGGCCCCGACCCCGAATGGACGCCGCGGATCCTGGACGTCCTGCGCCGGCACGGCGCGCACGCCACGTTCTTCACCGTCGGCGCGCACGTGGCCGAGAACCCGGGGCTGACCCGCCGCGTCCTCGACGAGGGCCACGACATCGGTTCGCACACCTACACGCACGTCGACCTGGCCGCCGCGCCCGCATGGCGGGGCCGCCTCGAAATGGACCTCACGCAGCGGGCGCTGGCGGGCGCGGCGGGCGTCCACACGCGGCTGATGCGGATGCCGTACTCGTCCCGTCCGGACGGCCTGACGGCGCCGGAGTGGCGCGCGGCCGAGCGGGCCGGGGCGGCCGGGTACATCGTCGTCCTCACCGACCGCGACACCGAGGACTGGTCCCGCCCCGGCACCGCGAAGATCGTCCAGGAGGCGCTGGCGGCGGGCCGGCGCAACGAGGGCGCGGTCGTGATGCTGCACGACTCGGGCGGCGACCGGGCCGCGACGGTCGCGGCCGTCGAGCAGATCATCGAGCGGCTCCAGCCGCAGGGGTACCGGTTCACCACGCTCACGCGGGCTCTCGGGACGCCCCCGGCCGAGGTCCCGGTGGCCGCGCCCGAGCGGGCCGTCGGCTGGACGCTGGTCGCCGCCCAGCGCGCCGCGTCCGCGCTCACCGGGACGATGGGCGCCCTGTTCGCCGTCGCCGGGATGCTGTACGTGCTGCGGCTCGTGCTGCTGTTGCTGTTCGCGCACGTGCACATGCGCCGCGTCCGCCGCCCGAGGCCGCCCGTCATGCCGGAGATGACGGAGGTCGGGGAGCTGCCGCCCGATCCGTTCCCGCCCGTGTCGGTGGTCGTCCCCGCCTACAACGAGGAGGTGGGCATCGCGGCGACGATCGCGTCCCTCCTCGACACCGACTACCCGGGCACCGTCGAAGTGATCGTGGTGGACGACGGCTCCACCGACGCCACCGCCGCCATCGTCGAGGGCATCCGCCTGCCGGGCGTGCATCTGCTCCGCAAGCCGAACGGCGGCAAGCCCAGCGCGCTCAACGCCGGGATGTTCGCGGCCCGTGCCGAGATCCTCGTGCTGGTGGACGGCGACACCGTCTTCCAGCGCGACACCCTCCGGAACCTCGTCGCGCCGTTCGCGGACCCGTCGGTGGGCGCGGTCAGCGGCAACACCAAGGTCGCCAACCGGGGCGGCATCCTCGGACGCTGGCAGCACATCGAGTACGTCATCGGATTCAACCTCGACCGGCGGATGTTCGACATCCTGCAATGCATGCCGACCGTTCCCGGCGCGATCGGCGCGTTCCGGAGGTCGGTCCTAGCCGAGGTGGGCGGCGTGCCGGGCGACACCCTGGCCGAGGACACCGACCTCACCATGGCGATCTGCCGCACCGGGGCGCGCGTCGTCTACGAGGAGAAGGCCCTCGCCTGGACGGAGACGCCGTCGTCGCTGCGGCAGCTGTGGAGGCAGCGCTACCGCTGGTGCTACGGGACGATGCAGGCGATGTGGAAGCACCGCCGCTCCCTCATCGAGACGGGCGGCTCGGGACGCTTCGGACGCCGCTGCCTCCCCTACCTGACCGTGTTCCAGGTGCTCCTTCCCCTCTTCGCCCCGGCCGTGGACCTCTTCGCCCTGTTCGGCTTGTTCTTCCTGGACCCGGCCATGCCCGTCCTCACCTGGACGGCCTTCGTGGCCGCGCAGGCCGCCGCCGGCGCCTACGCCCTCTGGCTGGACGGCGAACCCATCCGCCCGCTGTGGGCGCTGCCGCTCCAGCAGTTCGTCTACCGGCAGCTCATGTACCTGGTGGTCGTCCAATCGGTGGTGACCGCGCTGCTGGGGTCGCGCCTGGGCTGGCACACCATCGTCCGGACGGGAACGTTCGCCGGACCCCGGGAACAATCCCGGGGACCCGTCGGTTACACATGACAGCCGGTGTGCCTGGTGTCCCCGGGCCTCACCTTTCGCCTTCACGGAATACCGTTCGGCTGGAGCCGTGTTGTGCCTTTCGCCGAGAGGCGACCCACACACCGGCCGCAAGACCAGGGCCCCGCCGGGTCGTATGACTCGGCGGGGTCTGGTCGTGTCTGGGGCAGACTGACCGGTATGAGTCTCGCCGCGCATCTGGAAGAACTCGGCCGCCCCCTCGTCGAGGAACAGCTCAGGCACCCAACCGTGGCGGGCATCGCCCAAGGGAACCTGGACGAGGCGGTCTTCCGCTCCTGGCTCGAACAGGACTACCTCTACCTGCACGACTACGTGCGCGTCTTCTCCCGCCTCGCCTGGCAGGCCCCCGACGCGCATCTGGGCGACCTCGTGGATCTCGCCTACTCGACCTTCCACGACGAGATGGAACTGCACCGCTCCCTGTCCGCCGAGTTCGGCGCCGACCTGGACGGCGCGAAGATGGGCCCGGCCTGCGCCGCCTACACGTCCTTCCTCCTGGACGGCGCCGCCGTCTATTCCGAAGGTCTCGCCGCCCTCTACCCCTGCATGTGGGGCTACTCCACGCTCGGGCAGCGCCTTGCCGAGAACCCGCCGGCGGAGCCGCGCTACCGCCGCTGGGTCGACACCTACGCCGACCCCGGCTTCGCCGAGCTGACCGCCCGCATAGCCCAGATGATCGACGAGTCCGGCGCCGACCCCCGCACCGCCGAACGTCTCTTCCTGGAGGGCATGCGCCACGAACTGGCCTTCTGGGACGTCCCGCTCTAGGCCCCGCCTACGCCGCCTACATCCCCTGGCGGTCAGTGCGCGGCGGTCAGAGCCGGGTAGTCGACGTAGCCTTCCCCGCCACCGCCGTAGACCAGCTCGGGGGCGTGCCGGTTGAGCGGCGCGTCCGCGGCGAAGCGGGCCGGGAGGTCGGGGTTGGAGATGAACAGCCGCCCGAAGGAGAACAGGTCGGCGAGCCCCACCGCCACGACCTGCTCACCGGCCTCCCGCGTCGTCGGCTCCGGCCCGTTGAAGTTCCCGATCAGGGTGCCCGACCAGCGCGGTCGCAGATCGGCCAGCGCCCCGTAGGCGCCCCGCTCGATCACGTGGAGGTAGCCGAGGCCGAGCGGGTCGAGGGCGTCGACCAGCGCCCGGTAGGTGCCCTGCGGGTCCTCCTCGGCGATCTCGTTCTCCGGGTTGTGCGGGGAGACGCGCAGGCCGACCCGCTCGGTGCCCACCTCGGCGGCCACGGCCTCCACCACGTCCAGGGCGAACCGCAACCGCCCGTTGCGCGAGCCGCCGAAGCGGTCGGTGCGCCGGTTGGTGTTCTCGGCCAGGAACTGCTGGACGAGGTAGCCGTTCGCGCCGTGCACCTCCACGCCGTCGAACCCGGCGCGGATCGCGTTGCGGGCCGCCGCCGCGAAGTCCTCGACCGCCCCCTCCGCCTCGGCGGTGGTCATGGGGCGCGGCGTGACGTGCTCGACGTCGCCGGCGCGGGTGTAGATCGGCTCGCCCTCGATCCGGACGGCCGAGGGGGCGACGGGCGTCGCGCCGTCCGGCAGGTTGAGCGGGTGCGTCATCCGTCCCACATGCCAGAGCTGGGCGAAGACCGTCCCGCCGGCCGCGTGGACGGCCGCGGTGACCTCGCGCCACCCGGCGACCTGCGCGTCGGTGACCAGTCCGGGGATGCCGGGCCCGCCCTTGCCGAGGACGTGCGGCCACAGCCCCTCGGTGACGATCAGCCCGGCCGTCGCGCGCTGCGCGTAGTAGGCGGCGGTCAGCGGATGCGGGACGCCGGTCGCGTCGTCCGCGCGCCCGCGCGTCATCGGCGCCATCACGATCCGGTTGGGCAGCGCGAGGTGCGTGCCTTCGTAGGGGGTCAGCAGCGTGCCGGTCATCGTGTTCACCTCTCGACCGCGACGGCCCGGATCGCCTGCGAGATCCGGTACGGCTCGTACCAGTCGGGGACGGTGGCGATGCGTTCGATCACGGCGACCTCCAAATTGCATGTACATGCATGTCTTGTATGTGCATGCAGATATTCGCATTGCATGTACGCTGGTGTCAACCGGAAGGCGGTGCGGAATGAGCGCTGGCGAGAAGACCGACGGTCGGCTCTGGGACGGCATCGTGACGCTGCACGGCCGCGTCGAGCATCGGCTCGCCAAGGCGCTGCAGAGCCGCCACGGCCTGGGCCTGTCGGAGTTCCGGGCCCTGTGCCGGCTGTCCCGCGCCGACGACGGCGAGCTGCGCATGCAGGAGCTCGCCGACCTCATCGGCCTCAACCAGAGCTCCGTCAGCCGGCTGGTCGCCCGGCTGGAGTCCGCGGGCCTCACCCGCCGCGACATGTGCCCGAAGGACCGCCGCGGCGTCTACACCGTCATCACCGAGGAGGGGCGCGCCGTCCAGGAGAAGGCCGCCCCCACCTACGCCGAAACCCTCACCGAAGCCCTCGACGAGGCCGCGCGAGACCCCGCGATCGCGCCGATGCTGACCGTCCTGCGCCCGTGAGCGCGCGGCCCCCGCGCCGGGGGCCGCGCGCTCGCATGCGGGTCAGCTCGCCGCCGGAACCTCCCGGCGGCCCGGCTCGGCGGTCGCCGGGGCGGAGCCGTCCGGGGCGCCGGTCAGCGCCTTGAAGCGACGCAGGCGGAGGCTGTTGCTGACCACGAAGACCGACGAGAACGCCATCGCCCCGCCGGCGATCATCGGGGTCAGCAGGCCGGTCGCCGCCAGCGGCAGGGCCGCCACGTTGTAGGCGAACGCCCAGAACAGGTTGCCCTTGATCGTGCCGAGCGTGCGGCGCGACAGCCGGATCGCGTCCGCCGCCGCCCGCAGGTCGCCGCGCACCAGGGTCAGGTCGGACGCCTCGATCGCCACGTCCGTCCCGGTGCCCATCGCCAGGCCGAGGTCGGCCTGGGCGAGCGCGGCGGCGTCGTTGACCCCGTCGCCGACCATCGCGACCGTCCGGCCCTCGGACTGGAGGCGCTTGACGACGTCCACCTTGTCCTGCGGCAGGACCTCGGCGATCACCTCGTCGATGCCGACCGCGTCCGCGACCGTGCGGGCCACCGTCTCGTTGTCGCCGGTCAGCAGGACGGGACGCAGCCCGAGCGCCCGCAGCCGCTCGATCGCCTCGCGCGAGGTCGGCTTGACCTGGTCGGCGACCGTGATCACCGCGCGGGCCGCGCCGTCCCAGCCGACCGCGACGGCGGTGCGGCCGAGCGACTGCGCCTCCCGCATGGCGGCCTCCAGAGCGGGCGTCAGGTGCTGCGACCACTCCGCCAGGAGCTGCGGGCGTCCGGCGAGCACGCCGTGGCCGTCCACCATCCCCTGGACGCCGAGGCCCTCGACGTTCGCGAAGTCCTCGACCGTGCCCAGCTCACCGGTCCGCTCCAGCGCGCCCTTGGCGATCGCCTGGGCGATCGGGTGCTCGGAGGCGTTCTCCAGCGCCCCCGCCAGGCGCAGCACGTCGGCCTCGGACACGCCGTCCGCCGTGACGACGTCGACCAGGGCCATGCGGCCGGTGGTGACCGTGCCGGTCTTGTCCAGGACGACCGTGTCGATGGCGCGGGTCGACTCCAGCACCTCCGGTCCCTTGATCAGGATGCCGAGCTGCGCGCCGCGTCCCGTCCCGACCAGGAGGGCGGTCGGGGTGGCGAGGCCGAGCGCGCACGGGCAGGCGATGATCAGCACGGCGACCGCGGCGGTGAACGCGCCCGCGAGGGGCTCGCCGGTGCCGATCCAGAAGCCGAGCGTGCCGACCGCGAGCGCGATCACGATCGGGACGAAGATCCCGGAGATCCGGTCGGCGAGCCGCTGCACCTGCGCCTTGCCGGTCTGCGCCTCCTCCACCAGGCGCGCCATCTGCGCGAGCTGGGTCTCGGCGCCGACGCGGGTCGCGCGGACCAGCAGGCGTCCGCCCGCGTTGACGGTCGCGCCGACCACGGTGTCGCCCGGCCCGACCTCGACCGGGACCGACTCGCCCGTCAGCATGGACGCGTCCACCGCGGACGAGCCCTCCTCGACCGTCCCGTCCGTGGCGATCTTCTCGCCGGGACGGACGACGAACACGTCCCCCGCCGAGAGGGAGTCGACCGGGACGCGCTCCTCGCGCCCGTCCCGGACGACCGAGACCTCCTTCGCGCCCATGTCGAGCAGGGCGCGCAGGGCGGCCCCGGCGCGGCGCTTGGAGCGGGTCTCGAAGTAGCGTCCGGCCAGGATGAACATGGTCACGCCGGCGGCGGCCTCGAGGTAGATGTTCATCGACCCGTCCGAGCGGGTCATCGAGAACTCGAAGCCGTGCTTGATCCCGATCTCGCCGGCGGTGCCGAAGAACAGCGCCCACAGCGACCAGCCGAACGCCGCGATCGTGCCGAGCGAGATCAGCGTGTCCATGGTCGCCGCGCCGTGCCGCAGGTTGATCGCCGCGGCCCGGTGGAACGGCCAGCCCGCGTACACGACGACCGGCGCGGCGAGCGTCAGCGACAGCCACTGCCACGCGTCGAACTGGATCGCCGGGATCATCGCCAGCGCGATGACCGGCACCGACAGGACCACCGAGGTGATCAGCCGCTGACGCAGCGGGCGCAGCCCGTCGTCCGGCTCCGGTTCCGCGCCCTCCGAGCCCTCCGCGGGCGCCGCCGGCAGCTCGGCGCTGTAGCCGGCCTTCTCGACCGTGGCGATCAGCTCGTCCGGCGACACGGCCGGGGAGAACTCGACGCTGGCCTTCTCGGTGGCGTAGTTGACCGTCGCGGTCACGCCGTCCATCTTGTTGAGCTTCCGCTCGATGCGGTTGGCGCACGACGCGCACGTCATCCCGCCGATCGCCAGCTCGATATGCCCGGACGCGGTGTCCGTGCTCATCGCTCCTCCTCTGCCTCGATCGTGCGGTCAGTGCGTGTGGGGCTGGTCGTCATGCCCGGGCTCCGGCTCTTCGGCCGGTGGCACGGCGCCGCCGGCGTGGACGGTGAACTCGGCCGTGCGGACCTCGCCACCGTGCTTGAAGTCCAGGTACAGACGGTATGCGCCGGTGCTGGGCGCTTCGACGAAGAATGTGATGCCGGGGCCCGGCTTCGTCTTGCCGTCGCCCGGCTCCCCGTCCGGGTGGACGTGGAGGTAGGCGAGGTCGCCCTGCCGCAGCGCGACCAGGTGCCCGTACGCCTCCAGGTACGGCTGCAGGTCGGTGACCGGCTTGCCGTCCTTGCTCACCGTGAGGGTGATTTCGCTGGACTTGCCGGGAGTGAGGCCGCCGGCGAGCGCGACCTCGTACCCGTCCACCTTCGCGACCTGCTCGGGCTTCGGCAGCGGCGTGCGCCGCAGGTCGCCCGGGGCGATGACGTCGGTGCCGAGGGTGAGCTGCCGCGTCGCGCCGTCCGGCTGGATGTCGGTGAAGAACCGGTACACACCGGGCTTCGGCAGCTCGATCGGGACGGTCCACACGCCGCCCCCGATCTCGGTCGGGTGCAGGTGCTGGAAGCCGGACAGGTCGCGCTGCGCGACGATCAGGTGCAGGCGCTTGCCGTGCAGGGGCTTGAAGCCGGTGACGGGCTTGCCGTCCGGTCCGTCGATGGTGAACCGGAAGTCGGTCTTCTTGCCGGGGGTCAAGGTCGTCTTGCGCGGGGTCAGCGTGTAGCCCTCCTCGGACACCTGGAGGCCGCCCGGGGTGCGCGTCGTGGCGCCGCCGCTGTCGTGCCCGCCGCCGTCTCCCTCATGGGACGTCATCTCCGCGGTGCCGCCGATGGGCCCGGCCGCCTTGCCGATCCCGGCGGCGCCGCCGAAGACGACCGCGAGGCCCAGGGCGTACGCCCCCACCTTGGTCGCGCTGTTCATGCCGATTCACTCCACTCGATGCGCGTCCGGGCGCGCCCCCTGGGTGCGGGGGCGCGCGCCGGTCATGACTGCAGCTGGTAGCCGGCCTCTTCGACGGCGTCCTTGACCCGGGCGTCGTCGAGGGGCGTCTCGCTGGTGACGGTGACCCTCCCGGTCTTCAGGTCGACGTCGACGGCGGTCACGCCGGCGATCTGCTCGACCTCCTCGGTGACCGAGCTCACGCAGTGGCCGCAGGTCATCCCGGTGACGGTGTAGGTGGCGGTGCTCATCGGCGTCTCCTTCGCTGTTACCCCTGGGGGGTATCTGACGATCCTCATGCTGTCATAACGCTTCGCCTCTGGCAACCGGTACCCCCTATGGGTTATTTCGAGATCCCGGTCACACGCTCGCCAGGGTTTTCCACAGGCGTCCACAGCCCTGTGGACGACCTGTCGCCCGTTTCGCCGATACTGGTGGCATGCCTGAGCTACCTGAGGTCGAGGCGCTGGCGGGGTTCCTGCGGGAGCGCGTGGTCGGCCACGTCATCGCGCGCGTCGATGTTCTCGCCATCTCCGCCCTGAAGACCTACGACCCGCCGGTGACCGCGCTCGGCGGGCTCACCGTCACCGGCGCCGCCCGGCACGGCAAGTTCCTCGACCTGGACGTCGACGGGCTCCACCTCGTGATCCACCTGGCCCGCGCCGGCTGGCTGCGCTGGCGGGAGGAGATCCCGTCCCGGCCCGTCCGGCCCGGGGGCAAGAACCCCCTCGCCCTGCGCGTCCACCTGGACGACGGCTCGGGCTTCGACCTCACCGAGGCCGGGACGAAGAAGGGCCTCGCGGTCTACGTCGTCCGCGACCCGTCGGACGTGCCCGGCGTCGCCACCCTCGGCCCCGACCCGCTGGACGACACGTTCACCGCCGCGGCCCTGGGCGGGATCGTGGGCGGCAAGCGCACCCAGATCAAGGGGCTGCTGCGCGACCAGAAGGTGATCGCCGGCATCGGCAACGCCTACTCCGACGAGGTGCTGCACGCGGCGAAGATGTCCCCCTTCAAGATCGCCGTGTCGCTGACCGAGGAGGACGTCGCCGTCCTGCACGAGGCGATCGTCACCACCCTCCGGGACGCGGTGGAGCGCTCGCGTGGCCTGGAGGCCCAGGACCTCAAGGGCGAGAAGAAGACCGGGCTCCGCGTGCACGGGAAGGCCGGCCAGAAATGCCCGGTCTGCGGCGACACGATCCGGGAGGTGTCGTTCGCGGATTCGGCGTTGCAGTACTGCCCGACATGCCAGACTGGCGGCAAGCCCCTCGCCGACCGCCGCATGTCCCGGCTGCTCAAGTGAGCCGCCCCGGGTGAAGGGCCCGCCCGGCCGGGACGGCGCGGGGAGGCGGCGTATCGTGTCGCGAGACAACCCCGGTGATCGCCTCGCTCAGGAGCCGTCATGGGATACCCCCCACCCCCACCCGCCGCTCCCGGCGGCCCCGGCTACGGCCCACCGCCCCCCGGCTACGGCGGATACCAGCACGGCGCCCCGCCCGCGCAGCCGTACGCGCCCGGACGTCCCGCTCCCGGGTACGGGCCTCCGCCGCAGCAGGGCGGCTACCCGCCACCGCAGCAGGCATATCCGCAGCAGCAGGCATATCCGCCCCAGGGGTATGCGCAGCAGCAGGGGTACCCGCCCCAGCAGGCGGGCTACCCGCAGCAGCAGGTGCCCCAGCATGCCGCCCCCGACATCTACGCCTCGCCGATCCTCGTCTACGACCAGCCGGCGCAGTTCTTCTCGACCGAGGCCAACTACACGATCTGGAGCCCGCAGGGGCAGCCCGCCGCCCACGTCCGGGAAGAAGGCGTGAGCGGCGCCAAGAAGGCGTTCCGGGTCATCAACCAGGCCAGCCAGACCAAGGCCGAGCGCAAGCTGACGATCTACCGTCCCGACGGCATGCCGTACTTCCACTTCTACAAGCCGTACGGGTTCATGGGCACGCCCAGGATGCAGGTGCTCACCGCGCAGGGCGGCCTCATCGGCCACCTGCGCAAGCGCGCGATGCGCGGCTGGGAGATCCTCACCGCCCAGGAGCAGCAGATCGGCTACTACGAGTTGCTGAGCGGCCGGGTCACCGACTGGCAGCAGCAGGAGATCGCCCGCATCCAGCGCGGCTTCGACGGCATGGGCGAGCTGCTCTCCCAGATGTTCACCGGCGCCGACCGCTACGTCCTGCGGATGTACGCCCAGCAGGCGGAACCGATGCGCACGCTGCTGCTGGCCTGCCCGCTGGCCTTCGACACCGCCGTCTCCCAGAACCGCAGCATCGGCGGCTGGCTCTAGGCGGCCCCATGGAGACCGCATCGGATGGCGGCGCCGCCAAGGCCCCTCGGCGCCGTCACCCGGTGCCCCCCGGCACCCGGAGGCCGTGAACGCCACAGGCCCCGGCCGGGAAGCCGGGGCCTGTGGCGGTGAACGGAGCCGGAACGGGGATGGCTCGTTCAGCGGACCTTCGGGACCTCGCCGAAGACGGGAGCGACCTGCGTCCAGCGGTGGAGCTGGCAGCCGTCCTGGCGGGTGAACTTCGTGTCGACGTCCTTGCCCTGCCAGGTGCCCTTGACCGTGGCGATCTCAGGACCGCCGTAGATCTTGGTGCACATCGCGTCCTTGGGGACGGGCTTGAAGGGTTCCTTGGCCTTGGTCAGGGCCGCGCACGCGTCGGCGGCCTTCGGATGGGTGCCGCCTGGAGGATCGCAGGTCAGCTTCCAGGACGTGGCGGGGGCCTCCGCGGAGGCCCTGACGGTGATGGTGAGCGATTCCGCCGAGGTGCCGGAGGGCTGCACGGACGTGGTGCCCGAGGGCTCCGCGGCGGGGTTTCCGTTGGCCTGTTCGTCGCCGCAGGCCGCCAGGCTCAGGAGCATGGCCAGCCCGGGCGCTGCGAAAAGGAGCGTCCGATACCGCATGCGTGATTCGACGCGGGGCGGGTTCGCGCGGTTCCATGGGGGTGTGATGAATTTCGGGGAAGACGTACCGGCCGTGGTCGCGGCGGACGTCCCGCAGGACGGCTACCTGCTGGACGTCCGGGAGCAGGACGAGTGGGACGCGGGCCACGCGCCCGAGGCCGTCCACATCCCGATGCGGCAGCTGGGCGACCGCGCCGGTGAGATCCCCCGCGACCGGGAGGTCTACGTGATCTGCCGGTCGGGCGCGCGGTCCGCGCAGGTGACGGTCGCGCTCAACCAGGCGGGCTGGCTGGCGCGGAACGTCGACGGCGGGATGCAGGGCTGGGCTCAGGCCGGGCGGCCGATGGAGGGCGCCGGCGACGGCCCGCCGTTCGTCGCCTGACCTCACCCTGTATGCCCTCTTTTGAGGGATGACGGGCGGTTGTACGATCGGGACCGACCGATAACCGCGGGAGCTCGGGCCACAAGCCGGGCTGAGAGGGCGGCCTCCAGGGCGTCGCCGACCGCAGGAACCTGTCCGGGTAATGCCGGCGTAGGGAGTGTGCGTCCCGTGACGTCCGATGTCGAGAAGCGCCCTGCGGGCGATCGCCCGAGCAACGAGGCCCCCTTCACCCTCGACGAACCCGCCCCCAAGGTCCTCGGGTTCTGGGACCAGAGCGCGTTCTGGGCCAACCTCGGGGTCAGCCTTCTGGCCTTCTCCGGGGCCTACACCGTCCTCGCGCCGGGCGCGGACGGGCGGCCGACCATCTCGATCACGGCGGGCATCGTCGCGATGGCCGTCGGGACGGCCATCGGCGGGCTGATGCTCGGTCTCGCCGCCGTCCCCGGCGCGCGCACCGGCCAGCCTGCCATGGTGCTGCTGCGCGGCCTGTTCGGCGCGCGGCTGTCGTACGCGCCGACGGTCCTGAACGTCGCGCAGCTCGTCGGCTGGGGGACGTTCGAGCTGATCGTCATCGCGGACGCGGCCCGCGAGCTGTGGGACGGGGTGCCGCGCTGGGGCTACGTGGTCGCCGCCGGGGCGATCACCACGGTGCTGACCATCTGGCCGCTCGGCTCGGTCCGCCTGCTGCGCCGCTACGTGACGGTCGCGGTGGCGATCGCGCTCGTCTACTTCTATGTCGAACTCGTCCGGCAGCCGCTGCCCGACCTGACGCAGGGGTCGTGGGGCGGCTTCTGGATCGGGGCGGACGCGGCGCTGGCGGTGTCGATCTCCTGGGTGCCGGTCGCCGCCGACTACACCCGGCATTCCCGGACGGAACGGGCGGCGTTCGGCGCCGCGTCCGTCGGCTACTCGGTCACGCAGATCGTCGCCTACGTCCTCGGCCTGCTGGCGCTCGCGCTGGTGGCGGGCGACAGCACCCGGATCTTCGACCCCTTCCTCGGCGCCACGCTCGGCGTGGTCTTCTTCGCGATCTTCGTGCTGCGGGAGGCGGACCAGTCGTTCGCCGACACCTACTCGACCGCCGTGTCCATCCAGAACCTGTTCCCGCGCGCCGACCGCCGCGTGCTGAGCGTCCTGCTCGGCGCCGGCATCACCGTCCTCGCGCTGGTCCTGGACATCGGCGACTACGCGGGCTTCCTCACCCTGATCGGCTCGGTCTTCGTCCCGATGCTGGGCGTCCTGGCGGCCGACTTCTTCCTCGGCCGCCGCGCACGCGCCGCCGCCCCGTCCGGCGCGGACGCGGAATCCCCGTCCGGGCGGGAGGCCGCGGCACGGCTGGACGGGTGGGACGTGTCGCGGCGGGCGCCGTCGCGGTGGGGGATGATCGCGGCCTGGGCGGTCGGGTTCGTCGTCTACCAGCTGATCAACCCGGGCACGGTCGCGCGCTGGGCGGGGTTCTGGCGGGACGTGCGGGACGTGCTGCACTTCGCTCCGCAGAGCTGGATGAGCGCCTCGCTGCTGTCGTTCCTGGTCGCCGCGGTCGCGGCCCTCCTCATCGGGCGGATTACCAGGCGGTAGCCTTACCAAAAGGTAAGGTTCACGTGGCAACTTTCGATGCAAGTTACCCGGCGGCGTGCCGGAGTCCGGTGGCACGATGACAGGCGTGTACCAGCACGTCCACGATCCGATCGCGCGGGCCGTCATCGAGAGCGCCGCCGACGCCATCGTGGCCGTCGACCAGCGGCATCGCGTGACCGTGTGGAACCCGGCCGCCGAGCGCATGTTCGGCTGGAGCGCCGCGGAGATGGCCGGGCGCGTTCCGCCGATCGTCCCGGACGAGCTGAAGGCCGAGCACAACGCCGTCCAGGAACGGCTCCTCACCCGGCCCGCCGGCGAGGGCGAGAGCGGCCAGATCTCGATCGCGACCCGCCGCTTCCACCGGGACGGCCGCCTCATCGACGTGCGCATCGACACGAGCCTGCTGAAGGACCCGAACGGGACGCTGCTCGGCTGGGTGGGCGTGTACCACCCGGTCGAGGAGGACGAGATCGTCCAGCACCACATGGCCGAGCGGGCCCGGCTCGTCCGGCGGCTGAACGACATCATCGCCGACCTGAACGCCGAGCTCGACCTCGGCGTCGTCCTCGACCGGATCACCGCCGCGCTCATCGAGCTGACCGGCGCCGACGCGGCCGGGTTCGTCCGGATCGAGGGCGACCGGCTGCGGCTGGTCAGCATGTCCGGGCTGCCCGAGCACATGCGCGGACGGGCGGCGGAGCTGCGGACGAGCCTGGTCGGCGAACTGCTGCGGTCCGGCAAGACGGTCAAGCTCGCGACCGGAGAGCAGCGGCTCAGCGACCTGATCTGGTCTGAACTGCCCGGTCTGCACACGATCGCGCTGGGCCTGTCCTACCTGCAGAACCGGCCGTACGGCGCGCTCTACGCGCTCTTCTCCGGCAGCAAGGCCGGACACACCGAGCTCGAACTGCTGGAACTGCTCGCCGGGCACGCCGGGGTCGCGGTCGGCAACGCCGTCGCGTACGCGGAGGTCGTCCGGCAGCGGGCGCACGAGCGCGCGGTGATCGACTCCAGCGCCGACGGCATCGCGGTGCTCGACCAGGACCTCGTCGTCCGGCAGTGGAACCCGGCGGCGCACGCCCTCACCGGCATCCCGCCGCAGGACGCGATCGGCCGCCCGCTGGCGTTCGGCATGCCCGCGCTCGGCGAGATGCTCACGTTCCGGCTGGAGTCCGGGACGTGGCTGAACGTGCTGGCCGCAGAGATCGAGGAGACCGGCGAGCTGGTCGTCGACTTCCGCGACGTGTCCGAGGCGAAGGCCCTGGAGGAGGCCAAGGACCTGTTCCTCGCCACCACCAGCCACGAGCTGCGCACGCCCATCACGGTCGTGCAGGGCTTCGCGTCCACGCTGGTCAACCGGTGGGACGAGATGGTCGACGGCGACCGCCGCGCGGCCGTCGCCACGATCGCCGAGCGCGCCCAGTCCCTCGGCCGCCTCGTCGAGCACCTCCTCCTCGGCTCGCGCGCGGGCGCCGACGAGCTGGCCGTGACGATCGAGTCGTTCGACCTGACCCGGGTTCTGGAAGGGGTCGTCGCGGGGTTCCGGTCCCTGTCGCCCCTGCACCGCGTGGAGCTGGAGATCGCGCCCGGCCTGCCGTCCTGCCGGGGGGACGCGATGGCGACCGACATCGTTCTCGGGCAGCTCCTGGAGAACGCGTTCAAGTACTCACCGGACGGCGGGACGGTCAGCGTCCGCGCCCAGTGCGAGGGCGCCGACATCGTCGTGACGGTCGAGGACGAGGGGATCGGCATCCCCGCCGGCGACCATGAGCGGATCTTCGAGCGGTTCGTCCAGGGCGAGTCCGGCGACCGCCGGCGTTTCGGCGGCATCGGGCTCGGCCTGTACATCGTCAAACGGCTCACAGAAGCACAAGGCGGGAGAATCTCAGCCCATTCCGCAGAACGTGAGAGATATCACACTCACATCGGCAAGGCTTCGATAGGCCGTGAAGGAGCCGAAATGGAACGGGCCACTCACCGTCCGAACACGCTTCTCCAGTCCGCGGCCGGCCGCGGACCCGCAGGTGGCGCGCGTGCGGGCGACGGAACCTGCATGCGCCTCGTGCTGCGGAGCGCCGAATGACCCGCCGTGGTCACTCACCGTGACGACACTGCCTCGGGTGCGACCGGGTGAGACCGTTGTGACCTGGGCGTTTTGCGGTCTCAACGGGTGGCAACCTGGGCTGGTGCGAGAAAGTACGGTGACCGCGGCGTGTGACGGACGAAACGCGTGCGTGAGGAGTAAGTCCGCCGTTGGCTGGATAGATCCTTTGATGGTTGCCGTTGGCGACGAGATTCCGCTCCGGGGGTGATCACCGTGACCGGACGGCCGGTGACTCGTTGTGCTGGTGATGAACTGAATCGGCCGGGTTTCCGGTCACGGCCATCAGGGCATTTCGGTCGTACCGGAAGAGCGGTGACGGGACTCGTCCGAGTAAACGGAACCACGGGGAGGTGAGGGCGTCGAGCGTCGTACTGCTGCCACACGCGCCGTCCAGCGTCGCGGTCGCCCGCAGGCGCCTCAGCTCGGAGCTGGTCGACTCGGGCGTCTACGAGTCCGTCGTGGACGATGCGAGCGTCATCGTCAGCGAGCTCATCAGCAACGCCCTCCGGCATGCCAGGCCGCTGCCGTGCGGCCAGGTCAGGGTCTGCTGGCTGCGGCGCGGCGACGTCCTCGAACTCGAGGTCAGCGACGGCGGCGCCATGACCGAGCCGCGGCGCGGCCCGAGCACGCTCTCCTCGCTCGGCGGGCGCGGGCTCGGCATCGTCGAGGCCCTGTCCGACGGCTGGGGCGTGCGCCACGAGGAAGGCGCCACGACGGTCTGGGCCGTCCTGCGCACTCCCAGGTCATCGGGCGACACCGGACGTACCGCCCCCGCCGGGATGCACGCCGTCGTCCCCGATCTGGCCGAATTCCCGGACCTCCTGGACGACACGGACGAAGATCTGTGCCGCGAAACCAGGAATGAAACGGCTACAAGTAGGGCATATCCGGCGTAAGAGGACCCCGCCTGGAAGGAACCCCGCCCTACCTTGTATGGTCCTCCCAAGCTCGGGCGCTGTCGTGCCCCCGTCGACACCGCCCGAGCTGTTTATATTTCTTTGCTCTCGGCGTCGGCCCGGGGGGCCTCCTTCAACGAGCAAAGTGCGATCGCTGCATCGCTTCGGCTCGCCTTGCGGCTCACTGCGCGATCAGGTTTCTCGCAGGCTCGAAACCTGCCTTCGGACGCGATCGCAACGTCCCGCTCCCCGCGACCTCGGCTTACGGACGATCACCTCGCGGCTTGCGGGTGTTCGGCCGCCGGTCGATGTCAGCGCGCCCGCACCGGCTGCCGCGTCCTTCTGTACCGCGTTATGGGTGTGCGAACCGGCGGGTCAGATGTCGTCGCGGAGGGTGGGGCAGGACATGCAGCGGGGGCCGCCTCGGCCGGTGCCCAGTTCGCTGCCGCTGATGCGGATGACCTCGATGCCGGACGCCTCCAGTTGGGCGTTCGTCTCGATGTTGCGTTCGTAGGCGACGCATAGGCGGGGGGCTACGGCGAGGGTGTTGTTGCCGTCGTCCCATTGCTCGCGTTCGGCGGTCACCGGGTCCAGGCCGGTGTCGATGACCTTCAGGCGGTCGACTCGCATCGCCTCTGCGGCGGCCTCCAGGAAGGGGCGTGGTTCGGAGACGCGCAGGTCGCCGTCGGCGAGGGTGACCTTGTGGGCCATCAGGGAGTGCGCGACCGGCGGGTACATGACGACGGTGTCCACGTCGACCATGGTGCAGACCGTGTCCAGATGCATGGTCGCGCGTTCCTGGGCGATCGGGACCGCCAGGACGGTGTGCGCCAGGTCGGCGGCGAAGACCTGGCGCGCCAGGCGCTCCACGCCGGCGGGGGTCGTCCGCTCGCCGGTTCCCACCGCGATCACGCCGGGGGCCAGGAGGAGGACGTCCCCGCCCTCGACGTGTTCCAGGGACGGCGAGTACACCGGCTCGACCCCGGCGAAGCGCGGGTGGTGGGCGTAGACGAGGCCGGTCAGGGCCGACTCGCGGCGCCGGGCCTCCATGGCGAGGCTCGTCACCGCCACGCGGTCGCCGATCCAGGTGCTGTTGTCGCGGGTGAACAGCAGGCCGGGCAGGGGGTCGACGATGAAGTCGAGCGTGTCCATGAGGCGGTAGACGAGCCCGTGCCCGGCTTTCAGCTCCTCGTGGGCCAGGCCGCCGATGAGCGTCTGGGTGAGGTTCTCCGGGTCGAGGTCGCGCAGGTGGTCCTCGACGATGCGGCGGAGCTGGTCGCCGAGGCGGAGGTCCACGATGGCGTCGGCGATCGCCTGATCGCGCGCCGCCTCGTACTCCAGCGCGTCCTGCAGCAGTTCGGTCAGGTAGAGGACCTCGACGCCGCGCGAGCGCAGGGCCTCAGCGAACGCGTCGTGCTCCTCCTGGGCGCGGCCGGCCCACGGGATCGCGTCGAACAGCAGCTTGTCGCTGTTGCGCGGGGTGAGCCGCTTGAGCTCCGCGCCGGGACGGTGCAGCAGGACGGTCCGCAGCCGTCCGACCTCGCTGGTGACCCGGTGCTCGTGCACTGCCTTCGCTGCCGTCACGCTTCGCAGTCTAAGCGTGTGCCACCATGCGGGAGTGATCGGGAGGACGGCGGCGCTGCCGCTTCACCTCACGTCGGCGACGCTGCTGCGCGTGTCGGCGGAGGGCGTCGCGACGGCGCTGGTCCTGACCGTCCAGGCGCGGACGGGCGACGCCGCCACCGCCGGATACCTGCAGACCGCCATGACGCTGCCGTACGTGCTCAGCGGCCCGATCATCGGCAACGCGCTGGACCGGGTGGCGCGACCGCGTACCGTCGCGGTGGCCCTCGCCGCCTGCTACGCCCTCGCGACCGGCGTGCTGCTGGCGATGGCGGGAAGCTCGCCCCTGGTCCTCGCGCTCTGCGTCGCCGCCGTGATCGGCTGCACCGAGCCGATCGTCGTGGCGCTGACCAGTCTGCTGCCCCGGTTCGTCCCGGCCGGACGTCTGTCGCGGGCTTACGGCCTGGAGGCGTCCAGCTACAACCTCGCCGGGATCGCGGGCCCGGGTCTGGCCGCCGCGCTCGCCGGGGCGGCCGGGGGACAGTACGCGGGCACGGCCGTGGTCGCCGCCGGGGTGCTGGGCCTGCTGGCACTGCCGCTCCTCCCCTTCCCCGGCCCGGACGTCACCCCGGACGAGGAGCCCCCGAAGGCCGCGAGCGCGGTCGGCGTCGCCGGGGCGGACGCGGGCAGCACGGCGGAGATGGCCTCGTCCGCCCAGGCGGAGGCGGGGACGCCGCGGGCCGGCCCGTGGTTCTCGGTGATCACCGGCGGGCTCGTCGTGCTGGCCGAGGGGCGGGTGCTGCGGGCGCTGACCGTGGCCACCACCCTCGCCTGGATGGGATTCGGCGGGGTCGCGGTGACGGCCGTGCTGCTCGCCGAGCACATCGGGGCCGCGCCGAGCGCGGGCGGGCGGCTGCTCGTGGCGCTGGCGGTCGGGTCGCTGATCGGGTCGCTCGCGTCCAGCCGGTGGCTCACGCCGAAGCACGCGGAGCCGGTCATGCTCGCCGGGCTGGTCGCGTTCGGGGCGTCGCTCGCCGCGCTGGCCGTGGCGCCGTCGATGCCGTGGGCGACGGCGGCGTTCGTCGCGGCGGGGATCTCGGAGGGGCCGGTGTTCGCGGCGACGCTGATGCTCCGGCAGCGCGAGTCGCCGCCGGACCGGCTCGGCCAGGTCAACACGACGGGAGGCAGCCTCAAGATCGGCGCGTCGGCGGTGGGCGCCGCGCTGACGGCCGCCGCGGCGGACGCGATCGGCCCCGTCGGCCTGGTCCTGGCGATCGCCGCCTTTCAGTTCGCGGGCGCGGCGGCCGGTTTCCTCCTTCTGCGCGTTCCGCCGGACGAGTCGAGCGCCGGCCCGCGCGGATAGCCGCGGTGGAAAACCGGTCGACTCGGCGCGCGGCGGTCCGTAGGGTGCGGAGCATGTTCTTCGCAGCCGGCACCAGGACGCTCGCGGGCATCAGCCCGCTGAGCGCGGTGCCGGCTGCCTTCTCGGCAGCCGCAGCGGACGCGGTCGTCGCCGGCGGCCTGCGGGTCGCCTGTGGTGGGACGACCCCCCACACCCCCCGGTTCGCTGCGCTCGTCCGAAGCTGACCCCTCTCCGTCCAGCCCCTCCGGAGAACCAGCGGAGGGGGGTGTCGCAAGCACGGGTTCTCACCGGATCCACCAGTGAGGACGACGACGATGGCGAAGCAGGTCTACGAGCGCGACAAGCCCCACATCAACATCGGGACGATGGGGCACGTCGACCACGGCAAGACGACGCTGACCGCGGCGATCACGAAGGTGCTCGCCGAGCGCGGGCTGGCGTCCGCGGTGCCGTTCGAGCGCATCGACCGCGCCCCCGAGGAGCGCGACCGGGGCATCACGATCAACGCCGCGCACGTCCAGTACGCGACCGCGACCAGGCACTACGCCCACGTCGACATGCCAGGCCATGCCGACTACATGAAGAACATGATCTCCGGTGCCGCGCAGGTGGACGGGGCCGTCCTCGTGGTGTCCGCGCAGGACGGGGCCATGCCGCAGACGCGGGAGCACGTCGTCCTCGCGCGGCAGGTCGGCGTCGAGCACATCGTGGTGGCGCTGAACAAGGCCGACATGGTCGAGGACACCGAGCTCCTCGACCTCGTCGAGCTGGAGGTCAGGGACCTGCTGTCCGAGTACGGGTTCCCCGGCGAGGAGGTGCCGATCGTGCGCGTGTCCGGGCTGCGGGCGCTGGAGGGCGACCCGTACTGGACGGCGCGGATCGGCGACCTGCTCGACGCGATCGACGGCTACGTGCCCGTCCCGCGACGGGTGCTGGACGAGCCGTTCCTCCTGCCGGTCGAGAGCGTCCTCACGATCACCGGGCGCGGCACCGTCGTGACCGGGGTCGTGGCGCAGGGCTCGATCCGGGTCGGGGACGCGGTCGAGGTCGTCGGGCTCGGCGACACGTTCGGCTCCGTCGCGACGGGGCTGGAGACGTTCGGGCAGACGATGGACCGCGCCGAGGCCGGCGACGACACGGCGATGCTGCTGCGCGGCGTCAAGCGGGACCAGGTCCGGCGCGGGCAGGTGATCAGCACGCCGGGCGCGATCCGGCCGCACCTGCGGTTCCGGGCGCGGGTCCGGGTGCTGACCGCCGGCGAGGGCGGACGGTCCAGGCCGTTCTTCCACGGCTACCGGCCGCAGTTCCACTTCCGCACGACGGACGTGGTCGGCGGCGTCGACCTCGGCGGCGACGGCGGCATGGCGCTGCCCGGCGACACCGTCGAGATGGCCGTCGAGCTGGGCCGCCCGGTCGCGATGACCGAGGGGCTCGGCTTCGCGATCCGCGAGGGCGGCCGGACGGTCGGCGCCGGCACGGTCACCGAGCTGATCGGCTAGCGGCCCGATCGGCCGCGGGGCGGGGGCCCGGCGGAGGCATCCGCCGGGCCCCCTAGCCTTGAGGACGCCGGAAAAGTCCCATCATGAGTGACCGCATGGTCGCGAAGCACTGGCGAATGCGATCTTGATGTGGTGGGATTCCGGCATTACCCCCGCAGATAGCCCCTTTCTGGAGAACGTGTGCGATCCCCCCGCGCCCTGATCCCTCTGCTCTCGGTCTGCGCCGCCGCCGCGGTCGTCGCCGCGGCCGCCACCGGCGCGACCATCGAGGGCCTACCGGGCGGCGGCGACTCCGCCCACGCCGACGGGGCGGCCGAGCCCCCGGCCGCCGTGACGGTCAACGCGGTCACCTGGAACGTGTGCGGCGTCCCCGGCTGCCCGTCCGGCGCCGCGCCCGCGAAGCTCACCAAGCAGGTCGTGCAGCGGACGCGCGCCACCGAGGTCGGCGGGCGCAAGGTCAAGACCAACGCCGTCCTCCTGCAGGAGGTCTGCGAGGGCCACGTGCGCGCCTTCAAGAAGACCATGGCCACCTGGACGTGGGCGTTCGCCGCGTCCCCCGGCGGCGCGGCCTGCGCGCAGGGCCAGGGCCGGTCCGGCGTCGCCATCGGCACCGAAGCCCCGCTCACCGAGCCCCGCCAGGCCAAGCTCCCCGCGCCCGCCGGCCGGGCCCGCGTCGCCCTGTGCGGCGAGGTCCCCTCCTGGACGACCCGCGTGTGCGTCACGCAGCTCAGCCCGTCCGAGGGCGGCGACTGGCGGCTGAAGGAGGCCCGCGCGCTCGCGACCCTCGCCGGCGGCGGCCGCGTCCTTCTCGGCGGCGACTTCGCCGACAGCCCCGACAGCCCCGCCCTCGACCCGCTCTACGGCGCCTACGCCGAGTGCGACCAGTCCGGCTCGTCCCGCACCGGCGCGATGACCCGGCAGAACTGGCAGGGCACCGCCGTGGAGAAGACCGACTACCTGTTCATCACGAAGTCGGCCACCGCCTCCTGCAGCGTCCCCGCGAACCCCACCAAGGCGTCCGACCACCGCCCCATGTCCGCCGAGGTCCGCTTCAACTGAACCGGCGAGGCCGCCGGCGCCGGGGCGTACCCGGCCCGGCGGCCCCGTGCGCGGTCCCGGTGAACCCCTCTAGTGCACCCCGCGGTCCTCGTCCTGCCAGTAGGGGGCGCGGAGCTCGCGCTTGAGGATCTTGCCGGTGGGGTTGCGGGGGATCTCGTCGCGGCGTTCGACGGAGGTCGGGCACTTGAAGTGGGCCAGGTGCTCGCGGCAGTAGTCGATGATCTCCTTCTCGGAGACGTCCGACGTCAGCACGACGATGGCCTTCGGGGTCTCGCCCCAGCGCTCGGACGGGACGCCGATGACGGCGCAGTCGGAGATGTCCGGGTGGCTCATCAGGACGTTCTCGACCTCCGCCGGGTAGATGTTCTCCCCGCCCGAGATGATCATGTCCTTGACCCGGTCGTGGATGTAGAGGTAGCCGTCCTCGTCGAGGTAGCCGGCGTCGCCGGTGCGGAACCAGTTGTCCTCGGACAGCGCGGCGGCGGTCGCCTCCGGCATCCCCCAGTACCCCTTCATGTTCTGCGGGGTCCGGCAGAGGATCTCGCCGACCCGCCCGGGGGGCACCTCCTCCTGCGTCGCCGGGTCGACGATCTTGAGAGTGGTGGTGGAGTTGGCGAGCCCCGCGCTGCGCAGCCGGTGCGGGTTGGGGCCGTCCGGGTCGTGGTCGTCGGCGGGCAGCATCGTGATCGCGCCGGTGACCTCCGTCAGCCCGTACACCTGCATGAACCGCGTGTTCGGCAGCATCCGCATGGCGCCGCGCAGCACGTCCTCGCTGATCGGGGACGCGCCGTACAGCATGAGCCGCAGGCTCGACAGGTCGCACTCGGCGACCTCGGGGATCAGCTGCATGAACTGCAGCAGGACCGGGACGAGGAAGATGTGCGTGACCCGGTTCCGCTCGATGGCGTGGGCGATCAGGGTCGGGTCGGGCTCGCGCGCGATGACGCCCGTGATCGTGTTGTAGACGGCGGACACGGTGAGGACGTTGCCCGCGACGTGGTACATCGGCATCGCGACCATCAGCACCGACGTGTCGTCGATGTCCCACACGTCGGTGGTCACGCTCAGCGACGCGAAGAAGTTGTCGTGCGTGAGCATGACGCCCTTGGGCAGGCCCGTCGTGCCGGACGAGTACAGCTGGACGAACACGTCCGAGGTCTCGGGCTCGTGGTCGGGCGGGGTGTCGGGCGCCCCGTCGATCCAGGCGGCGTAGTCCTCGTAGGCGTGTCCGGAGCCGCCGATGACCACCATGTGGGTGGTGTGTTCGAGCTTGCCGGCGACCGCGTCCAGGACGGGGACGAACTCGGGCCCGACGATGACGACCTTCGCCTGCGCGTTGTTGACGATGTAGGCGACCTCGTCGGGGGCCAGCCGGTAGTTCACCGGGACCTGGACGGCGCCGATGCGCGCCGCGCCGAACAGCTGCTCGGCGTATTCGAGGGAGTTCTTGTCGAGGATCGCGACCCGGTCGCCGTACCCCACGCCCGCGGCCGAGAGCGCGTTGGCGACCTGGTCGGCGCGCCGGTCGAAGTCTCCGAACGTGATCTGTGCGTCGCCCGCGACGTACGCGATGCGATCGGGATGTGAGCGCGCGCGTTCGCGCAGAACCTCTGTCAGACCCGGCACGGTGTGTCCCTTCGCCGATGACCGCCTGGTTATTCCGGCATCATGCGGTCACCGGCGACGCCCCGCAAGGGGAATGAGCTGCTTGTCAGTGGCTTTTGGACATCTTGGACACGGCGGTCACGGCGAGTACCACGATGACGGCGACGAGTCCGATGAAGAAGAAGAACTTCAGCATCGAGATGATGGCGCCGACCACCGTCATGGCCAGCCACACCGCGAGCACAACACCGATGATGGTCAGAATCGTCTTACCCATGCCTCCACCGTATGCGGCGTCCCCGCCGAGGGCATCACCCTTGGGGACGACCCTGGACGCGCTCGTCCCCGCCGTCCGGCGGAGCCCGACCCTGACGCACCCCGAGGGCGCACCCTGACCCGTTTCAGGGACGGGCGCCGGCACGACTTCTTACGAGGTGGTGACGGGACGCGCGGGAACGCCGGCCGCCGCCTAGCGTGAGGGAGTGAAATCCGTGAGCCCCGCCGGCCGCGTCCTGGTGGTCGACGACGACCCGACCGTGGCGGAGGTCGTCGCCCGCTACTTGGCCCGCGACGGGCACGAGGTGATCTGCGTCGCCGACGGCCCCGCCGCGCTGCGCAGGGCGCTCGACCACCCTCCGGACCTCGTCGTCCTCGACCTGATGCTGCCCGGCATGGACGGCCTGGAGGTGTGCCGCAGGCTCCGCGAGACCTCGGCCGTCCCGATCGTGATGCTGACGGCGCTCGGCACGGAGACCGACCGGCTCGTCGGGCTGGAGACCGGCGCCGACGACTACGTGACCAAGCCGTTCAGCCCGCGCGAGCTGGCGCTGCGCGTGCGGTCGGTGCTGCGCCGGGCGCGCGGCGCGCTGGTCCCGGCCGGGCCGTCCGGGCCGCTGCGCGACGGCGGCCTCGTCGTGGACGTCGGCGCGCACGAGGCGGGGCTGAACGGCGCGCGGCTCGCGCTCACGTCCCGCGAGTTCGATCTGCTGGCGTTCCTGCTGCGCCACCCGAGGCAGGCGTTCACCCGCGACGAGCTGCTCGAACGCGTCTGGGACTGGACGTTCGGCGACTCGTCCACGGTGACCGTCCACGTGCGCCGGCTGCGCGAGAAGATCGAGGACGATCCGACGGCGCCGCGCCGCATCGTCACCGTGTGGGGCGTCGGCTACCGCTACGAACCAGTCGAGAAGGCGACGAATGATCCCCTTTGAAGATCTCCTCTGGGTCGTCTTCTACGCGGTGCTGGCCGCGTTCACCGTCGCGGCCGTGGCGCTCGCCGCCCTGTACGGGCTGCGCGGGCGCTCGGTCGCCACGCAGCTGACCGTGGTGGGCGTGGCGACGGTGCTGGCGACGATCTCCGGCATCCTCGTGATCTCGTTCATGATGGTGCTGAACGACCATGACCGGTCGGTCGTCCTCGCGGTGGTGACGTCCGCGGGCCTGGTCGCGATGGCCGTGTCGGTGCTGCTCGGGCGCCGCCTGGTGGCCGCGAACCGGACGCTCGTGGAGGCCGTCCGCGCCGATCGGTTCCGGCCGCCGGCCGCGCGGCTGCCCGCCGAGCTGGCCGAGCTGTCGCGGGAGCTGGAGGCCGCCTACGACCGGCTGGCCGCGTCCCACGAGCGCGAGCAGGCCCTGGAGGCGAGCCGCCGCGAGCTGGTCGCCTGGGTGAGCCACGACCTGCGCACCCCGCTGGCCGGCCTGCGCGCGATGGCCGAGGCCCTGGAGGACGAGGTCGTCGCCGACGAGCGGACCGTCCGGCGCTACCACGGGCGCATCCGGGTCGAGGTGGAGCGGCTCACGGAGATGGTGGACGACCTGTTCGAGCTGTCCCGGATCCACGCGGGGGCGCTGCGCCTGTCCCGCGCGCGGGTCGGCCTCGCCGACCTGGTCGCGGAGGCGGTCGCGGGCACCGAGGCGCTCGCCCGCGCGAAGGGCGTGCGGCTGCGCGGCGACGTCCGCGAGGGCCTGCCCGTCCAGGTGGACGCGGGCGAGCTGGGCCGCGCGCTCCGCAACCTCGTCGTCAACGCGATCCGGCACACGCCGAGCGACGGCGCCGTCGAGATCATCGGCGAGGTGCGCGGCGGGGAGGCGCGGGTGACGGTGGCCGACGCCTGCGGCGGCATCCCCGAGGACGACCTGCCGCGCGTGTTCGACGTGGCGTTCCGCGGCGAGGCGGCCCGCACCCCGGGCGGCGGCGCCGGCCTCGGCCTCGCCATCGCCCGCGGCATCGTCGAGGCGCACGCCGGACGCATCGGCGTCGCGAACGACGGCCCCGGCTGCCGCTTCGAGGTCCGCCTGCCGCTCACCGCCTGAGGGCGCGGGCCGCCCGGCCGCTCAGGGGTCGACGGACTCGGCGATCGCGCGGAAGGTGGGGCAGGGCCAGCGGGACATGCAGGCCCGGCAGCGCCGGATGGGGCGTTCGGGATCGCTGGTGATGCCGCCGGCCTCCTGCGGGCGGTGCAGGTCGAGCAGCCGGACGCCGAGGTCGGCGAACGCGAGGACCTCCTCCCGGGCGCCGGCGAGGAAGGCGAGGTCCTCGCGGGACAGCCGCGTCCGGACGGGGACGAAGCCGCTGCGGTTCACCAGCCGGGACAGCACCTGGGTGGACGTCCGCCACGAGCTCGACTTCGCCGACCGCGCCCGGATCGCCTCCAGGCGCTCGCGCAGCCGCGTCTCTCTCGGATCGGCCTTCTGTTGCACGTGCTCAGCCTCTCTCACTCCCGGGCCCCGTGAGAGGGGAACCGGGGAGATCGCGCGACCGGCGCCGAGGCGGCGCCGCACCCGAAACCGGGTCATCACCATACGTAGTTATCAAAGCGTGCGGGACTGGCAAGGCGGCGACACGCCCCGGAAACGCCCACGCCACAGGGGACTTGGCGAACCGCCTGGCTCCCGTGCCGTTCCCGAGATAGTGTGCCGAACGTGGAGCTAAACGTCTCGACCGCGTCTCAAGGGGGTCACGCCGTCGTCACGGCGACCGGCGAGCTGGACCTGTACACCGCGCCCAGGCTGCAGGCGGCCCTCGCGGGGCTGCTTCGCGAGCAGGCCACCCGCATCGTGGTCGACATGAGCGGCGTCGAGTTCTGCGACTCGACGGGAATGAACGTGCTGCTCTCCGCCATGAAGCGGCTCAAGGAGCAGGGCGGCTCGCTGGAGCTGGCCGCCCCGCGTCCCGCCGTGCGGCGGATCCTGCAGGTCACCGGGCTCGACACCGTGTTCACCGTGACCAAGGCGGCGCCCGTCCTGGACGCCGGCTGACCGCCGGACATCCGTCCCGCCGAACTGGGGCGGCCCGCGGGATGAACCCCGGGGGTCGCCGCGTCGGCGCGCCGGTAACGGTTCGCCGCCGCATGCCGTGCCGAGCCGCGCCGCGCGCCCGTCCCCGACTACCATCGCCGATATGCAGGACGTAGCGGTGATCATCCCGGCCAAGGACGAAGCCGACCGCATCGCGGCCACGGTCAAGGCCGCGCAGGAGCTGCCCGGCGCCGCCCTCGTGGTGGTGGTCGACGACGGCTCGTCCGACGCGACCGGCCGGGTGGCCCGCGAGGCCGGGGCCAGGGTCGTGCGGCACAGCCGCAACCGCGGCAAGGGCGCCGCGATGGAGAGCGGCGCCGAGGCCGTGCGGCTGCTCGACGGGATCGACGCGGACGGCCGCGACCAGCCCCGCCACCTGCTCTTCCTCGACGCCGACCTCGCCGAGACCGCCCGCGAGGCGGCGCCGCTCGTCGAACCCGTCCGGGCCGGCGACGCCGACATGACGATCGCGGTGTTCACCACGACGGTGAAGCTCGGCGGGCACGGCTTCGTCGTGCGGCTGTCCCGCGAGGGCATCCGCCGCGCCACCGGCTGGGAGCCGGACGCCCCGCTCAACGGCCAGCGCTGCCTCACCCGGGCCGCGTTCGACGCGGCGCTGCCGCTCGCCGCCGGGTTCGGCGTCGAGACCGCCCTCACCATCGACCTGCTGCGGCAGGGGTTCCGGGTGCGGGAGGTCGAGGTGCCGCTGGCGCACCGCGCCACCGGTACCGACTGGCGGGCCCAGCTGCATCGCGGCCGCCAGTTCCGGGACGTGGCGCGGGCGCTCGCCGTCCGCGAGCCGGCGGTGGCGCGGCGGCTCGGCCGGGCGCGTGGCAGCCGCCCGTGACCCGTCTCGGGACGGGCGGGCTGTGGGGCCTCGGGACCGGCATCGCCTGCTTCCTCGGCACCGCCCTCCTCGGTCCGTCGGTGTTCCAGCCCGAACTGGAGGGATCGCGCGCCCACCCGCCGTACGCGCTGGCCGTCCACCCGTCGCCGTACCTGGTGATCGGGCTGGTCGTCGCGGGGATCGTCGCGAGCACCGCGGGCCTCGGGCTGTGCTTCGCCGCCGTCCGGAAGGGCTGGCGCGTCCCGGCGCGGGCGCTGGTCGCGGCCGGGCTGCTGGCGGCGGTCGCGTTCATGTGCATGCCGCCGGTCGGGTCCACCGACCACCTGAACTACGCCTCCTACGGACGGATGGCGGCGACGGGCCACGACCCGTACGCCACCAGCGCCGACGACCTGCCCAGGGACCCGGTCGCCGGGGCGCCCGAGGAGTGGCGGACGACGCCGTCGGTGTACGGGCCGATCGCGACGGGCGTGCAGGCGGTCGCCGCCTGGGCGGGTGACGGCTCCGTCCGGCTGACCGTGTTCGTCATGTCGGTGGTGAACGTCCTCGCGTTCGCGGTGACGGCGCTGATCCTCTACCGGACGTCCCGGAGCGAGGAGCGGCGGCTCCGCACCGCGCTGCTGTGGACGTGCAACCCGCTCGTGCTCTTCCACCTGGTCGCGGGCGCGCACAACGACGTCCTCGCGATCGCGCCGATGGTGGCGGCGCTCGCCGTCTTCGGGCACCGGGCCGGCTGGGTGCGCGCCCTGGCCGCCGGAGCCCTCG
The DNA here is from genome assembly GCF_041463655.1 of Actinomadura monticuli. Classification (NCBI taxonomy): domain Bacteria; kingdom Bacillati; phylum Actinomycetota; class Actinomycetes; order Streptosporangiales; family Thermomonosporaceae; genus Actinomadura; species Actinomadura monticuli. Next base: position 220,689 of record NZ_JAXCEI010000006.1, read on the forward strand.
CCGGCGTCGGCGCCGCGATCAAGCTGCCGGCCGTGCTCGTCGCGGGCGGCCCCGCCTGGACGCTGGTCCGGGCGCGGAGCCGGCGCTCGCTCGGCGGCCTGGTCGCGCTGGCCGGCGGCGCCCTGGCCGTCATCGCGGCCTCGTACGCGCTCGCCGGGCCGCACGCGCTCGACCAGGTCCGCGAGGCGAGCAACATGGTGTCGTTCGCGACCCCCTGGCACCTGCTGGACGAGTCGCTCGGCAAGGGCTCGCAGCGCGACATCATCAAGACGGGCGCGCTGCTGCTCGGGCTGGTGCTGTTCCTGCTGCTCATCCGGGCCCTCCCCAAAGAGGACCTGCCCAGAGAGGACCCGCCCGCGGGGGACGGGACGGGAGGCGACGCGGGCGAGCACCGCCGCGTGGCCGCCGCGCTCGCCCTCGCCTGGCTCCTCGTCGCGCCCTACGCGCTGCCCTGGTACGACGGGTTCGGCTGGGCGCTGCTGGCGCTGCTGCCCTGGACGCGGATCGACTGGATCCTGCTCGCCCACACCGCGGCGCTCAGCCTCGCCTACCTGCCGGCCCGCGCCCCCGCCCGCATCCGGCTCCCGGACGACCTGGAGTGGCTGTTCACCGTCGTCAGGCCGACGGTGATCCCGTGGACGCTTCTCGCGATTCTGACCGCCCTGGTGGCGGCGTGTCTGCGTTCCTCAGGTCGATCTCCAGCGACCGGAGCCCGGCCGCGAGCATCAGCGGGGTCGCCAGGCTGAACGCCACCGACAGGATCACCACGCCGGAGTCGTTCACCAGCGTTCCGATGACGCCGACGGCCAGCGCGCAGATCAGCGCCGGGCGCATCGACAGGCTGTGCTTGTAGGCGCCCTGCAGCAGCGACACCCGCCACCGCGTCGGCCGCGCCAGGACGAAGAACAGGAACACGACGGCCGCGGCGACCGCGAGGGTGTACGGCCAGTACCCGAGGCTGTTCAGCATCGCGTTGAACTTGCGGGTGACGATGCCCCAGGCGTCCCCGTCCATGAGGTCCTGCCAGAACCGGCCGAGGTGCGTCGGGTTGGCGCTGCGCGCGTTCAGGTAGGAGATGAACAGCACGATCGCCGCGCCGGCGGCGAAGAAGATCCCGAGCCGGAGCGCGGAGACGCGCTGCCCGGCGACCATCAGGCCGAGCATCGCGAACGCCGGGACGATCGCCAGCACGCCGCCGAAGTCGCTGCCGAACGCGGGCAGGCCGTCCACGACGACGGCGAACACGCCGATCACCGCGACGATCCCGACCGCGATCGCCTTGCGGCGCCGCCGCAGCGGATACTCCGTCAGCCATGCCGCCGTCAGGATCGCGGCGACCGCGAACAGCGAGAACGCCTGGTTGCCGAAGCCGTAGAAGCGGCCGGCGACCAGCGCCGTGTACCCCATCAGGGTGTTGAGCTGGAGGTTGGAGCCGGTCATCACGTCCAGCGCGAGGACGGTGCCCGTCACCCCGGTGATCACCAGCCCGGGGACGACCACGGAGCGCCGCCACGGACCCGCCAGCGCCACACCGGTCAGCAGCCCCGCGAAGCCCAGCACGGTGCAGATCAGCACCGGTGTCGGGTGCTCGGCCCGCCACCACGGCAGCAGCCCGGCGAGGAACGACGCGCCCGGCGCCGCCCCGCCCAGCAGCGCTATCACGCGGGTGCCGCCCAGTATCCGCGCCCGCGACCGGCGGTCGCCGCCGAGGCGCCGCAGCGCGAGCACGGCGACCCCGTACAGGACGAGCTGCGTCGCGAACAGCACCCAGTAGAACGACGTCTGCACGGTGCGGATGGCCTGCGCGGCGACGTCCTCGTCCACGAGCGCGTCGATCCGGTCCTGCGTGGACGCCTTCGACGGCTGCGACGTCCACACCGACCCGACGGCCTGCTTCGGCTGCGGCAGCCCGAGGAGCTTCAGCGTCGTCGCGGTGAGGTCGGTCAGCGTGACCAGGCCCTCCTGCCGGGTCGCGCTGGACGTCATGAAGCCGGGCCCGTACCCGCCGCCCTTCGCGACGGCGACGCGCAGATGCGGGTCGACGCCCGTGTCGGACAGCCCCACGAGCAGGATGGTCGTGCCCTGGGGGACGCCCGTGACGACCTGCGCGACGCGCCGGTCGGCGTCGGCCGCGGCGTCGGCGCGCACCGCCTCCGACAGCGGGATCTGATCGCCGCGCGGGTCGACGCCCGCGTCGATGTAGGCGCGGAACAGGTCGTCGACGTCCACGGCGGCGAGCGGGCAGCGCACCCAGTCCTCGGCGGTGACCTTGTCGGGGGACGCGATGTAGCGGTCGACCCGCCCGCCGCCGTCGCCCGCGCCGAACACCGCGCCGGGCCCGACCGCCGTCGTGCAGCCGCCCGCCTTGTGCACGGCCTCGCCGAGCAGCCCGATCTCGGCGTGGTAGTTGGTGCCCGCGTTGTCGCTCTTGATGGCCGGCCAGCCCGCGGCGATCGCGCCGCCCGCCGGCACCGGGCCGGTGGGGGAGACCTGGCCGGGCAGGATCGGCGCGGACGGCAGCGCGCAGTCGCCGTGCGGCAGCCGGGACCGCTGCCCCGCCGACAGGGTCAGCCAGCCGTCCGTGGGGCAGGTGTTGACCCGGGTCGTCCGGACGCTCAGGCCCGCGGCGGAGCCCTCGGCCGTCAGCCCCCACAGCGCGGGCGTGTTCTCCCGGCTGATGTCGCTCCACATGAGCCCCGGCACCCCGACGATCACGACGCGCCCGGTCGCGGCGGCGGCCGCCTCGGCCTCCGCGGGCGACCAGCCGAGGACCCCGGTCAGCAGCGTGGCGAGGGTCGCCAGGAACACGGCGATCTTCGTCCCCCGGCGCATCATGGCGATCAGGCTACCGGCTCCCGGGCGAGGCTCCGGGCCGGGCCGGAGGAGCCGCACCACCGCGCGGGGGCCCTATCCTGCGGCTGTGGACGGTCCCATGGCGCAACAGGTCGGCCCCGATGCGCGACAGGCCGGCGGGGCCCGGGGCGGACGGTCACGCCTGCTGCTCGCGTGCGCCGGTCTCGCCGTCGCCGTGCTCGCGGTCGTGCCCATCGCGGGCCAGTGGCTCACCAACCCGCCCGACCAGCGGCTCGTCGACCTGGAGGTCTACCGGGAGGGCGGGCTCGCCGTGCTGCGCGGCGCGCCGCTGTACGACTTCCTCACGCAGCCGCCGCAACTGCTGCCGTTCACCTACCCGCCGATCGCCGCCGTGCTCGCCGTCCCGTTCACGCTGCTCCCCTGGGGGGCCGCGCAGTGGGTGTGGGTCGGGCTCATCTACCTCGCGCTGGCGATCGCGGTCTGGTACGCCTTCCGCGACCTCATCCGCCGGACCGGGCGCTGGGCGCCGCTCACCGCCGGCGTCCTGTTCGCCGCGACGGCCTGGCTCGACCCCGTCCGCGACCAGGTCCGGTTCGGGCAGGTCGGGCTGTTCCTCCTCGCCATGTGCCTCGCCGACTGCTGCGCGCGCACGCCCCGCTGGCCGCGCGGCGCGCTCGTCGGGCTCGCCGTGGCGATCAAGCTGGTGCCGGGCGTCTTCCTCATCTACTTCCTCATCACCGGACGGCGGGACGCGCTGGTCAACTCGGTGCTCACCGCCGCCGCCGCGACGCTGGCCGGGTTCGCGCTGCTGCCCGCCGACTCGTCCGCCTACTGGTTCGGCGCGCTGCTGCAGGGCGGCGACCGGACGGGCGCGGTCGACGGCACCACCAACCAGGCGATCCACGGGATCGTCGCGCGGATCTTCGACGAGGGGCCCGTCCGGACGGTGGTGTGGCTCGTCCTCGCCCTGGTCGTCGCCTATGCCGGTTTCGGCTGGGCGCGCCGCGTCACGCTCGCCGCCGACGGGCTGACCGGGCCGGCCGCGAACAGCACGCTGCTCGCAGGCGTGGCGATCGTCGGCCTGCTGTCCGTCGTGCTGTCCCCCGTGGGGTGGATTCACCACCTTGTCTGGATGATCGCGGTGATCGGGGCTTTGGCTGGTGATGGCCGGGACACGCGAAGATGTCTTCTCGCGTTCGGGCTGTGGTTCCTGTTCCTGTGGCCGCTGCCCTGGTGGGGACGCGCGTGGATCGGCCCGGAGCACTCAGTGATCGCGGAATTCGCGGGCCAGGTCCTGCGCGACTCGTTCGGCATCGCCGCGCTCGCGTCCATCGCCGTCCTCGGCACCTGGCTGGTTAAACGGGCGAAACCGGACATCGATCAGGGGGATTCTTCGCAACCGAAGGCCGGGGTGGGTACGCTCGCCCCGTGATGCTTGTCGCGGTGGCCGTCGCGGGGCTGGTCGCCGGTGTCGCGGGGCTGTCCATCGCGGTGGTCGCGCACAACCGGGTCAACCAGGTCGTCGACGAGTGCGGGGAAATGCTCAGGCGCCAGCTCCAGGTCGCCAGCGGATCGGTGGACGAGCGCGCGCTGCGCGACCTTGCCATCGTCCACTACGACGCGCTCAAGGAGATGTCCGGGCACCGCTCGTTCTCCCTCGCCCTGATCAACGCGGTCGGGGACGGGGTCGTCCTCAGCTCCATCAACGGGCGGACCGAGACGCGCACGTACGCCAAGGTCGTCCAGGCCGGGCACCCGGTCGAGACGCTCTCCCCCGAGGAGAGCCACGCCCTGCGCGCGGCCCGGCTCGGCAAGGGCCCGATCGTGTCGATGGACGACCCGCTCGCCGACTTCGGCAGCGGCGACCGCACGTCCGCGCGCGCCTGACCCGTCCCGGCCGCGGCGCCGCCCGGCCGCACCGGGACGGCAAGTAAACTCGGTGTGTTCAGCGACACCACACGCCCCGGGGGACTTCCGTGACCGCAGACATCAGGCCAGCGCGCTACGCCTACCTGGGTCCGCAGGGCACGTTCACCGAGGCCGCGCTGCTGACCCTGCCCGGCGCCGCCGCGGCCGAGCACATCCCGTACGCGACCGTCCCGGCCGTCCTCGAAGCCCTGCGCAACGACGAGGCCGACACCGCCGTCGTCGCGCTGGAGAACTCCGTCGAGGGCTCCGTCCCCACCACGCTGGACGAGCTGGCCACCGGCGAGCCCCTCCAGATCGTCGGCGAGATCCACCTGCCGGTCTCGTTCGCGCTGCTCGTCCGCCCCGGGACCGCGCTGGCCGACATCAAGACCGTCGCGTCGCATCCGATCGCGCAGCCGCAGTGCCGCCACTGGCTGCTGGAGAACGTCCCGGACGCCGAATGGCGCGCCGCGACGTCCAACGCCGAGGCCGCGCAGCACGTCGCCGACGGCCACTACGACGCCGCGCTCGCCGGCTCGTTCGCCGCCGCCCGCTACGGGCTGTCCGTCCTCGCCGAGGACATCCACGACGTCGCCGACGCCGTCACCCGCTTCGTCGTCCTGCACCGCCCCTGCCCGCCGCCCGCCCCCACGGGCACCGACAAGACGACCGTCGTCGCGTTCATCGGCGAGGACCACCCGGGCGCCCTGCTGGAGATCCTCACCGAGTTCTCCGTGCGCGGCATCAACCTGACGCTGATCCAGTCGCGCCCGACCGGCGCCGGCCTCGGCTCCTACCTCTTCTGGATGGACTTCGAGGGCCACGTCGCCGACGCCCGCGTCGGCGAGGCCCTGATGGGCCTGCGCCGCGTCTGCGCCGACCTCCGCTTCGTCGGCTCCTACGCCCGCGCCGACGGCGTCCGCCCCGACATCCGCCGCGGCACCCACGACACCGACTTCACCGAAGCCGCCACCTGGCTCACCGACATCCGCACCGGCGGCTCCTCCTGACCCCTGACCTGCCCGTTCATGCAGCGGTGCAGTTCTTGCGAAGATGTCCGGTCGTCGAGGGGCTCTTCAAGGCGCACTTCACCGATCGCCGCTCGGTGTTCGACCACCACTCCCTGGTGGAGGTCGTGGCGGAGGCGGGCCGGGACGCGGCCGAAGCGCGCGACGTGCTCACGTCCAGCCGGCGGTGACCAAAGTGTGATCACCCGCCGTAAACCGGAAATGGATCTTGGACGTCTTCACCACGCCAGCATTAAGTGGAGAGGTCCTCCGTTGCGTCCTTGCTCAACCATCCTCGCGACCGCCGCCCTCGCGGCGTCGGTCATGTTCGCCGTCCCCCCGGCCGCGCACGCGGACGTCACCGACCTCAAGGTGACCACCGCCTTCGACCGGCTCGACCCGGACCGGGTGGCCACCGTCACGGTTACCGCCAAGTCCGCGAGCGGTGTCACGGACGTCCGTGCGAACGTACGGCATCCGAACTCCAGGGCCGATGTCTACGCGACACTGGAATTCGAACGCGTGGCCGGGACCGACAAAGACGGCACCTGGCGGGCGACCTTCCACCCGGACGTGGAGACGCGCCCCGGCAACAACTCCGTCGAAGTGCTGGTCGAATCCGCGGACGGCGCCACGGCCAAGGGGTATACGGACTTCCGCGACTGTTATCAGACGACCATCACCGACGTCACGACTGGACCGGACGTCATCGACGCCGACCACCCCGAAGTGGACGTCCACGGCAAGGTCATGGTGCAGAAGTCACGGGACGTGGCGCCCGCGCCCGTGCCGAGCGCCGCCGTCCAGGGTGGAGGCAAGGCCGTGACGACCGCGGCGGACGGATCGTTCGGGCTCGCGTTGAACGGCATGGATCCCCTGTACGTCCGGTTCCCTCGGCAGGGAACCCTTTGCGAAGCGGGCACGTACGGCAGTACTCCCACGATCGCCAAGCAGGCGACGCAGACATCCGCCTGGGTACAGACGCTGATGCCCGTCGCCATCGGCACCGGTATGACCGTGGAGGGGAAGGTGCTCCGCCGCGGGGCCGCGGGACTCGTACCGGCGGGCGACGTCACGGTCGAGGGCTACCTGAACTATGGGAAGCCCGAGCAGAAGCTGCTGGCGAGGGGGTACACGCTCAAGGACGGGACGTTTCAACTGAAGCCCGCGCCTGACAGATCCGGCCCCTTCACCGTGGTCGCCGGAGACACGGCGTTTCTGATGGGCAGCCACGCGTCAGCGGGCACCCTGGACGTCCGCAGGCCCGTGGCGTTCGCCGACATCAACGTCGAACCGGAGCCCGGGGGTTACGGTGACCCGCTCGGCGTCACCGGGCATCTGGTCAGCGACCTGAACGGCCTCGCCCAGGCGCGAGTGATCATGGAGTTCTCTGCGGACGGCAAGACGTGGCGGACGATGGCGACGCAGAACACGTACTCCGACGGGTGGTTCCACCTCACGACCGACGACTCCAAGAAGGACGGCTACTGGCGCGCCCGCTACGCGGGCGACAGCGAGTACATGCCGGTCGTGAGCGGTACCCACTACATCGACATCAAGTACAGGACGCACATCTACCACTACAACGCCTCTCCCGAGCCCGTGAAGAAGGGCGGGACCATCACGGTCAAGGGGCTGTTGTACCGGTTCCGGGACGTGGCGGGCGCCGGGCCCAACGCCAACATCCACATCTACTTCAAGCCCAAGGGCTCGTCGACGTGGACGAAGATGGCGATCACGAAGACGGGGAGCGACGGCTGGTTCAAGAAGACGTTCACGGCGTCCCAGGACGGCACCTGGCTGGCCCGCTACTGGGAGAGCGCCGGCTACCTCGGCTCCAACGCGCCGAGTGACTACGTGGACGTCACGTGACACATCACCCCCCGAAAAGGGAGACCCCTGTGCGCCGGTTGCTCGCTCTGCTCACGGTCGTCGTCATGACGCTCTCCCTCGCCGCCGCCCCGGCCTCCGCCGCGGAGTACCTGCGGGTGCTCGGCGCCCGCGTCCTGACGCCCGGCGCCACGACGAAGATCGAGGTCGCGGCCGAGTCGAACAACGACATCTCGAAGGTGCGCGCCGTCGCGCGGGCGTACCCGGGCGGCCCGGCGGAGACCCTCACGGCGGACGACTTCGAGCTGGTCGAAGGCACCGCGGTGAACGGCGTGTGGCGGACGAAGTCCGCGGTCACCGTCGAGCAGGGCCGCTGGTGGGTCGACGTCGAGCTGACCAACGCCGACCGGACCGTCCTCTACAAGCAGCGTGCCACCGTCGACAACGGACTGGACACGGTGATCACCGACTTCAAGGTCGCCCCGGACGTCGTGGACGCGGACCACCCCGAGGTCACCTACAGCGGACGGCTGATGAGCCGTACCGCGGGCGGCGACCTGGCACCGGTGCAGGGCGCCGCGCTGCGCCTGTCCGGCGGGAACGGGGCCGCCCCGGCGATCACCGGAGCGGACGGCTGGGCACGGGGAACCGTCGACTTCACCTGGTCGGGCGACGCCCAATTCGTCTTCGCCGGCGATTTCCTGTACCGACCCACCACGAGTACGGCGCTTCCGGTCTGGACGCGGAAACTCGTCACCCGGGTCACGGTGGGCGTGCCCGACCGCATGATCGTGGGCGACCAGGTCACCGTCAGCGGGCGGCTCGAGCGGGAGGGCCGGGACAAGGTGTGGGGGCCTGTGGCGGGCAGGCAGGTCACCCTCCAGTTCGATCCGGCGACCGGCGGCGACTGGAAGACGGTCGCGACCGCGACGACTGACGCCGCCGGCAACTACAGCGCGAAGGTGACCGTCACCGAGGACGGTGCGTGGTCGGCTCAGTTCGCCAACGATCCGGTCGGGCGGCCTGAGGACTACCACCTCTACCTTTCGTCCGAAGCGCACACCTTGGTCCGCTCGGTCGCGTACCGGACGGCCATTACCGGGGGGAACGCAGGGCCTGAGCCGGTCGGCAGGGGCGACATGGTCACGGGGTACGGGCGCGTGATGAACAGGCTGGCGGACGGCCGGTGGGTCGGCGCTCCAGGGAACGCCTCCGTGCAGCTCCAGTTCTCCACCGACCGCAAAGTGTGGAGCAACAAAGGTGCCGTGCTGGTCTTCGGCGACGGAACGTTCAACGTCCAGGGGCGCGCGGACCGGGACGGATACTGGCGCTTGGTCGTCCCCCGCGGCGACTACGCCGAGCCGTCGATCAGCGGTACCGACTACATCGATGTCAGGTACCGGACCCGGATCATCGATTTCACCGCGGGCCCGGAGCCGGTGCAGAAGGGGCGCACCGTCACCGTAGTAGGGACGCTCTACCGGGAGACCGACAAGTGGAAGCCCTACGCCTACAAGACGATCAAGTTCTACTTCCGTCCGAAGGGCTCTTCCACGTGGACCTACCTGGGGACGCAGAAGACCGACAGGTTGGGCCGCTTCCGCAAGGGTTTCAAGGCGTCCAAGGACGGCACATGGCGCGCCTACACCAGCGCCACGTCCACCTACGTCAAGACCTACAGGGACGACTACGTGGACGTGCGCTGACGTAGGGTGCCCTGGTGGGCATGGACTTCGATCTCTACGAGCGGGAACTGTGGGCCGGGCGGGCCGCCGCGTACGAGCGGGGGTTCGCCCGGCTCACCCGTTACCTGGTCGGTCCGCTGCTGGACGCGGCCGGGGTGACCGATGGGACGCGGTTCCTCGACGTCGGGACGGGCCCGGGGTTCGTCTCGCGGGAGGCCGTCCGGCGCGGCGCGCAGGTGTCGGCGATGGACGCCGAGGAGAGCATGGCGGAGACGGCCGCCCGGAACGTCCCCGGGCTGGACGTGCGGGTCGCCGTCCTGCCCGAGGTGCCGTTCGGGGACGCGGAGTTCGACGCGGTCGCCGGCAACTTCGTCATCAACCACGTGGGCGATCCCGGTGCGGCGATCGCCGAGCTGCGGCGGGTGCTGCGGCCGGGCGGGCGGCTGGCGCTGAGCTGCTGGGTGATGCCGGGCAGCGGGGCCCTCGCGATCGTCCGGGAGGCGATCGAGCAGGCCGGGGTGGCGTGGCCGGACGACATTCCCGAGTCGCCGTTCCTGCGGTACGGCGAGGCGGCCGCGTTCCGGGGGCTGGTCGCGGAGGCGGGGCTGACCGAGGTCGCGATCGAGGAGGTGACCTGGGAGCACGTCGTCGACCCCGAGGAGTGGTGGGAGACGGGCGCGCTGTCCAGGGTCGGCACGAACGGCGTCATCGTCGGACGGCAGGACGCGGAGACCGTCGCCCTGATCAAGGACGCCTACGACACGATCATCGCCGACTACGGGGTGGACGGCGGCAAGGTGGCGCTGCCCGCGCACGCGCTGCTGGCGAGCGGCGTCCGGTAGAAGGGCGTTATGCGCGCGCGTACGGGGGCGCCGGAACGGTAGCCTCGGGTCTGTGATTGACCTGCGAGCTCTTCGAGAGGATCCGGAGCGGCTGCGCGCGTCGCAGCGCGCCCGCGGTGAGGATGACGCCGTCGTCGACGTGCTGCTCGACCTGGACGGGAGGCGCCGCTCGGCGCTGACGTCGTTCGAGCAGCTCAGGGCGGAGCAGAAGAGTCTCGGCAAGTCCGTCTCCAAGGCGAAGGGCGACGAGCGGGACGCGCTGCTCGCCCGCGCGAAGGAGCTGTCGCAGCAGGTCAAGGAGCTGGAGGCGGAGGCCGACCGGCTCGGCGCGGAACTCGACGCGGCGATCAAGGACGTGCCGAACCTGATCGAGGAGGGCGCCCCGCCCGGCGGCGAGCAGGACTTCGTCGTCCTGGAGCACGTCGGCGAGCCGCCGTCGTTCGACTTCGAGCCGAAGGACCATCTGGAGCTGGGCGAGAGCCTCGGCGCCATCGACATGGAGCGCGGCGCCAAGGTGTCGGGCGCCCGGTTCTACTACCTGACGGGTGTGGGCGCGCGGTTGCAGTACGCGCTGCTGAACCTCGCCATGGAGACGGCCGTCGCCGCCGGGTTCGTCCCGATGTACCCGCCGGTCCTGGTGAAGCCGGAGGCGATGGAGGGCACCGGCTTCCTCGGCGCGCACGCCGCCGAGGTGTACCGGCTCCCCGAGGACGACCTCTACCTGGTCGGGACGTCGGAGGTGCCGCTCGCCGCGTACCACATGAACGAGATCATCGACGAGCTGCCGCGGCGGTACGTGGCGTGGTCGTCGTGCTTCCGCCGCGAGGCCGGGTCCTACGGCAAGGACACGCGCGGCATCATCCGCGTGCACCAGTTCGACAAGGTGGAGATGTTCTCCTACTGCGATCCGGCCGACGCGCACGCCGAGCACCTGCGGCTGCTCGACTGGGAGAAGGAGATGCTCGCGAAGGTCGAGATCCCGTACCGGGTGATTGACGTCGCGGCGGGCGATCTCGGCTCCAGCGCGGCCCGCAAGTACGACTGCGAGGCGTGGGTGCCGACGCAGAACACGTACCGCGAGGTCACGTCGACGTCGAACTGCACCGAGTTCCAGGCGCGGCGGCTGGCGGTGCGGTACCGCGACGCGGACGGCAGGAACCAGCCGGTCGCGACGCTGAACGGCACGCTGGCGACCACGCGCTGGATGGTCGCGATCCTGGAGAACCACCAGCGTGCCGACGGGTCGGTGCGCGTCCCCGAGGCGCTGCAGAAGTTCCTGGGCCAGGACGTCCTGGAGCCCGTCAAGCGCTGACGTTCCGCATGGCCGGGGCCCGTCCGCTGTAGGACGGGCCCCGTTCGCGTCTACTGCAGGAGCCGTGTGCGGAGGGCCGCCTGGGTGGCGGCGTCGATTCCGAGCCCCTGGGTGAGGAACGCGTCGAACGTCCCGTAGTCGCGCTTGATCTGGTCGAACGCGGCGTCCAGGTAAGAGGTGCGGACGGTCAGGAGCGGTTCGATGAGTGCCGGGTCGATGCCGTACTTGGCGAGTTCAGCGAGTTCCTCCTCGTTCTTCTCGGCGAGTTCCTCGTTGGAGCGCATGTAGTCGTCGTACACCTGCGCCTTGTCGACGCCCAGGGCGGTCAGCAGGATCGCGGTCATCACGCCCGTCCGGTCCTTGCCCTCGGTGCAGTGGTAGAGGACGGCGCCCTGTCCGGCCGCGATGCGCCGCAGTGTGTCCGCGAACCGCCGGCGCGTGTCGGGGTCGTGGATGAAGCTGCGATAGGTGACCGCCATGAACTCGCCGGGCTTGTCGTCGGCGAGGATCATCTGGAGGAGCTCCGGCATCAGGTCCAGCAGTGTGGGGGAGAGGGAGGCGATCGGCGCGGCGACCGGGGCGACGCCGCCGGGCAGGCGGTCGGGGCCGGAGAGCGTCACTTCGAGGCCGGAGCGGAAGTCGACGGACGCCGTGAGCCCGAGCCGTCCGAGCTGGGCGACGCCGGTGTCGGTGACCTCGCTGAGGGACGCGGAGCGGTAGACCAGGCCGCCGCGGACGCGGCGTCCGTCGGCGGCCGTGTAGCCGCCGATGTCGCGCACGTTGACGGCGCCGTCGACCTGGACGGACGCGGGAGCGGCGAGGGGCGCGGCGAGCGGCGCCGCGACGGGTGCGGCCGACGCCGGGACGGGGACGGTGAGGGAACCGAGTGCGAGGGCGCCTGCTAAGGCCGCCGACGCGAGGCGGGGGGATCTGGTGAACATGGCTACCTTCCCTGCGACAACGAACGTGAAGAAGTTTCGACCTTGTTCGCCGGTCAGTCCAGGCCCAAGGTCACGGTGTCACCGGCGTCGCTTATGGTTTGTGGCATCTGCCCAGGAAGGTGACATGAGCCAGTTCTCGCCGCGCGTGATCGCCACTGACCTCGACGGGACGATCGTGCGCTCCGACGGCACGATCTCCCCCCGGACCGTCGACGCCCTGGCCCGGGTCGAGCAGGCCGGGTCGATGCTCGTCATGGTCACCGGGCGGCCACCGCGCTGGATGGCCGACATCGCCGCCGCCGTCGCCCACCACGGCGTCGCGATCTGCGCCAACGGCGCCGTCGTGTACGACCTGCACACCGAGACCGTCCTGCAGGCCCGGCAGATCCAGCCGGACGTGATGGCGGAGGCCGTCGCGCGGCTGCGCGCCATCTCCCCCGACCTGCGGTTCGCGGTGGAGCATCCGGCCGGGTTCTACTTCGAGAACACCTTCCACCTCGGCAACTGGGACGCGGAGTCCATCGGCGGACGCAGCGTCGACGGCGAGGAACTCGTCACCAAGCCCGGCACCAAGCTGCTCGCCTTCCACCCGGACGCCGACCCCGACACGCTGTCGGAGAAGGCGACGCAGGCCGTCGGCGACATCGTCACCGTGACGCACTCGTCCGGGCGGGGCCTGCTGGAGATGAGCGCCCTCGGCGTGACCAAGGCCAGCGCGCTCGCCGCCCTCTGCACCGAGCACGGCCTCGTGTCGGACGACGTCGTCGCGTTCGGCGACATGCCCAACGACCTGCCGATGCTCACCTGGGCGGGCACCTCCTACGGCGTCGCGAACGCGCACCCGCTGGTGCTGGCGGCCGTGACGCACAAGACGTCCCGCAACGACGACGACGGAGTGGCCGAAGTCCTGGAACGCCTCTTCCCGTAGGACGGCCGCCCCCGCAGGACGTCCTGCGGGGGCGGCCGTATCAGTTCGCTACAGGTAGGGGCCGGACGAGCGCGGGCCGGGGGCCTGCTCCTCCTCGGTGGGCGGCATCATCCCGGCGGGCAGCGCGCGCCGCATCTGCTCCAGCTGGGCCCGCGCCGCCATCTGCTGCGCGAACAGCGTCGTCTGGATGCCGTGGAACAGGCCCTCCAGCCAGCCGACGAGCTGCGCCTGCGCGATCCGCAGCTCCGACTCGCTCGGCACGACGCCCTCGGTGAACGGCAGCGACAGCCGCTCCAGCTCCTCGACCAGCTCGGGGGCGAGGCCGTCCTCCAGCTCCTTGATGGACGACTTGTGGATCTCCCGGAGCCGGGCCCGGCTCGCCTCGTCCAGGGGGGCCGCCTTGACCTCCTCCAGGAGCTGGCGGATCATCCCGCCGATCCGCATCACCTTCGCCGGCTGCTCGACCATCTCGGTCACCGACTTGCCCTCGGACTCGCTCTCGCCGGAGCTCTCCATGGTGATGCCGTTGGGGCCGACCACGAGTACCTGCGGTTCCTGGCCGGACATGTTCTTCGAAGGCTCGCTCATAGACTCCACATCCTCACACGGTCAGCAGGATCTTGCCGACGTGACCGCTTTCCTCCAGCAGCTCGTGCGCGCGGGCCGCGTCCGCCATGGGGAACCTCCGGTCGATGACCGGCCGGACGTCCCCAGATTCCAGCAGCGGCCACACGTGCTCACGGACCCCGGCCACGATCTCCGCTTTCTCCTCCAACGGACGGGACCGCAGCGTCGTGGCATGGACCAGCGCCCGTTTGCGCAGGAGCTTGCCGATGTCCAGCTCCGCCTTCGCCCCGCCCTGGAGGCCGATCACCATCAGCCGTCCGCCGGTGGCGAGGGCCTCCACGTTCCTCGCCAGGTACTTGGCGCCGATCAGGTCGAGGATCACGTCGTACGGGCCGCTGTCGACGAAGTCCTCCTCGCGGTAGTTCACGGTGGCGTCCGCGCCGAGTTCCCGGCAGCGGGCCGCCTTCTCGGGGCCGCCCACCGTCGTCACCACCCGCGCGCCGCGCGCCTTGGCGAGCTGGATCGCGAACGTGCCGATGCCGCTGCCGCCGCCGTGGACGAGGAGCGTCTCGCCCGCGCGCAGACCGCCCAGCACCACCACGTTCGACCACACCGTGCACGCGACCTCCGGGAGTCCGGCCGCGTCGACGACGTCCACCCCGCGGGGCACCGGGAGCACCTGCGAGGCGGGCACCGCGACCCGTTCGGCATACCCTCCCCCGGCGAGCAGCGCGCACACCTCCTCCCCGACGCCGATCCCGGTCACTCCGGCGCCGAGCCCGGCGACGCGTCCGGACACTTCCAGGCCCGGGTACGGGGGAGCGCCGGGCGGCGGCGGGTAGAAGCCCATCCGCTGCATGACGTCCGCGCGGTTGACCGCGCTCGCCGCCACCTCGATCAGCACCTCACCCGGCCCCGGCTCCGGATCCGGTACCCGCGTCCACTCCAGGACGTCGGCCCCGCCCGGCTCGCGGATCACGATCGCATGCATACCGGTCACGCTACCGGGCGTCCCGCCGCGCGGCTCCAGGCTCCCCGCGTCCCGCCCCAAAGCCGATCTACGCGCGGGATGCGTGGTATTGGCTCATGGGTATCCTGCCTGGGGGCCATTTTGCCCACCTGCACCGTGTTGATCATCAGAGGCGTGCCCGAGGGGGAAGAACGGTGGCGAGGAACGAGCACGACGGGCGCTCCCTGGAGGAGCGGCTGGCCTCTCTGGACGCGATGAGCGGGGACACGGCGGAACCGGCCGCCGAGGGCGAACCGGCGCCCGGACCGGGCCCGGCCGAGCAGGAGAACGCGCCCCCGGCCGCCGCTCCGCAGGAGCCGCAGGCCGCGCCCGAAACGCCATCGCAGCCGCAGCCGCCCGCCGTCCCGGAGAACAACCCCTGGCTCGCCGCGCCGCCCGCCTTCCAGAACCCCCCGGAGAGCACCGGCTACGCCCCCGAGAACTTCGGCCCCCCGCAGCCCCCGCCCTACGACGGCGGCCCCATCCCGCAGCCGTTCGACGGCGGGATGCTCCCGCCGCCCTACGCCCCGCCCTACGACCCCGCGCTGGGCCCGCAGCCGCCGTTCGACGCCAACGGCGCCGCCGCGCCGCCGCTCGACCAGCTTCCGCCGTACCCGTCCGGCCAGTTCCCGCCGCAGGACGCCGCCGGGCAGTACCAGCCGATCGACCCCGCCACCGGGCAGCCCTACCCGCAGGACACCGACGACTCCGGGCAGCCGTACGTGCCGCTCGACCCGAACACCGGCCGTCCGCTGGCCCCCGGTGAGCAGCCGTTCCCGGCGATGAACCCGCCGTACCCGGCGGCCGAGCAGACCAGGAGCCAGCCGTTCCCGCAGGACGCGAACGGCGCCGCGCAGCAGTTCCCGCCGGTCGACCCGAGTACAGGCCAGCCGTATGCGCCGGTCGACCCGAGTACCGGGCAGCCGTACGCGCCCGACCCCGGTGTCCAGCAGTTCCCGCCGTCCGACCCGAACGCGGGCGGGCCGTACCCGGGCCAGCCGTACGCGGCCGACCCCGCCGCCCAGCAGTACCAGCAGCAGTACCAGCAGGTCGACCCGAACACGGGCCAGCCGTACGCGCAGGACCCGAACGCCGTCCCGGGCCAGCCCTACCAGCAGGTCGACCCGAACACGGGGCAGCCCTACCAGGGGTACGGCTACCCGGCCGGGCAGGGGCAGATGATCCCGCCCGGGCACGCCGCCCCGCCGCAGCAGCCGCAGGACACCGACAACCTCAGCTCCGAGAACCTCCTCGGCGAGCGCCGCATCGCGCCCTCCTCGGGATGGCGGCGCGCCGTCTACAAGGCGACCGGCGGCAGCGTCCACCCGGGCGAGTCGCAGGGCGAGCTGCGCCGCAAGGACCTGATCGCGCGTGCCCGCACCTCCGTCGCCGGCGGCCACCACCGGGTCGCGGTCATGTCGCTGAAGGGCGGCGTCGGCAAGACGACCACCACCACCGGCCTCGGCTCGATGCTGGGGTCCTTCCGCGGCGACCGGGTCATCGCGGTGGACGCCAACCCCGACCGCGGGACGCTCTCCGACAAGGTGCGGCTGGAGACGGCCGCGACCGTCCGCGACCTGCTCAACAACCGCGAGCAGATCCACCGGTACGCGGACGTGCGCGCGTTCACCTCGCAGAACGAGGCGCGGCTGGAGATCCTCGCGTCCGACCGCGACCCCGCGGTCAGCGAGGCGTTCTCCGCCGAGGACTACGCGGCCGTCGCTGTCGTCCTGGAGCAGTACTACTCGGTCTGCATCACCGACTGCGGCACCGGGTTGCTGCACTCGGCGATGGCGGGCGTGCTGGCGCTCGCCGACCAGCTCGTCCTGGTCAGCTCCCCGTCGGTGGACGGTGCCCGGTCCGCGAGCGCGACCCTCGACTGGCTGGAGGCGCACGATCACGGGCACCTCGTCCGCAACGGCGTCGTCGTCCTGTCGATGGTCCGCAACCGCACCCGCAGCCAGGTCGACCTCGACAAGCTCCAGGCGCACTTCGAGAGCCGCTGCCGCGCCGTCGTCCGCATCCCCTACGACGACCACCTGGAGGAGGGCGCCGAGGTGGAGCTGGAGCAGCTCGCCCCCGCCACCCGGGAGGCGTACCTGACGCTGGCCGCCGTGGTCGGTGACGGCTTCGCCTTCCAGCGCCCGCAGTCCTGAGCCGGCCGGGGCGCTAACGTGGCGTCCCGTGACGGACGGCGATGGCTTGTACGTGGGGAAGGCCGGCCCGGACGCCGCCGGTGACCGGGGCTGGCTGCTCGGGCACTTCAAGCCGCCCGGCGACCTGCGGCACAGCGGCGAGGTCGAGATCAAGTGGGGCGTCCATCCGAAGGGCGAGCGGCGCGCCCGGTGGACGGACGGCGAGAAGCGCACGGCCCTGCTCGTCCTGATCAGCGGCCGGTTCCGGCTGGAGTTCCCGGGCCGCGACGTGGTGCTCGCCGAGCAGGGCGACTACGTCGTGTGGGGACGCGGCGTCGACCACTCGTGGGAGGCCGAGGAGGAGTCGGTCGTCATGACGGTCCGCTGGCCGTCGATCCCCGGCTACCGCGTCCCCGAGGAACCGTAGGCGGCCGGGGCGCGTCCGAGCGGCCATGATCGGCAGAGTGCGGCCGGCGCCGGCCGCGGCGTTCCTGGCGCTGTGCGCGGGCTGCTCGGGTTCTTCGTCCGGCCAGGTGCTGTGCGCCCCGTGCGCGCCGCCGGTCACCGTCAGCGTGTCGGGACTGCGGGCCCTGGCGGGCGACCGCTGGCGCATCCGTGTCTGCGTCGGGGACCTGCCGTGCACGACCCTGCCCGTCTCCGCGCGGGCGACGCCCTCGTGCGGTCGGGTTCCCTGCACCTGGTCGGGCCCGGACGCCCTGCAGGTCACCCTCGGCGGCGAGGCCCGTCCCTTGGCGGGGGTGCCCGTGCGGGTGACCGCGTCCAGGAAAGGCAAGGCCGGCGGCGTGCAGGGCGCCGCGACGATGACGTTCACCGCGGGACGGAAGCCGTGCGGCTGCGACCGCGCGCACGCCGACGTCAGGGTCGGGTGAACTCCGCATATGCGGTCGATGGCACGCCGCCGTGCCCGCTATCGTGGCGGGGTGGCCGCACGCCGGCCGCCTGGAGAGTTCGCATAGTGGACTAGTGCAGGCGCCTTGAAAGCGCCCAGGGCTGGGGACAGTCCTCGTGGGTTCGAATCCCACACTCTCCGCTCGGAGCCGGGCGGCCCATGACCGCGGAACGTCACAAGGTGGGCGACTCGGGCATAAGTCATCCGTTACCCTCTTCGGCATGTCGCAGACACCGAATGATCCGGCGGGAACGACGCACCAGTTCCAGAACTTCGCCAGCCAGGCGCAGCCGCAGAAGTCCGGGCCGAACGTCGGCATGATCGTCGGCATCCTGGCCGTCGTGGCGGTCGTCGCGGTCCTCGTCGCCGCGCTCCTGATGATGTGATCCGGACTCAGCGGCCGGACGCGGAGAAGTGCTGGTAGTCCCGGGCACCGCTCCACTCGCCGCCCCAGCCCCAGCCGATCGAGGCGAACGCCTTCACGACCCGGTCGCCGGCGTGGATCATTCCGGGGGCGTCCAGCTTGCGGTTCTTGTACTTCGCGCAGTCCTTGTGGGCGGTGCGTCCGTCCGCGTAGACGTACGGGTTCTGGCAGGGGTTGATGTCGATCGCGAGGCCGTACGCGTGCTGGGAGAACGAGCTCGACCCGGTCGCGTTGCGGCAGTTGAACGCGGAGGTGTTGTTGGCCTCGATCGAGTCGAAGTCGCTGCCGCCGTACTTGTCGACCGGCTCCATGCGCTCGATCGGGTAGCGCATGCCGTACAGCTTCCTGAAGACGGAGACGAGGTCGCCGGCCGCCTTGGCGTTGACGACGAGCCGTCCGCCGGTGTGCGGCTTGTCGTCCATGCCCCAGTAGGTCATCTCGATCATGCGGAGCCCGGACGGCGCCACGGGGCAGCCCTTCCGCCACGACGACGTGAGGTCGCCGGCGGTCACCTTGGTGATCTCGGCCTGGAAGCCCTGCTTCGTCGGGGTCGGCGACGGCGGCGGCGCGGTCGTGCCGGTCGCGGTCGGCGGGGTCGCGGACGGTGCCGGTTCGCCCGAGTCGTCGGAACCGCGGCCACAACCGGCCGCGGCGAGCGTCACCGCGAGCGCGGCGGCGAGCAAAGTCCCGCTGGAAATCGGCCCTCTACCTGGCATCTTTGCAGCATACGCAGGTGCGGGGGTGTCCGTGCGGCAGGACTGATCCACTACCGTGCGTTTGAAGGCGCGCCCGCCGGATAGGGGCCGGGACGGACGGGCCGTGGACCCTCGTTCACCCGCCGGGCATGTCGTCCGGCGACGTCCGGTCCAGAGGGAGCCGGGATGGCGGAAGCGCAGGAGAGCGACCTCCCCAGCCTCGAAGATGAGATCTTCTCCGTGGCGCACAGTGTGGAGGTCGAGCAGGGGGCGGCGGCACAGCCGCTGTTGCCGACGGACAAGGCGCAGGTGGTCCTCGAGCGCTGGCGGGCGTTCCTCGGCAGGGACGTGAAGGCGCTGGCGGCGGGTTTCGGCGTGTTCGTGTTCGTCGACGTCGTGATGATGTGGGCGCCGCTGATGATGAGCCGCCGTCCGAGCCTGCTGCCGCAGTTCATCACGCTGCTGCTGCTGGCGTTCGGGCTCGGCGGGCTGCTCATCTGGAAGGTCGGCGGCCGGTGGCGGACGTTCGGCATCGGCATGATGCTCGCCTGGGGGTTCCTGACCCTGGTGTCCGTCGGCTTCCTGACCGGGGTGACCGTCCCGCTGTAGCGGGGCTCCGGGTCAGGGCGGGGTCAGGACGCGGGGCCGAGGCGCTTCAGGACGAGGCCGAACGCGCGCCCGACCGCTTCGAGGTCGGCGGGCTCGATCACGTCGATGAAGAACTCCCGGACGGTCTCGACGTGGTCGCGGGCGGCGCGTTCGAGCGCCGTGAACCCTTCGTCGGTGAGGTGGGCGTAGACGCCGCGCTTGTCGTTGGGGCAGCTGTCCCGCTTGACCAGGCCCTTGCTCTCCAGGCGGGAGCAGGTGTGCGACAGGCGGCTGCGCGACTGGCTGGCGTTCTCGGCGAGTTCGGCCATCCGGAGCCGGCGCTCGGGGGCCTCCGACAGCCGGACGAGGATCTCGTACTCCGACACCGACAGGCCGTGCTTGGTCTTGAGGTCCCGGTCCATGATCTCGGTGAGCCGGACGCTGCCGTCCACGTATGCCCGCCAATCACGCTGCTGGGTGGCATCGAGCCAGCGAGGTTCGCTCATACCGGAAAGTATAGAACATATGTTGAAGATTCAACTAGTGCGCGCTATCTTCACGGTAGCAGGACGGGACGCGGTACCCGTCCGCGGAAATAGTTGAATCATCAACTATGTTGCACGCAGCAGTGCACCGCCCGGCCGGACGGGCACCCGAACGAGGGGAGAACCCATGCCTGCCGTGATGGCCGACCCGCTGACCCTGCCCCGCCTCCCGGTGCTGCCGGAGAGCGGCACCGACTGGCGGCGCGTCGCGAAGGTCGTGACCGCCCAGCGCCACCTCGAAGGCGAGGGCTTCCAGGTCCGGCGCCCCTTCCCGGGCATCGACCTGTCCCTGGCCGACCCGTTCCTGCTCCTTGACCACATGGGAGCAGTCGAGTATCTGCCGGGTGAGGCAAAAGGCACTCCGTGGCATCCGCACCGCGGCTTCGAGACGGTCACCTACATCATCGACGGCGCGTTCCAGCACCAGGACACCACCGGGGGCGGCGGTCTCATCGCCGACGGCGCCACCCAGTGGATGACGGCCGCGTCCGGCATCCAGCACATCGAGCAGCCGCCGCCCGAGCTGGTCGCCAAGGGCGGGCTGTTCCACGGCGTCCAGCTGTGGGTGAACCTGCCGCGCGCGCAGAAGTGGCTACCGCCGCGCTACCAGGACATCAAGGCGCGCGACGTCAAGCTGCTGGCGGCCGACGACGGCTCGTCCCTCGTCCGCGTCATCGCCGGGTCGCTCGCCGGGTACGACGGGCCCGGCGTCACCTACACGCCGATCAACTACCTGCACGCGACGGTCGCGCCCGGCGCCCGGCTGGCGCTGCCCTGGCCGCGCGACTTCAACGCGCTGGTCTACGTGCTCTCCGGGCGCGGGACGGCCGGCGTCGAGGAGGCCGGGCTGGACGAGGGGCAGCTCGCCGTGTTCGCCGGCTCGCACCACACGGGCACCGGTGACGGACTGGTGGTCCGCGCCGCCGACAGCCAGCCGGCCGCCAGCGCGAACGGGTGGGAGATCCTCGTCCTCGGCGGGCTGCCGATCCGCGAGCCCGTCGCCCGGTACGGCCCGTTCGTGATGAACACCCGCGACGAGATCATCCAGGCGTTCGAGGACTTCCAGGCCGGCCGCATGGGCACCGTCCCGGCCGAGCAGGTGCCCCATCGGTCCGACGCCGACGAGTCGCTCGCCTGACCGCCGCGGGCGGATCTGCCCGGTAGCCCCGTGCCGGGCGGATCCGCTCTTCGCGGCCCCGGCCGTTCTCCGCGGTTCGCGTGACGGGGCCGGACGCGTGCGCTACTGTGTTCGAATAGTCGAACAGAAGTTCGACCTGTTCGGACGCGCTCGCCCGGGGAGGCGACATGGTGGCGACGGCCGCGCGAGGTCACGAGGCCCCGGCGCGTTGCGCGCGGCGAGGGGAGCGCGCGACACGCCGCAGCGTTTTCTACGCAAATCTACGGCCGCAGCTATATCGCCTCATAGAGTCCGAGAGCGTGGACCCCGTGCGCAATCCCTATGCCCCCGGCGCCGGGCAGCGCCCCCCGGAGCTGGCCGGCCGCGACCGCGAGCTGAAGCAGTTCGAGGTGGTGCTCGAACGCGTGGCCCGCGGCCGTCCCGAGCGCAGCATGATCGTCACCGGGCTGCGCGGGGTCGGCAAGACCGTGCTGCTCAACGCGTTCCGGTCGCAGGCGATCCAGCGGCTGTGGGGGACGGGCAAGATCGAGGCCCGGCCCGACCAGTCGATCCGCCGGCCGGTCGCCTCGGCGCTGCACCGGGCCGTCCGGGAGCTGGCGCCCCGGCACCGCGCCCCCGACCGCATCGAGGACTTCCTCGGCGTCCTCAAGGCGTTCGCGCAGGCGGAGCCCGAGACGTCCGGCAAGGGCAAGGCGCGGGCGCACCGATGGCAGCCCGGCATCGACGTGCCCGCGTCGCGCGGGCGCGCCGACTCCGGCGACCTGGAGATCGACCTCACCGAGCTGTTCGTCGACGCGGCGTCCGTCGCCACCGACGTCGGGGTCGGGATCGCCCTGTTCGTCGACGAGATGCAGGACATCCCCGCCGACGACGTCTCGGCGCTGTGCGCCGCCTGCCACGAGCTGTCGCAGGTCGGCGGGCCGCTGATCGTGGTGGGCGCGGGGCTCCCGCACCTGCCCGCCGTGCTGTCGGCCAGCAAGTCCTACTCCGAGCGGCTCTTCCGGTACGCGCGGATCGACCGGCTCGACCGCGAGTCGGCGGACTTCGCGCTGCTGGCGCCGGCCGAGCGCGAGGACGTGACGTTCACCAAGGACGCCCTCGACGCCCTGTACGGCGCGGCCGACGGCTACCCCTACTTCGTCCAGGCGTACGCGAAGGTCGTCTGGGACGTCGCGCCCGACACCCCGATCACGGCGGACGACATCAAGGTCGCCGCCCCGGAGGCGGAGAGCGAGCTCGCGGTCGGCTTCTTCGGCAGCCGCTACGAGCGCGCCACCCCCGCCGAGCGCGACTACATGCGCGCGATGGCCATGCTCGGCGACGACCCGGTGCCCACGGCGGCGGTCGCGGACGAGCTGGGCCGCAAACCGTCCAGCCTGTCGCCCGCCCGTGACGGGCTCATCAAGAAGGGCCTCATCTACAGCGCCGAGCGCGGCATGGTCGCGTTCACGGTCCCGCACTTCGGCACGTTCCTCCGCTCGCAACCCGCCTGACCGGCGCACCCGACCCGACCAGCACGGACACTCGACCAGCACGGACACCCGACCGCACGCCGCTTCCGCGCTATCCGGTTCTCTAGTGAAAACGCTAGAGAGCGGTAGAAAGATGCATCGAGCCGTGTCGTCCGGTGAATATCCGGCTCTCTAGCCTCAGCCTTAGAGAGTCGTAGATTCTGCTCGCCCTGCCTCTGGGTTTATCTAACCTTTTCTAGATTTTCTTGTAGAAAGCACTAGATAAGTGCAGAGAGCGCCCTGAACCCGGTGTTGTCGGGCGGTGGCGCGTGGGTAAGACCTCGGCGTATGCCCATTCAATGGGCAGTAGGTCTATGTCGGGGGGAAACATGACAGACCAAAACCGGTTCCGCGGTCAGGATCCGGACAACGAGTACGGCCAGGACGAGTACCCGACCCAGGACGAGACGTCCTCCTCCATGGGCGCCTATGACGATTGGCCCACCCAGCGGGACCAGGACGGCCGGTCCCCGGCGAGCGACTACGCGCCCGAGCCGGGCGGCACCCACGGGCAGGACGACCTCATGTCCGACATGGGGGACGGGATGCGGAGCCGCCGGCCCGGCGAGGGGCGCCGGTCGTCCCAGCAGGAGGACGAGTTCGGCGACGAGGAGACCGGCGGAAACCGGTGAAACCGTTCCGCTAGGACGTGAGGGCCGCATCGCATGGTGCGGCCCTCACAGCGGTTCGGGTCGCTCACTGGTTCGGGGCGCTCACAGTGGTTCGGGGTGCTCACAGTGGTTCGGGGCGGGGGCGCCTGGACGGCGACGGCGTGTGCGGAACACGACGTCGTCGCCGCAGATCGTCGGAAAGAGCAGGTAACCGCCGTTTTCTCCCCCCACGGGGGTCTGTTCCCGCTCTCCGTGCGAGGAATCTCTAGCCCGATATTGGACTCGTCCAAGAAGGTGCTAGACGACCGCGGACGCCTCGGGCACCACGATCCCGGCCAAGACGTCCCGGTCCCGTTCGGCGGTCGACACGGCGAACACGATCTCCACGTCCCGGCCGTCCACCCGGGCGGCGAAGGCGACGAACCTCCGGCAGCCCTCCCGCCACACGTCCAGCGGCGCCGCGCTCGCGATCGCGTTCTCGTGCGCGGCCCACGCGGCGCTCTCGTAGAGGGTCGCGTACGTCTCCGCCATCGGGCTGTGCCGCCGCTCGCACGGCGCTCCGGCCGGCGACCGGCGCCGCTCCAGCAGTTCCGCGAGCTCGGGGGACAGCGCCGCGAACAGCGCCACCTCGACCGCGAACACCAGTCCGACCTGCACCTCCACGTCCCGCAGGACGTCCACGCCGGTGAGCGGCGCGCCGAGCGAGGCCACCGCAGCGCAGGTGAACAGCACGGCCCGCAGCACGCTGCGCCGTCCGACCCTCCGGCCGCTGAGGCCGCCGAAGCAGCCGCATCCGGCGTCCGGCCTGTGGACCCGCAGCTCGCCCACCACCCACGTCGCCGCCGCGAACGCGACCGTCGTCGCGAGCCGCACCGACAGGTGCGAGGTCACCAGCAGCGCCAGCCCGAGGACGCCCTCGGCGAGCCCGAGCCCGACCGTCATGCCGCGGCTGCGGCGCACCGCCGTCAGCCGCCCGAGCCCCGCCGGCACCGGCACGCCGTGCACGTGGTCGGGCGCGTCCGCAGTCCGCTCCCGGAAGACCAGCTTGGCCAGGCAGGCCGCCAGCAGCACCCCCGCGAGCAGCAGCACCTGGGTGTTCTGGAACGCCGTCACCATGCCCCCTCCACACGGACGGACGCGTTGAAGCAGCCCGCGTCCAGATCGCCGCCGAGCCTGGCGAACGCGGCCGGCGTCAGCTCGACGATCCGCCCGCGCGGGGACGCGCCGCACTCCACGCACCGGTCGCAGAAGCGCGCCGCCATGCAGCCGCACTCCACCACCGGGACGACGGCGGACCGCCCGCCGCACTCGTTGTGGACGGAGACCTCGCTCCCCACCGACAGGTACGGGAGCGGAACGCAACCGGACGGGGCGCCCGCGCATCCTCCGGCGCTCTCCTCGGAGTCGACCGCCGGATAGGCCACCCCGTCCGGAGTCTCGTCGCCCGCGTCCCCGAACCAGGTCGCCGTCCCGTGCAGCACCTCGGGCACGGGCGCGGTCGCCTCGGGCGCCGCCAGATCGTCGGCCCGGTAGCCCGGCTGGGACGTGCCGGGCCGCACCGCCCGCGGCCCGTCCGGGGACCCGACGCAGATCAGGTCGACCAGGTATCCGGGTTCCAGGCGCGGGTGCCGGACGAGCACCCGTTCGCGGGCGTGCGGGGGGATCACCACATGGGCGCGCCGGCGGTGGACGCCCATGTCCACCTCCACGGTGCCCCGCCCGCACGACAGGATCGTGCCGGCGACGCGCCCGATGTCGACCCAGACCCGGTCGGCGACGCCGCCGTCCTTCTGCCGGACGATCACCGGGCGGCCCGGCCGGAGTGCGGCGAGGCCCCCGCGCCCGCCGTGCCAGACCGTGGTGGTCCCGCTCATCGCGATCCTGGTCTCGGCGCCGTCCGCGGCCAGCACCAGCAGGTGCGGGCCGGCGTCCAGGACGGTCCCGGCCGTGACGCGCAGCGGCGGCGCGGCCCCGGGCCGGGCGGGGGACGTCCCGAACACGGCCGCGCGGCGTCGGCGGCGCGCTTCACGGCTTGCGTACGGCGGCATCGCGACACTCCGGCGGTGATCACTCTGGGCGACTGGAGGTAAGACGGCGAGTCAAGGCTCACGTGCCGTGACCTCGCCTGTCGACGGATTTGTCGCGATAAGTCGGCCAACAGGGGATGTCTGATCTACCTGGGATAAAGATTATGAACTGGTTGACCCGGATATGTGAATTATGTAGGCCCAGAATTACGATCTTCCTGCGATCGTCGACCATACCCGGGAGCGCGGCTCCCCCGACCCCTTGGCCCGGTGGTGATGTGAGCGCGACGCGGCACGAGGAGTTCCGCGAGTACGTCACGGAGCGCAGGCCCGTCCTGCTGCGCGCCGCGAACCGGCTGGTCGCCGACCGCGCCGAGGCCGAGGACCTCCTCCAGGCGGCCCTCGCCAAGACCTACCTCGCCTGGGACCGCATCCAGGACCGCGCCGCCGTCGACGGCTACGTCCGCCGCGCCATGGTCAACACGCAGATCTCCTGGTGGCGCCGCCGCAAGCTGGAGGTCTACCCCACCGACCGCCTCCCCGACCGCCCCGTCCAGGACCACACCGACCGCAGCGAGATGCACGACGCCCTCGGCCGCGCCCTGGACCGCCTCCCCGAACGCCAGCGCCTCGCCGTCATGCTCCGCTACTACGAGGACATGTCCGAACGCGAAATCGCCGAGACGCTGGGCGTCAGCGTGGGCACCGTGAAATCCACCGTGTCCCGGGCCATGACCCGCCTGAGAGAGCTGTACTAGCCCTTCGCCCAGGGGGTCGCCCCTCTCGGCCAACGCTGCAAGAATCCCGTTCTGGAGCCCTTTCTTGCAGGAGGCGTGCCGTGTACAGCACCATGCAGGATTTCCCGCTGACGATTACGACGATCATGCGCTACGGCGCCGGGGTCTTCGGGGACACCGAGGTCTCCACATGGACCGGGGACGGGGCGCGGCGCCGGACCTACGCCGAGGTCGGTGAGCGCGCCGCCCGGCTGGCGGGGGCGCTGCGCGGCCTCGGAGTGGTCGGCGACCAGCGCGTCGCCACGTTCATGTGGAACAACGCCGAGCATCTGGAGGCCTATCTCGCGGTCCCGTCGATGGGGGCCGTGCTGCACACGCTCAACCTGCGGCTGTTCCCCGACCAGCTCGTCTACATCGCGAACCACGCCGAGGACCGGGTCGTCATCGTCGACGGATCGCTGATCCCGCTGCTGGCGCCGGTGCTGCCGCAGCTGAAGACCGTCCGGCACGTGATCGTGGTCGGGGCGGGCGACACGGCGCCGCTGGAGGACGCCGGCAAGGAGCTGCACGGGTACGAGGCGCTGCTGGCGGCGGCGCCGGCGACGTTCGAGTGGCCGGAGATCGACGAGCGGTCCGCGGCGGCGATGTGCTACACGAGCGGCACCACCGGGAACCCCAAGGGCGTCGTGTACTCGCACCGCTCGGCGTACCTGCACTCGATGGCGACGTGCACGGGCAACGCGATCGGGATGAGCGCGTCGGACGTCGTGCTGCCGGTCGTCCCGATGTTCCACGCGAACGCCTGGGGCATGCCCTACGCGGCGGTGACGGCGGGGGCCTCCCTCCTGATGCCGGACCGGTTCCTGCAGGCGGAGCCGCTCGTCCGGATGATCGAGGCCGAGCGCCCGACGATCGCCGGGGCGGTGCCGACGATCTGGTCGGACGTCCTGCGGTACACCAAGGAGCACGGGGCCGACCTGAGCTCGCTGCGGCTCGTGCCGTGCGGCGGGTCGGCGGTGCCGGCGGCGCTGATGCGCGGGTTCGACGAGATCGGCGTCCGGATCGTCCAGGCGTGGGGGATGACGGAGACGTCGCCGGTCGCGTCGGTGGCGCACCCGCCGCCGCGCGCCGCGGGCGAGGACGCGTTCCGGGCGCGGATCAGCCAGGGCCGCGTCCTCGCGGGCCTGGAGATGCGGATCGTCGGGGATGGCGACCGGGTCCTGCCGAGCGACGGCGAGGCGGTGGGCGAGGTCGAGATCCGCGGCCCGTGGATCACCGGCGCCTACCACCTCGACGAGGACCCCGGGAAGTTCCACGACGGCTGGCTCCGGACGGGCGACGTGGGGACGCTGTCGCCGGACGGCTACCTCGTCCTCACCGACCGGGCGAAGGACGTCATCAAGTCCGGCGGCGAGTGGATCTCCTCGGTGGAGCTGGAGAACCACCTGATGGCGCACCCGGACGTCGTGGAGGCCGCGGTGGTCGGCGTCCCGGACGAGCGGTGGCAGGAGCGGCCGCTCGCCTCGGTCGTCCTGCGGGACGGGGCCGAGGTCACGCCGGCCGAGCTGCGGGAGTTCCTGACCGGGCGGATCCCGAAGTGGCAGCTTCCCGAGCGCTGGTCGTTCATCGGCGAAGTCCCCAAGACGTCCGTCGGCAAGTTCGACAAAAAGGTGCTGCGGCGCCGTTACGCGGACGGTGACCTGGAGGTCCGGCGGGCCGACTGACCTGGTGGTCATGACAGGCGGCTGACTCGATTCTTACGCGGAGTCAGCCGCCACGTGGTCACGGAGTGCGGCGGCATCTCACCCGGGTGTTACCTTAATGGTGATTTCGGGAGATGATGTGGTGCAGATGGGGTCCGCGGGTGTATGCAAGGTGGGCTGATTGTCCGGATGACCCTCGTGGGGGCGGGCCCCTCATGCCGCTGCCGGGAGCGTGAATGCCCAGGTTGTCCACCTCCGCACGCTCGGCCGACCGCGAACTGGTCAAGGGGCTGAACGAAGGCGACGAGGCCGCTCTCGCCACGCTCTATGACGAGTACGCCGAGCGCCTCTACGACTACGCCCTGTCAATGTCGGGGGACCCGAAAGTCGCCGCCGATATCGTCCACGACACGTTCATCGACGCGTGCCGCCGCGCCCCCCGGATGCGCGATCATCTGCACCTCGGGCCCTGGTTGTACGGGGCGGCCCGGCGCCGCTGCGTCCGGCGGGGCCGCGCGAAAGTGCTGTTCTGGGACCGGGACGGCGAATTCGCCGACGCCCCCTTCCCGGACCGCGCCGACGAGGACGACCTCGGCCTCGAATGGCCGCCTTCGGACGAGCTGCACGGCCTGCTGCGCGCCGCCCTGTCCCGGCTGGAGCCCGCCGACCAGGAGGTGATGCTCCTGGCGTTCCGGCACGGGCTGCGCCCGGCCCGGCTCGGGACGACCCTCGGCCTGTCGGCGCGGCGGGCCGCGCAGCGGGTGCACAAGGGCGGCGCCGACCTGGAGGCGTCACTCCAGATCGCGGTCCGCGACGCCGAGCGGGCGTGCGCCGCCCGGACCGCGGAGCCGGAGGAGACGGAGTCCGGGGCGCCGGCGGCCGGCGTGCCCGCCGCCCCTGTGCGGGAGGAGGCCGCCGCGGCCGGCCCGCCGCCGCGTCCGGCCAGAGGGATGGCGCGCATCCTGCACCGCCGGGGCGACGACTCCCCCGCCGACACCGAGACCGAGCAGCACGTCGCCGGCTGCCGCGACTGCCTGCGCCGCGGCCGGGTGTCCCCCGCCGCGCTGCTGCGCCGGGCGCCCGCGCCGATCCTCCCGGCCGCGCTCCGGCACCGCGTCATGCACACCGCCACCGACCCCGAACTGGCCGGCTACCGGGCCGACATCGCCGCCCGGGGCGGCGCGCTCACCCCGTCCGGCCTGCCGATCCAGCCGGACGTGCCGTCGCCGTTCACCCGCCGGTGGCTGTTCACCGGCGGCGGGATGGCGGGCGCGCTGGTCGCCGCGGTCGTCGCCGTGCTGGTGATGGGGCCCGGCATCGGCAGCGGGCCGCTGTCCTGGCCGCCGTTCCGCACGGGCCCGGCGCCGTCGATCACCCATGAGCCGTCCGACGACGGCGGCGGCCACGGCAGGCGGCCGTCCCAGGGGCCCGACGGGGGACCCCAGGGGCAGCCCGCCCAGCCGCCCGCGAACCCGCAGACGGACGAGAAGGGGCCGCAGGAGACCAAGAACCCGTCGCCGGGGCCGTCGCAGCCGGCCGACCCGCCGGTCCAGCCCGGCGTCCTCGTGGTGAACCCCGCCAAGGTCGAGATGTACGGCACCAAGACCGCGCAGGTCAGCCTCGCCGCCCGGAGCGGGCCGGTGACATGGACGGCGATGACGTCGACGAGCCAGCTGATCCTCTCGCAGATGCAGGGCGGCATGTCCGAAGGCGACACGACGAGCCTGACGCTGACCCTCCGCACCGCGATCATCGGCCTGCCCGGCCAGGGGACGCTGACGTTCACCGACTCCGAGGGCGCACTGCACCAGGTGACGGTCGTCTGGGGCGCCACGCTGCTGTGACGGGGCTCCGGCGGCCCTGCCTCCGGCGTCAGCGGGCGGGCTGCTCCCCGAGCGCGTCCCGGATCATCTCCAGGCGCTCGCCGAGCGCCTCCTGGACGCGGGTCTCCATCGCCCGCGCGATGAACGGGTCGACGACCATCTTCACGAGCGGCCGCATCCGGCGGACCACGGCGGCGACCTCGGCGACCTTGTCGCCCTCCGGGACGGGCGCCCCCTCCAGCCGGTCGAAGACGTGCTCCTGGACGAGGTTGACGAACCGTCCGGCGATCACGTCGCAGTCGTCGCGGATCTCCGCGGCGATGTCGAGCACCGAGTCGAGCGGGATGCCGGCGGCGACCAGCTCCGCGCCCACGTGCAGCAGCCGCGGGCTCGGCACCCGGAACTTCTCGCCCTCCGGCTCGATCAGCCCGATCTCGACCGTCCGCTGCTGGATGCGGGCGATCTCGGCCTCGTCCAGCCCGGAGCCGAAGATCTCGACGAGCTCCTCGTAGGTGGCGGTGCCGGGGATCTCGTCCGACCACGGATCGGTCAGGACCTTCTCCAGCCCGAGGACCTCGCCGACGTCCTTGCCCGTCTCCCACGCCGACAGCAGGTCCTTGATGATCGCGAACGTGTAGCCGCGGCCGAGTAGCTGGCCGATCAGGCGGAGCCGTGCGAGGTGCGAGTCGTCGTACATCCCGACGCGGCCTTCCAGGCGCGGCGGCGGCAGCAGGCCGCGGTCCTGGTAGGCGCGGATGTTGCGCACGGTGCTGTCGGCCAGCCGCGCCAGCTCGTCGATTCGGTACTCGGCCATGCCCCCGCCCGCCGCTCGGATGAGGCGATCTTACTCCGGCACCATTGTTACATCGATCGATGGCACATAGGCTTGCCGCCATGGCGGACGACATCGAGGAGACACTCCTCGGCGGCCCCCTGCGCTACACGCGCAAGGAGGTCGAGGCCCTCTCGGGCGTCACCGACGACTACGCGCGCCGGATCTGGCAGGCCCTCGGCTTCCCGGCCTCGCCCGACGACGAGGTCGCCTTCACCGACGGCGACGTCGCCGCGCTCCGCGAGATCAAGGACCTGCTTTCCCACCCGATGGTGGACGAGGAGATGGTCCTCCAGTTGGCCCGCGCCGTCGGCCAGACGATGGGGCGCCTCGCGAGCTGGCTCGGCGACGTGTGGCTTCAGCGGCTCGGCGAACTCCCCTCCGACGAGCCCCTCACGCCCGAACTCGTCACCGCCGCGCTCGCCGCCACCGAGGAGCTGCGCCCGGCGTTCGAGCGCCTCCTGCTGCACGGCTGGCGCCGCCAGCTCACCGCCGCCGGCATGCGTGTCGCCGCCACGACGGCCACCGCCCACGCCGACCCCGCCGCCGGCCTCGCCCACCTCGCGGTCGGCTTCGCCGACGTCGTGTCCTTCACCCGGCTCAGCCGCAGCCTCGACGGCGACGCTCTGGCCGCCTTCGTCGAACGCTTCGAATCCACCGTCGCCGAGATCGTCGCGGAGGCCGGCGGCCGCGTCGTCAAGACCCTCGGCGACGAGGTCCTGTTCGTCGCGCCCACGCCGTCCGGCGCCGCCGAGATCGGCCTGCGCATCGCGGACCACTTCAACGCGGCCCCCGACTTCCCCAAGGTCCGCGTGGGCATCGCCTACGGCGAGGTCATCCAGCGCTTGGGCGACGTCTTCGGCACCCCGGTCAACATGGCCGCCCGGCTGACCTCCACCGCCTACCCGGGGACGGTCCTGGCCGGCCCCGACCTGGCCGCGGCCCTCCCCAAGGACGCCTACGAGGCGTCGAGCCTCCGGCCCCGTCCCCTCCAGGGACTGGGCCGGGTGAGGCCGTACCTGCTGCGCCGCACTCACCGCCCCGCCGGTCCGTCCTAGACGGCGGCGTCCAGGTTGTCGGTCACGCGCTGGAGGGTGTGGAAGAGATCCGACAGTTCGGCCGGGCTCAGGCCGGTCGACGCCAGCATGCGCCGGGGGACGTCCAGCGCCCGCGAACGGAGGGCGGCGCCCGCCTCGGTCAGGTGGACCGACACCGAGCGCTCGTCCTCGCGGCTCCGGCGCCGCTCCACGAGGCCCGCCGTCTCCAGGCGCTTCAGCAGCGGGGACAGGGTGCCGGAGTCCAGGCGGAGGCGTTCGCCCAGCCGCTTCACCGTGAGACCGTCCGCCTCCCACAGCACGAGCATGACGAGGTACTGGGGATAGGTCAGCCCGAGCGGGCGAAGCTCCGTCCGGTACCGCGCGTCGAACGCCCGCGAGGCCGCGTGCAGCGCGAAGCAGACCTGCGCGTCCAGCCTCAGAAGCTCCCCATCGCCCATCCCCCCATCCTACGTTCGGTTGCCCACAACCAATCCGATCCGGCGCGGCTACGCCAGGACGGCCGCCTCCACCTGTCCGGAGTACTCCTTCACGACCTGGTCGCCGTTGTAGAGCCGGACGGTCACCGAGGCCATCGCTCCGCCGGGGGCGGGGCCGTCCGCGCCGCCGCCGCTCCTCCTGAGGACGAAGAACCGGCCGCTCACGGGCGCCTCCGCCGACCTGCCGTCCGGGGCCGTGAAGGTGATGCGCGTGCCACCCGGCACCACCCGCCCGGCCACGTGGAACTCCCACCCCGTTCTGGAGCCGGGGGCGTCGAAGCGAAGAGTGCCGCTGCCCGTGTCGTCGTAGATCACGTGGTCGGGGACGGTCGTGAGGGGAACACCCCAGACACGGGCGGATTGGTTCGGAGCCCGATCGTCCGTCGCCGGCCTGCCGGATCGGTCGAGCCGGCAGAGCCGGTACGCCGTGCCGCTGCCCAGCAGCACGGTCCGTCCGCGGGAGTCACGGACGGACTCGGCCAGGACCCGGAAGTCGGACACCATCGTCCCCGGCCCGGTCAGCCGGCCAACTGTCGCGGGATCGTCCGTGACCGGAACGGTGATGAGCGGATCGCCGACCATGCACGCGCGCACGAGGGCGAACTGCGCGGAAGTGTTACCGGGCAGCACCCGGGCGCCCGCCCGGCGCTCGACCACCGCCTCCGTCGGCCCGGACGAGCCGGTCGTGGCCAGCAGCGCCGCCGTCACGCCTCCGGCGGCGACCACGGTGGCCACCGTGACGAGGGCCGTACGGCCGAGCCACCCGATGTCTCCCACCGCCGCCCTCTCCTCGCCTCGGCCATCGCGGCGAACCGGAACGATCATCCACAGCGGGGCGAGGAGACGCAACCACGTGGACGTCCGCTGCACCGGCCGCCCCGCGCACGGTGCCGGTTGAGGCGGTACGGTCTCCGGTCCGGCTGCCGGGCCGGACTTGCCGCTGTTTCAAGGCTTGCCGGATAAGGTCGGTACCCCCGGCCTCCCCTGCGGAGGACGAGGACCGGGTCTCGGGCGCGTCGTCACGGGACCCGGCCAGGCTCGAAGAGCCATCACTTGACCAAGGTGACACGGTAGGGCGTGGAGGTCGGTCTTGGTGCGTCGTATGGCCGACGAGGCGTTCCGGGACGAGCAGCAGCGGAATCGGTACGCACCGCACGTCCGCCCGGTCAACGAAATGATCGACGCCCTTCGCGGCCAGGACGGCCGGGGCTGGATGCCGCATGTGGCGCCGTGGCACGGCGGTGTGCGGGCGCGGGTGCTGTCGGTGCTGCGCGATCCCGGCCCCAAGACCCAGGACGGAACGGGCTCGGGCTTCCTGTGCGTGGAGAACGACGACCCGACCGCCGAACTGCAATGCCGAGCCTTCGACGCGGCGGGCATCGCCCCTCGCGACGTCACCCCCTGGAACGCCTACCCCTGGTACATCAACCGAGCGCCGAAGGCCGCCGAACGGCAGGCCGGAGTCGACCCGCTGCTTCGCGTTCTCGGACTGATGCCGCGACTCCGCGTCGTCCTTCTGCAGGGCCGTGACGCGCAGGACACCTGGCGCCGGCTGGTCGCCCGCCACCCCGAGATCCTCCAACGCGGCAGCCTGCAGGTCGTGAGCACCTACCATCCGGGTAGGCAGGCTCTGTGGTCCAAGGATCCGGCCGTCCGCCAAGCCCGAGGACAAGACCGGATCCACGCCTACGCCCGCGTCGCCCAAGCCCTTGCGGAGTCGTAGGCCGCGGCGTCCGCTGCGGGCCCGACATTCCGGGGTGCTGTGTCGTCGTACTGGTGACATGTCGAGACCCCATCCGACGGGAGGTGACGAGTCATGACGCCTGCGCACCGCGAAGTAGCCGAAGCCGAGATCAGGCAGCAGATAGAGAAGATCGTCGAAGGGATTCGCGCCAAGGACCTGGAGGGCCTGAGGCGTCTCTATGCGACGGACGTCGTCTCCTTCGACGTCGAGCCGCCGCTTCAGCATGTGGGGGTGGCGGCGAAGCTGGAGAACTGGACGAGGGCGTTCACGCCCTTCCAGGACCTGGATTACGAGCTTCGCGAACTGACGTTCACCGTCGGCGATGACGTCGCGTTCGGCCACGGTTTCGGCCGGCTCAGCGGCACGATGAAGGACGGAACGGCGACGCGCGGCATGTGGGTCCGGGCCACGTTCTGCTTCCGGAAGACCGACGGCCGCTGGTTGATAGCACACGACCAGTTCTCGGTGCCGCTCGACGTCGCGAGCGGGAGGGGCGTGACCGACCTCGAGCCCTGACGAAGTCCCGTGCCGCTGACCAGCGCGAGGTGATCGGTCAGTACTGGTCGGGGACCCAGTTGCCGTGGAAACCGGTCGGCACGCGGACGGGGAGGTGGACGACGGCGACCGGGTCGCCGGTGAAGTCCTGCGCGGAGATGATGAACAGGTCGGTGGCGGCGCGCTCGGTGTCGTAGGCGAGGGTCATCAAGTAGCCGTCGTCCTCGGCGGAGCCGGGCGCGGACGGGACGAAGACGGCCTCGCCGACCCCCGAACCCGGCTTGAAGAGCCGGGCGTCGGTGCGTCCCGTCCGGTAGTCGCGCTTGAGGAGCGCCTCCCCGGCGGGCTCGGTGGCGGACGCCTGCGCGGTGACCGTGTAGCCGTAGCGATGCGGCAGCGAGGTCAGGCGCTCGTCGACGCGGGGGAACTCCTGCGCGCGGTCGTCGAGGGTCTCCTGCGCGACCGTCCCGGCGGCGGGGTCGATGGTCCAGCGGTCCAGCACGGGCGGCGGGTTGTCCTCCAGGCGGCCGTCCCGCAGGAAGCTGGGGAACTTCGCCAGGTCCAGGACGATCCGGTCGCCGTCGTCGTAGGCGTTCATGGTGTGGAAGACCCAGCACGGCTCGATGTCGATCCATCGCACGTCGGCCGCGTCCCCGGTGCGGGGCAGCAGGCCGATCCTCGCCGGGTGCGCGTCGTTCCACGCGTACGGGAGCGCGGCACCGGACATCGCCATCTCCATGGAGAAGGTGACGGGCAGGTCGTAGATGACGACGTACTTCTGCGTCAGGGCGAGGTCGTGCACCATCGGTCCGTCGGAGACGGGGATGTCGACCGAGCGGGTGACGAGCCCGGACGTGCTCAGCACCGTGTACTGCAGGTGCTCCCAGCCGAAGTAGTAGGCGACGGCGTGCAGGTCACCGGTGTGAGGGTCCTTCTTGGCGTGCGCGCTGTAGCCGCCCTTCAGCGTGCCGCCGAAGTCGCACGGTCCGAGCGTGTCGAGGTCGTGGCTCAGCTCGTACGGCCGAAACCCGCCCTCCATCAGGGCGAACGTGCGTCCGCCTTGGCCGAGCACATTGGTGTTCGGGGCGAAGTCGAAGTCGTTGAAGACCGGCCCTTCGGGCCATTCCTCGCCGAGCCGGGCGGCGACGCGCCGGGACCGGACCCACCGGTTGCGGTACCACTCCGCGCGGCCGTCGCGCAGCCGCACGCCGTGGACCATCCCGTCGCCGACGAACCAGTGGTAGGACTCGGTGTCCTCCAGCCCGAGGGGGTTGGGACCGATCCGCAGGTAGCGGCCGTTCAGCTCGGCCGGGACGCGTCCGGTGACGGGCACGTCGTCGGCGGTGACCTCTTCGGTGACGGGGGCGAGCAGACCGTTCAGGTAGGAGTTGGACATCACGGACCTCGTTTCTCTCCGGTGGACGGTGCGCGGAACAGTCCGCCCCCCATGGCGATGAGGGTGGCGTCGAAGACCTCGTCGGCGCGGTCCGCCAGGTGGCCCGCCAGTTCGAGGCTCACCACCCCGTGGATGGCGGCCCAGAGCGACGCGGCGACATGGCGCGGCTCGCCGCCGGCGAGCAGCCCGGCGGCGGCGCAGGCGGCCACGGCGTCCTCCAGGATCGCGAAGGTCTCCGCGGCCCGGACCACCGCCTCGTCGCTCGGCTGGAACCCCGGCACCGGCTCGCCGAACATCAGCCGGTAGTAGTTGCGGTCGGCCAGGGCGTTGGCGCGGTAGGCGCGTCCGAGGTCGGACAGGTAGGCCAGCGGGTCGGGCCGAACCGGCACCGCGGCCAGCCGCCGCCGGAACCGCTCGAACGCCTCGGCGTACAGCGCCTCCATCAGCCCGGCCTTCCCGGAGAACATCCGGTACAGGACGGTCGTTGAGCAGCCGACGTCGGCGGCGATCCGCCGCAGCGTCAGCGCCCCCGGCCCCTCCGCGGCCAGCAGCCGGCTGGCCGCGTCCAGCAACGACGTGCGGATCGCCTCGTCGCCCCGCTGCTGAGCCACCTCGTACGCGCTCGGAGCCATACCGCCCTCAGTAACAACGTTTTTGATCAGTAACGCTGTTATAGAGCGCTTCTGGGCGCGCGTCAATCCCTGGACTCCGGAGCCCGCGCCCGCGCGGACGCCGGCCGGGCGGGCCGGTCTCGGCGGGCGGGCGCCCTCCGCGGCCCCCGATCAGCGGTTGAAATCGAAGAAGGGGTCGCCGTCCGGAAGGGCGCTCGGTTGCGGGAAGGGTTCCTGTCGTGCCGCCGGAGGGGGTGGAGGCTTTTCGCGTACCCGGAACGCTCCCCGGCCGTCAACGGGATCGGACACCTTGCGGACGGCCTCGGCCCAGTCCGCGTTCGGCCATTTCGTCGTGGAGTCCCACGTGCACCGAGCGAAATGGTGCAGTGCGTGGTTCTGGTGAAGCGGACCAGAAATGTAGCCCAGGAGGGCCTTGGAGAAATCCGCGCCGGTAAGGTCGGCGCCGGTGAAAATGGCCCCCACCATATGGGCGCTGATGAGCTTGGTCCGCACGAGTTTGGCGTCGTGGAAACACCAGAAGCCGACCTCGGGGGCGCCGCCGAGACCGGCACCGCTCAGGTCGGCATCGGTCAGGTCGGCGCCGATGAAATCGCCGACGATGCCGAACTCGGCGTCGCGAAGATCCGCCCCGACGAGTGTGGAGCCGGTGAACTGGGCCCCCATGCGCCCGGCCTGGCTCGGGTCGGCCTCGGACAGATCGGCATGACGCAGATCGGCTCCGCTGAGGTCGGCTCCGGTGA
This sequence comes from Actinomadura monticuli, assembly GCF_041463655.1. Lineage (NCBI taxonomy): Bacteria > Bacillati > Actinomycetota > Actinomycetes > Streptosporangiales > Thermomonosporaceae > Actinomadura > Actinomadura monticuli. The sequence continues at coordinate 257,752 of NZ_JAXCEI010000006.1, forward strand.
GGTCGGCGCCCGCGGGGAACCGGACGCCCCGCAGGTCGGCGCCGCGCAAGTCCTTGCCGACGAGGCGGGCCACGGTCTCGGCGCTACCGCCCTCGATCAGCGCGGCCAGGTCCCCCGGCGAGCGGGACGGCCGACCGGACCCCGTCCCCTCGCCGGTGATCGCGTCCGCAGGGACGACCTTGCCATGCAGCGCATACAGCTGAAAACCGTCGCGGTAGCGAATGGCCGGTCCCGTCCGGCAGTGCAGCACCGGAGGCGGTTCTTCCCCAGCCCGCGGCGCGTCGGCGAGACGTACCTCGGCGGGGCGCTCGCACACAAGGCAGACGTCCTCGAAAGGCCACCAGCCGCCGCAGGACTCGACGAGCTCTTCCCACAGCGCCAGCCTGCGATCCCAGATCGCCCGCCGACGCTTGCGACCGAGCCGGCCGCCCTTCTTGGCTTGACCACCACTGAGCAGGTACAGGAGGAACTCGCCCGGCTCGGGCTCACCGTGAGCGGCCGCGATCGCCTTGGGGTTCGGCGCGCCGTACCCGCTCCAGTCCCATTCGGAGTCATCGCGAGGAGAGTCGATCCAAACCAGCCGCGGCTGCGGCGCGCCGACCAGTCCGTACAGTCCCCGAATCGCCGCCTCGGCACGGGGCCGGTCGGCCGGCTCGGTGGCCCGCCGCCCCGCCCAACGAGGCAGGCGAGCGACCAGCCGTCTGATGTCCAGGCCGACCACACTCGGGTTGACATAGAGCTGCGTATTCAACGGGCGAGGAAGGGCCATACTCGCTCCCTATCACGGGACGCGCCGCACATCCATGCCCGAGGCAATACCACTCCACCCGGTCGAACGCCTTCCGCGCCCACCTTCAATTCCGGCAGCCCTAAACAATCATTCACGCCGGCGCACGCCATCAAGGACCGGCCACGTCCGCCAGCTCGACGCACTCGGCAGCGTTAGAGCCGCTGACGACCGCCTCGGACATTCCCGGTCCACGGGTTCAGGGCCCGTCGCCGGAGGCGGCGTCGATCGCTTCGAGCTTGTCGTCGTCGAGGGCCCGGGGGACGCGGAGCGGGGCGCCCGTCCGCGAGGTCAGCGGAGGAGACGGTTCACCATCTGCTCGATGAGGTCGTCGGTCGAGTAGGGCTCCAGGAGGGCGGGGGCGGTGAGGTCGTCCACGATCAGTCCGGACATGGCGAAATAGAGCAGGGCGACGCCGGTGCGGTCCCCGGGCAGCTCCGCGTTCACGTGGTAGTCGACGACCTCCCGGTGCTCCTCGGTGAGGAACCCGCTGAGCTCGGCGTTCAGGCCGGCGCGGCGGGTGGCCTCCAGGCGAAGCTCAAGCATGGCGAGGTTGCCGGCGCGGTCGCCGCGCATCCGGGCCAGCAACTGGCGCATCAGCTCGGCGACCAGCTCGTGCGACGGCGTCCGCTCCATGGTCTCGGCGAGCGCCTCGGGGTCGGGGGTGAGGCGCTCCCGAGTGCGCCGCATCACCTGGGCGAGCAGCTCGTCCCGGTTGGCGAAGTAGTTGGAGGCGGTGCCGGTGGGCACGCCCGCCTGCTTGTCGATCGCGCGCAGCGTCAGACCGCGTGAGCCCTCCCGGGCCAGGACGTCGATGGCGGCGTCGAGGAGCGCCGTGCGCCGGGTCGGGTTCTGTCGCATGGAGACCTCCGCGAAGGACGATTGACACCACTGCAAGTGCAGTACTAACGTTCAAACCACTTCAATCACAGTACTACGATCGCAGTGATCAGAGGGAGTCTCCATGCGAAAGCTCGTCTACTACATCGCCACCACCCTCGACGGCTTCATCGCCGGCCCGGACGGCGCCGACCCCACCGGCCCGGACGGCTTCTGGCCCGTCCCCGCGGACTACATCGAGCACCTCGTGGCCAACTACCCCGAGACCCTCCCCGGGCCGGCACGGGCGGCGCTATCGGTCACCGCCGAGGGCACCCGTTTCGACACCGTCCTGGAAGGACGCCGCAGCTACGAGATCGGACTGAAGGCCGGGATCACCGACGCCTACCCGCACCTGCGGCACCTGGTCTTCTCCCGGACCCTCGCCGAAAGCCCCGACCCCGCCGTCGAACTCGTCGCCACCGACCCCGCCGAGAAGGTCCGGGAACTCAAGCGTCAGGACGGCAAGGACATCTGGCTGGTCGGCGGCGGCGAACTCGCCGGCGCCCTGTACGGCGAGATCGACCGGCTCGTCCTCAAGGTGGGCCCGCTGACCATCGGCACCGGCATCCCGCTCTTCTCCCGCACGGCCGCCTTCGACCCGCGCACCTGGGAGCTGACCGACCACACCGTCCTCGGCAGCGGCGCCGCGTTCCTCACCTACGACCGACCCGCCGACCCCACCGCCGGCAAGTGAGGCCACATCCAAGTCACGGGCCACACGTCCTGTCGAAGACGCCATTCTCCTTTAGACGCCATCCGGCACGCGCGGGAATAGGCCGCCGTCTTTCATCTGCTTCAGCTCACGTGGCGAACATCGTGGATATCTCGCGGGCAGACGACGTCGGCACGTCCTCCCCGGAACCGGCGTGGGAGATGTCGGGCATGGACCACGTCCAGTTGCCGGCGGGCGCGGTGCTCACCGAACCGCCGGCCCCGCTGTGGGCGTTGGTGCTGGCGGGCGAGCTCACGCTTGAGGCGGCGTTCGAGGCGCAGACGCTCGCCGAGGGGGACGCCGTCCTCATCGACGCCCGCACCGCTCACCGGCTCACCGCGTCGGAGCGGCAGGAGGAGTCCGCCCTGGTCGTGGCGGACCTGCGCATGGCCGTCCCGGCCCGTCGGCTGCCCAGCCCGCTGGTGGTCCGCGGCTTCGGCACCCGGCACGGCGGCGTCATGGCGCTCGTCACGCAGTGCCCGCTCGAACGTGCGTGCCGGCCGACCCTGTTCGCCGCCAGCTACGGCAACCTGATCGGCGCGGCGATGACCACCTCCTGGTGGGAGGACCAGGGCGGCGACGCCGGACCTCCGGACGAGGCCGTCACCGCGGTGGTGGCCGCCGTGACCGCCCGCCCGTCCGAGCCGTGGACCGTCGAGGGGATGGCCCGCCTGGTCCACCTGTCGCGTTCCGCCCTGGGCGAGCGGTTCCGCCGCGCACTCGGCCGCGGACCCGCGGAAGTGCTCAGGGAGATCCGCATGCGGGAGGCGCGCCGGCTGCTCGCGGACCCCTCGCGTCCGGTGGAGTACATCGCGTCCGCCGTCGGATACGGCTCCGCCGCCGCATTCAGCCGGGCGTTCTCGTCCCACCACGGCGTCGCGCCGCAGGCGTGGCGGGAGCCCTCACCCGCGCGGGACGCGCAGCGCGGCGAAAAGCAGCCCGGCCGCCGCGGCGAACCCCGTGCCGAGCAGGAAGGCCGCCTGCACGCCGCGGGCGTCCAGGAGCGCGCCTCCTGACGCCGACCCCAGCGTGATCGCCACCTGGAACGCGGTGACCTGCAACGACAGGGCCGACTCGACGCGCTCGGGTTCGACGCGGGTCACCCACAGCTGGGTGGCGACGGGGACCATGTTGAAGCCCACGCCCCACACGACGACCCCCGCGGCCAGCACCGGCAGGGGCGGCGCGGTCGCGGTGACCAGCAGACCGCCGGCCAGCAGCAGCGGGGCCGCGGTGACCACCACGCGCAGCCGTCCGGCGAACCGCCCGGCGGCGAGGTTGCCCGCCATCCCGCCCACGCCCCAGGCCAGCAGCAGCCATACCGTGGCGCCCGTGTCGACGTCCTCGATCGCGACCCGGATGAAGGGGTAGGCGGCGAAGTTGCCGAACGCGACCAGGACCACGCCCAGCACCCCGGCCATCAGCCACCGGTTGGCGAGCGCCGCCCGCAGCATCGCCATTCCGGCGGCCGGGTGCGGGGGTACCGGCGGCAACGTCACGGCCACGGCCACGGCAGCGGCGATGCCGAGGGCCGCCGCGACGCCGAACACCAGCCGCCAGCCGACCGCGTCGCCGAGCAGGGACGCCAACGGGACGCCGCCGATCGTCGCTAGGGTGACGCCCAGCGCGATGGACGTCGAGACCACGCTGTCGCGTCCCGGGACGGCGCGGGTTCCGGCGCCGAACGCGAACGACCAGTACCCGGCGATGGCGACGCCGAGGACGAGCCGACCGAGGAGCAGGACGGCGAAACCGGGGGCGACCGCCACCGCCAGGTTCGAGACGGCCGCCGCGACCAGCAGCCCGGTCAGGACCGTGCGCCGGTCGGTCCGCGGCAGCAGCACCGCGATGCTGGGGGCGGTGACCGCGCCCGCGACCGCGGTCGCCGCGACCGCCAGGCCGGCGGTGCCCTCGCTGAGCCCGAGGTCGGCGGCCATCGCGGGCAGCACGCTCGCCGGCAGGAACTCGCTGCCGACGAGCACCGCGATCCCGGCGGCGAGCGCGACGATCGGCGACCAGTTCGTCGAGCCGCCGGACTGTGCCTTGGACTCGGGCGGCGGAGTGCCGGTGGACGGCGGCGAGGACTGGGGCGTTGACATGCCGTCCAGCCTCGCCTGATCCGCGCCGCCGCAGTTGATCGCGTGACGCGCACAGTTGATCGTGTGACCGGTCTGCGCCGTACGCGATCGACGATGCGGGATCGTCGTCAGGAGTCGGTGTAGTCCGATCGCGCACGTAGAACCACCTCTGGACGACCGGCTGTACCCCAGGACGGTCACCTGGAGCAAAGGCGCGCCGCCAGGTGTCAGTGGTGTCGCTGCCGCAGGTCGTAGTGCTGGGAGTGAAGGTCGAATCGGGTGAGTACGGCGCGTGCCTGGGGTGGTACGTAGGACCGGGTGGGCCCGCCGGCGAATCGTTCGATGGCGGCCATGTCGTCGAAGACCATGGCGGTGAGGAATTCGTGTTCGCCGGTCTGCTCGGCGGGACGGCGCCGCCAGACGTCGAACGAGCGCAGGCCGTCGAGATTCCTGGCCAGGATGCCCGGTGCCACGTCGGTGTTGAGGATCTCGTCGTAGCTGTCGGCCAGCTCGGCGGTCGTCCAGCCCCGCCAGAGTCGAAGGATCATCGCCGCTCCCGATTTCGACAGTATGCTGTCATTCTATGGTTTCCCGAGGATCATCGGCAACGGTCGAGGCGTACCGCCTTCTCATCGCCGACGTGTACCAGCTGGCCGGGCTGTCTCGGCACACCTCCGAAGACATCGCCCGCGCGGAGGGGCAGTCGACCGCGCGCTGGCACGTCCTCAGCGTGCTGAGCGACGGGCCGATGACGGTGTCGAGCGCCGCCAGGCGGCTCGGACTGGCCCGGCAGAGTGTCCAACGAGTCGTCAACGAACTCAAAGCCGCAGGGCTGGTCGTCGGCACCGGCAACCCCCATGACGGGCGGGCTCCCCTGGTCCACCTCAGCGACTCGGGCCGCCAGACCCTGGCGCGCCTGGACGCCGCCGGACGCCGTCACCGCAGCCAGCTCCTCGCCGACACCGACCTCGACCCGGGGAGCCTCAACCAAGCGCGAACCACCATCAACCAGCTCATCCACATGCTGTCGGCACAGACAACGGACATCACGACGAACGAGACCACCCGGTGACCCAGCCTCACGCACGCCGACTGGTACCGGCTCGACCTCGGCGACGTCCCAGCCGAACCATGACGCCGCCCGCTGCGCGGGGGTCGGCTGCTTGACTGTGACGTTACGTCACACCTGAGAATTGTGGGCGTGCGGATCAAGGAACTGGCCGAGCTTGCCGGCACCACCGTGCGAGCGATCCGGTACTACCACAGGATTGATCTACTGCCGGTGCCTCCGGTTCGTGACGGGTGCCGGGATTACGACCTGGTGCATGTGGCTCGGCTGGCCCGGATCCGCTGGCTGACGCAGGCTGGTGTGCCGCTGTCGAGGATCGCGGGCATTCTGCGGTCACCGGATGGCCCGGGTCTCGGCTCGGCTGACGCCGTCCGCGACTCGGTCCTTGTCGATCTGCGTGCCACCCTCGCCGCGCTCGACGATCAGCTGGAGCAGCTTCGGGTGCAGCGTGACCGGGTCAGCCGGCTCGTCGCTTCGGTCGAGCACGACGACCACCTTTCGCCGATGCCGCCGGCGATGGCGCACTTCTACCAGGGTCTGGAGCAGCGGGCCGGCGACGAAACGGTTCGCCGCGAGATCCGGCGTGAGCGTGACTTCCTGGAGCTGGCGTACTACCGCGGCGACCTGCCGCCCGAGGTGGACATCTTCTACCAGGGCTTCGACGACGCGCAGCTGACCGAAAGCCTGGAACTCTTCGGCCAGGCCGCCGCCCGGTCCGTCGCGGCATCCGTCCCGACGGACGAGCAGATCGAGCAGATGGCCTCCGCTCAGGTGGCCCGCCTGCGTCGGCATCTGGGCACGGACCTGCCGCGGGTGGCCCGGTCGGTCGACTTGGATATCGCCCGACGGGCCGCCGACCTGTACGTGCGGTTCACCCCCGACCACGATCGCCGCCGGACACGTGCGATCACCGACGCCATCCTGGCCATGATCGAGGAGGCACGCTCCCAGTGACACAGGACCACGCCATCGAGGTGACGGAACTGGTCAAACGGTTCGGCACCGTCACAGCCGTCGACGGCCTCAACCTGTTCGTTCGGACCGGTGAGGTGCACGGCTTCCTCGGCCCGAACGGTGCCGGCAAGTCCACGACGATCCGGGTGCTGCTCGGGCTGTACCGCGCCGCCGGTGGCCGGGTCCGGGTCCTCGGTCTCGACCCGGCCGTCCACGCGGCCGAGATCACCCGGCGGATCTCCTACGTGCCCGGCGAGGTGAACCTGTGGCCGAACCTGACCGGCCAGGAGGTACTCGACGCCCTGGCCGGGCTCCGCGGCCGGCGGGACTCTGCGGCTGAACGACGACTTATGGCCGACTTCGCCCTCGACCCGGGCAAGACCGTGCGCACCTACTCCAAAGGCAACCGACAGAAAGTCATCCTGGTCGCCGCGTTCGCCGCCCCGACCGACCTGCTGGTGCTGGACGAGCCGACCTCCGGCCTCGACCCGCTCATGGAGGAGCTGTTCCAGCAGTGCGTCCGGCAGGCTGCCGCGGCGGGGCGTACGGTCCTGCTGTCCAGTCACATTCTCGCTGAGGCCGAGACGCTGTGCGAGTCGGTGACGATCATCAAGGACGGCCGGCTCGTGGAGTCGGGGCGCCTGGCCGACATGCGTCATGTCGCCGCCTCCAAGATCACCGCCAAGCTGCCCGCCGGTCAGGTCCCGGCCGTCGCCGAGGGACTGCGGTCGGCCGGCCTCACCGAACCGGTGGCCGGGGACGGCGACCTGCGCCTGAGCGTGCCGCGTCCGCAGGTCCCGGCCGTCCTGGGTGTGCTCGCCGGTGCGCACGCGCAGGACATCACCTGCACACCGGCGAAGCTGGAAGACCTGTTCCTGCGCCACTACGAGGTGGTCGCCCCGTGATCCTGACGCGGCTCATGATCCGCCGACACCGGGTGCTGATCACGTCCTGGTCGGTGCTGCTCATCGCGCTGGCCGGCGCCACCGTGTCGGCCTACCAGTCCACCTACCCGACCCCGCAACAGCGGCGGATCGCCGTCGAACTGGCCCAGCACAACCCGGCCACGATCCTGCTGTACGGCAACCTGCCCGACCCGGGAACCCCGGCGCAGATGTTCGCCTGGGAGATCGGCGCCTTCGCCACGATCCTCGCGGCGATCATGGCGGTCCTGGTCGCGGTCGCGCTGACCCGCGCGGCCGAGGACGATGGCACGTTGGAGCTGGTGCGCGCCTGCGGTGTCGGCCCGCGGGTGCCGTTGCGGAGCGCGTTCGCCATCCTGGCCCTGGTGGCGGCGGTCCTGACCGTCGGCTGCACGGTCGCGGCCGGCCTGCACACCGGCCGGGTCGACGCCATCACCTGGCCGGGTGCCGCCGCATTCGGCTCGGTCGTGGGCTTGACCTTCCTGCTGGTCGCGGTGCTCGCAGCGGTGCTCGCCCAGGTCGTGCCCACTGCCGGCGGCGCACGCATCCTGGGGTTCGCCGCTGTAGGCACCGCTTTCGGCGTCCGTTCGATCGCCGACACCCAGCACGTCGGTTGGCTGAACTGGCTGAGCCCGCTCGGGTTGCGGGCGACCGTGCGACCCTTCACCGGCAGCCGCTGGTGGGTGCTGGCGACCTATCTCCTCGCGGCACTGGCGTTGGCGTGGCTCGCCACGGTACTGCACGATCGGCGGGAGTACCGCGCCGGCCTGCTCCGCCGACGCGACCGGCGCGAGTCGCACCTGACCATCCGCTCCAGCCTCGGGCTTGCCGCGCGGCTGGCCCGTCAGCCGGTCGCCGTCTGGACGGTCGCGGTGGCGGCTATCGGAACGCTGTTCTCCGCGATGGGCTCCGGCGTCGTCGACCAGAGCCAGGGCGGCGACGTCGGCGGTTTTCTTGGCGCACAGCTCGGCGCGGGTGATCCGGTCGCGGGCTATTTCGCGTACTGCGGAACGGTTGTCGGCATGGTGGCCTCGTCGTTCGCGGTGCTGTCCGTGCTCAGGAGCCGGCGCGACGAAACCGGTGGCCTGACCGACCATCTGCTCGCGGCCGGAATCCGCCGCTGGGCGCCGCTGGCCGCGCAGGTGGCCGTGACCGCCCTGGGGACCGCGGCCATCCTCGTCGCGACCGGCGCCCTCAGCGCGCTGGTCGCGCCGTCGGTCATCGACGGCACCGACGTTGCCGGGCGGTCCTTCGGCTACATCGCCGGCCAGTGGCCGGCGGCGATGGCGATGGCCGGATGGACGGCCCTTCTGGTCGGCCGCTGGCCGCGGTTGAGCTGGCTTGCGTGGGTCCCGCTCGTCACCAGCGCGACGCTCGCGCTGCTCGGACAGCTGCTCGGCGTGCCGCGAAGCGTCCGCGACCTCGGCATCTTTCAGCATGTACCAGACATCGCCGCCCCTAACGCGAACATCCGGGGGCTGCTCATCTTGCTCACCTTCGCAACAGCCGCGACCCTGCTCGGTGTCGCCGGCATCACCCGACGCGACATCGTCACCAGCTAGCGGGTAGTCGGTCGGCTTCGCCGAGCGGCCCGCGCCGCTGGTTGCAGGACGCGGTGGTCTCGTAGTCCTCCTCCACGAAACCGCGCAGCGCGTCCTTGCTCATCCCCTGCTTGACACCATCGCGCCGCAGCCGTGTCGCCGCGAGGCTCACTCGCCCCTCCGGTAGCCACATCGCCTGGACGAGGTCGGACCCGGTCACGTTCGACCCCCGAACCAGCCAGGTGCGCCGAGGCCCCACGCTTCCTGTGGAACTCGGGGTACTCATCGGCCATCGGACTCCCTTGTCCTATGGGTCGCTGCCGGGCGCGGCCAACGTAACACCGGCCTCAGGTCGGCTCAGGTGGCGTGGCGCCAGGGAACGCCGGGGAGTTCTTCCTCCCGGCCGTCCGCGCGCCTCAGCCGTACCTCGCGCTCCTCGGTGGCGTAGCCGATGTCGCAGAAGTGGAGACCGGCGTCCGCGAAGATCTTGGAGAGCTGCGACGCTCCGTCTTCCGCGACGGTGAAGACCAGCTGGAAGTCCACCGAGTCGCCCAGGACGACCGAGGTGAGATCACCGTGGGTCAGCCGTGCGACCTCCGCCACGATGTCGGCGACGGGGAGTGCGCTCTCCTCGACCACGAAACCGACGCCACCGGCGGCGGCCAGCGACTGGACGCCGGCCTTCAAGCCGTCGGAGGTGTCCTGGCAGCTCGTCACCACACCGCTCGTGCTCAGGCAGCGCCCTTCCCGGACGAGCGCTTGGGGACGTCGCCATGCGGATATCAGCGCTTCCTCCTCGGCCGGCGGGAGCTTCGCCGAGCCGCGGTCGAGACCGCCGAAATAGCGCTGTGCGGACGCCGCGACCCCTGTCGGCCCTGTGACGCAGAGGCGATCTCCCGCGCGGGCACCGGTCCGCAGCAGTGATCCGCCTCGCTCGACGATGCCCATGGCGGACGCGGACAGGATGATCCTCTCCGCGCTGCCGATATCGCCTCCGACGTTGGGCGTGCCCACCTGCCGGCAGGCGTCGCGAATCCCTTCCATGAGGGCCGTGAAGTCGTCGTCCGGCAGTGAGCGCGGGTAACGGACGACCGTCAGAAGCGCGATCGGCAGCGCGCCCATGGCGGCGATATCGCTGAGATTGGCCATCGCCAGGTAGTAGCCGATGTCGTAGTTCGACAGGTGGCCGAGTTCGTACAGCTGGAATTTCGGTCCGCGGACGTAGTCCGATCCGACGACGATCTCCATGGGGCCGTCGATTCCGAAGACCGCGCAATCGTCTTGGGCGTCGGCGCCCGCGATGAGTTCGGCCTGGACTCCGTTCTGCAGCCGCTGCGACCATCCTGACTGCCCTCCGAACATGGGCGCGATGATGTCGGCCAGCCGCGTCGGCTCGTCGGAGGCGGTGCCGGTGCTCTGCATAGAACCCATCCCATCCTCAACCTTTCGCGGGGTGTCAATGGCTAAGGCAGCGAAAGCCTCCAACGCGCAGTCTCTCTCATCGTCGCCATCAGGACGTCTTTTCGGACGACGACTGCGTAGTCCCACTCCGGGTCCGGGATGCCCAGAATTCTCCCTGCAACTGATCGCAGATATTGGCGGGGCCTCGCCTGTACCGCAGCGTACACCTGGTGTTCGACCGTGTCCCCGCAATAGAAGTATGGGCGATCGTCATATCCGAACTGTTCTAGATCGGCTAGACCGCCCAGGGCGGTCGGCGCCAGACCATCCCTCGCCATCAGCGCGTTGACCTCCCTGGACGGGAGGGGAAGGAGGTGAATATGGGCGTGGGTGACGCATGCGGAGCCTTCCATTCCCATTGTTGAACCATGCTCAAGGAAGACCGGATCGCCAAAACTTGCCGCGTATAGTGGGACTATCCGCTTAAGTGTCGTTGCCACGTCTTCGGCGTGGTCGCACATCACGGCACCAAAACTGACATAGTGGGCAGTCGGTACCAGGAGCAGATGTCCCCAGGTCAGTGGCGACATATCCGCGAGCAGCGCGAGGGTGCTGCCGCGTCCGATGATCCTTCCCGGCGGGGATCCGCTGTAGATGCGATGGAAGGTGACGTGCTCGACCCCGGCGAGCTCTTGACAGAAATCGGACCCGGCACAAGAGTCTCGTTCGGTCACGGATCACCTCGACCGCAATTCGGACTGGCTTATTTGCTTTTTTTGACTGACCAAAATATGGCCGCGCGAAGTCGGCAGCCATATTGTTACTCGTCCCGGGTATGGTCTGGCAAGGGTGCGGCGGGATTGCGGTGTGCCGAACGGGGATGAGCGGTAGATGAAGATGGCGGCAGCACGTACCGTAGACCGCTCAATCGTGCTGGTGGCAACGGTACTGCTCGCCGGCAAGCAGTACGGCTTCCCCTCGGCCGAGTTATGGAAAGATGTCGAGCGTGAATACTCGTACGTCTTGATCGTCTTGATCCTGACCGCCGGGTTCTTCGGCGTCGTATCCCCCTGCGAGTCATGGTCTCAGCGTCTCCGCGTCGAGCGCCGTCTGGTCATGCGCAGGCATGTCCTCACCGCATTCGGGCAACTGATCGAAGTGTGCAGATCGGTGACACCCGAGATCGCGGTGAGCGATCCAGGGCTGCACATCTGGCAACGGAAACGCAATCACCGGCATCCGCTTCGCGGTGAGCTCACGCGCGTGGCCACGTACCGCCTCGGCGCGTCACCGGCGACTCGCAGGATTCGCCCGACCCCCGGTGTCGGCGTCGTGGGACTATGTTGGAAGCTCGATCAGGAAGTAAGCGTCGATGTGGCGAGGCTCGCCCGAGACCTGGTCGACGAGGCCGCATTTTCCTCATATCGGGCACAGGAGGGTGCGGATTCCGTGATGGGGTTCGGCTGGGAGGAGTTCCAGCGCTACCGCCATCGCGGTGCGGTCTTCGCCACACCGATCAGAAACGGTCGTTCCGGGTTCGCGGGCTGCGTCAGCTTCGATGTATCGCATGGTCACGATGCCCTCGACGCGCCGCGCATCTGGCATATCCTCAACGCATTGAGCTTCGTGGTCGGGGAGGATGGGTTCGAGAATGTCTGAGGTGGGCGATATCACCCGTCAGACCTGCGGCTGCTACGACGCCAATGCGAACTCCTATGGCGAAGCCTCCGAGGACTACGACAGGTTTCCCGGACTACGCGCGGAGGTCGTCGAGTTCGCGCGGCTCGCTCCTCATCCCATGCCCGTCCTTGACCTTGGATGCGGTGGTGGCCGAGACACCCGGCTGCTGGCATCGCTCGGCCGTACGGTCATCGCGGGTGACTACGCTCCGGCCATGCTCGAATGGGCCCGCAGCCGATCTCGTGAGGAGGGGCGAACGCTCGGCTACCTGCGGCTGAACGCCCTGGCGCTCCCGCTCCGGGACGAGTCGGTGGCCGGGGTGTGGGCGTCGGGAAGCCTGCTCCACATCCCATCGGCCGGAATGGAACGCGCGCTGGCAGAGGTTCACCGCGTACTCGTCCCGAGCGGTATCACGGCGATAAGCATGCGCGTCGGGGACGGGGAGGGCTGGAAGGAGGGCGGATCGCTGGACGGGCGGCGCTGGTTCACGTTCGTCGATCCGGACGCGTTCGCGGGCCGCCTGGAGGCGGCGGGATTCACCGACGTCCGGATCCGCTTCGCCGGCCGTGCCGGTTGGTTCATCGCGGTCGGGACGCGATAGCCCGCATCATTGCCAGGCGTCCGGGTCGGAGTTGGGCGCGGCCCGGCGAATGCCTCCGCGAGGATCATCGACATCGCCATGGTGCCGGGGGATCAGGTGGATGTGCAAGTGGTCGATGCTCCGCCCCGCCGCCTTGCCGTCGTTGATACCGATCGTGTACGCCTCGGGAAAGTACTTCTCGTCGATGAGGCCCCGTGCCGCGCGCATCAGGCTGTAGGCGCTGAGGACCTCCTGATCGTCCAGCTCGAAGAACGAGACGACATGCCTTCTCGGGACTATTTCGATGTGTCCGGGATTGGCGGGAAAATTGTCAAAGCGTGCATAGAATAACTCGTTCTCGCAGAGAATCTTGTTGATTGACGGGTCATCCGGTTGACAGAAGAGGCAGTCGGTTGCGATCTCATGAGACCGAGGCTGGGGCTTGTTCTCTGCAAGCCCGCGGCGCTTCGGGAGGAAATCGATCAAGCGTCGAAGTCTTCTGCGACGCTCTTCTCCCGACATATGCCCGATGAGCATTGTGTTTCGAGTCTCCCCTGTCGCCCGAATGTATGGGTATGTGCAAGATTGAATGATCAATTGCGCAGTAGAGTATGCGCGGTCAGACTTCGCAGATGTTAGCGGCTGGGATGGCTGCATGAAGGTGAATGGTCACAGGAGTCATCGGGGTCACGGTAGATCCTTACGGTGGACCGTGTCACAAATGTCGTATCTGCCCACTAGAACACGTTACGACTCTGGTGTTTCGTATTGCAAGGTTTTCGCTGCGTGAAATAGTGACCGCTTGCCGGGGTTCGGCCGGTGCCGGCCGTTCGGTGCGCCAGCGTTGTGCGTGGTCAGGGAGTCTCGCGTTTTCGCCGCGGCGGCAGCGCTTTGTGCTCGGAAGATCTTTTGTCCGGGGGGCGGCCTCTCAGCCCGGAGTGCGGGCCGAGCCGCAGGTCCGTGTCGGCGGCCAGGGGCAAGCCAGGACTCTGCCGGACCGCGCGTCGGTCGGCCTCGCCCGGTCGTCGGACGTCAGACGGGATCCCGGCCCGCACCGCTCCTGGCCGTTCTGGACATCGCGAACCCCAGCCGCCAGCCGGTGAACATGTGTTCCACCGTGGCCAGTACAGCGGCCGTCCAACGGTGTCGATCTGCCTCACATCCCCAACCCACGGCACGGAGTCGTGGTCGCCGCGGGGGTGGATGCTGATGATGCGGTCGTGTCCGAGAACACCACGTATTCGGCATGGGCTTGGCCGCCCCCCCAGCTCGGCATCGACCGCGCCGCCGCCGTCATCGCCCCGCCCGACCCGGACGCCGAACCGCTCATGCTGCTCAACCCCCGCGTGATCAGCGCATCAGCCGAGACCGACGAGCAGTATGAAGGTTGCCCGAGCTTCTTCGACGCCCGCGGCCTGGTGCCCCGTCCGCTCAAACTGGAAGTCGCCCACACTCGGCTGCACGGACGGCAGGTGGTAGCCGTCCTGCAGCTCTACACCGACCGGATGCGTGAGGGCGTCCACCCGATCCCCGTCGAGGACTATCGAGGTACCGGTCAAGCCTGGACCTAGCGCTGAGTCCCCTGGACGCGGACGTGTCCGCTTGGCTGATGTTGCCTCTGGGATAGGCGGACGGGCTTGGCCACTTGCTGCGGGGGGTGAGGCGGCGGGTCGTCCGGGCAGGGGGCGGGACGGCTCGCCGCTGCTCGGTGGCCGGGGGCGGCGGGGGCCGGTGGTCAGTGCGTGTCGGCGGCGGCCTGGACGGCGGTGCGGAGGGCCGCGCGGGTCAGCAGGAGGACGGGGCCGTCCGGGTCCTTGCTGTCTCGCACCGCCACCACCGCGCTGGCCGCGTCCGCTAGCTCGACGCAGTCGCCGCCGTTGGAGCCGCTGTGGCTGCTCTTGCGCCACGTAGCGTTCTTCAGGTCCACTTTTCTCGGGCCACCTTTCTTATGAGTTCACGTGACATTTCTTCTGTCAGTGCCCGTGAACGCAAGCTGACCAGGGTCCGTGCAACGACGGACAAGTCTGCGGGGTCGTCCGTCGTGAGGGGGCGGACGGCCGTCTCGATGTACGCGACTTCGCTTCGATCCGCCATCGTCGCGACCACGAACGCGCCCATGTTGCCGTCATGTTCACCGCTTCCCAACACTACTTGAACCGTGATGTTGGGCAACATGCTCACGGCCAGCAGGTGTTCCAGCTGCTCCCTCATGGTCTCCGGGGTTCCGACCTGGCGGGAGAGCGCCTGCTCGTCGATCAGGATCACGTAGATCGGCGGGGCGGAGCCGTCTTCCCGCGGGTCCTTGAGGATCTTCTGGCGCTCGATCCGGGCGTCTGCGGCCTCCTGATTGCCGTGCAGGATTGCGAGTGCGTAGGCGGGGGTTTGGGCCAGGCCGGGAATGACCGAGTGCTGATAGGTGACCAGCATCGCGGCATCGGCCTCGATCTTCGGCCAGTCGAACCAGATCGGGACGGGGTGGCCGTCCTTGTTGAGGTCCTCCCAGAGGTTGATGAGGGCGCCGCCTGCCTCCAGGTACTCGTCCACGAACTCCACGAACGAACGGGTGGCGCGCTTCTTCCCATTCTCGATCTTGCTGACCTGCGGGCCGCTCACCTGCGTCAGGTGAGCGATGGTCTCCTGCTTCACGCCTTTCGCCTCGCGCAGGCGGCGCATCTGACGGCCGAAGGCGATGAGGGCGGGGGACTCGCTGGGGCGACGCTGGCGACGTGGGGACATGTCAGCTGCCTCTCGTGGCATCTGCCCTTGGGGGATATGATCTTCCTTTGTCTGCCACCTTCCGGCGGCAACCACATCATACTCAAAAAGTGCCTCACTGTGTTGCTTACATCACACATGGTGAGGAGATGCTCATGGGCGAGGCAGCCCAGAACGAGATGGTGGTGAAGCAGGACCTGAAGGTGGTCGCGGAGGTCCGTCAGTTCGTGCGGCTGGTCACCGGCGGGTACGGGATGGACGACTTCGTGCCGTGCCTGGTGGCCAGCGAGCTGGTCACCAACGCCCTCCAGCACGCGACGTCCGCGACGGACGACGATGTGATCTTGCGGTTGAGCCGTACCGAGGACGACGCGCTGTGGATGGAGGTCCAGGACGCGGCCTGCGGCCTCCCGCACATGCTGGAGGCCGACGCGTCCAGCGAGACGGGCCGGGGCCTGTTCATCGTCGACCAGTACGCCCGCTGCTGGGGCATCCGCGCCCTGGCCGGCAACTCCGGCAAGGTCGTCTTCGCGGTCATCGACCGCACCTGAAGACCAGCGGAGGGGCGTTCCCTCCCGTCCGCCCCTCCGCTGTCTACTGGACGCCTTCCCTCCGGCGCCCGTGCTCATGGGGTGGGGTGGGTGTTCGACCACCTGCGGAGGGCTATGGGGACGTGGGGAGGCGGATGCGGGTGAGGATGTCGGCGATCTCGCGGGTGCGTTCGTCGTCGGGACCGTTGATGACGAGGTGGTCCTGATAGAGGGACTCGAAGACGTTCTCTGCGGCGGCCTTGTCACCGGCGGACAGCAGGAGCATGCCGATGCTGTGCCGGATGTCGAGCGCGAGTTCGCTGGCGTGGCTGTCGGCGTTGGCGACATCTTCGAGAAGGCGCCGGAACTGGTCCAGCGCGACGGTGTTCTGGCCGAGGTTGGCGCGGCAGAGAGCGGCGTAGCGGCGGGATTTCAAGGCGCGGTCGCTGGACGGCCCGGCCGTGCGGGCATAGGCGTCGGACAGCGCGTCGAACTCCGGGAGGGCCGTGCGCGAGTCTCCACCGAGATAGAGGATCAGCGCACGGTGGAAGCGGAGCTTGAGCAGGTCGGGGCTTTCGGAGCCCAGCATCTTGGCGGCTGGGCGGATGACGGCCTCGACGACGTCGGCGGCCTGCGCGAACCGCTCGGAGCCGAGGAGTTGAGTGGAGCGCTTGAGAGCGTCGTCGATGGCGTTGCGGAGTTGGGTCGGCGGCGTGGTAGGTGCGTACGGGACGGTCGGAGGCGCCGGGACGGGAGAAGGTCGGTGCGCGCGGCGGCGCGGGGCGTTCGGCTGCCGGTAGAGGAGCGTCGGGTCGGGCATCTCGCCGAGCCGCCGGCTCGTGGCGAGCGCGGGCGAGCCGGGGGACGGAAGGAACAGGAGAAGGCGCTCATAGACGGCGTAGGCGTCCGCCGGTCGCTGCTCGGGCTTCTTGGCGAGCAGGTCCAGGACCAGTTCCTCAAGCTCTGGCTGCACTTCCGGACGCAGCTTGCGCAGCGGCTCGGGTTCGGCAGTGATGTGCTGCTTCCAGAGTTCGAACTGGCTGTTGCCGTCGAAGACTGGCGCCCCCGCCAGGAGTTCGTGCAAGACGCAGCCCAGCCCGTACAGGTCGCTCTGCGGCGTCACCTGGGCCGCGTTGACCTGCTCAGGGGACATGTAGCGGCTGGTGCCCATCGGTGCGCCGGTGACCGTGATCTTGGTGACGTCGCGGCGCAGGATCGCGGCGATGCCGAAGTCGAGGACCTTGACGGTGCCGTCATCGGTCACCAGGACGTTGTCCGGTTTCAGGTCCCGATGGACGACCGGGATCGCGTGCGCATGAGACAGGACGGTGGCGATCTGCGCGGCCGTCGCGGCGGCCCAGGCGATCGGCAGCGGATCGGCCGGGTCGATGTAGGAGCGCAGGTTCCTGCCCTGGATGTATTGCATCACCAGGTAGAGGCGATCCGCGGAGTCGGCGTCCAGCACCGCGTCGTACACCTGGGGCACGCCATGGTGCTGGATGCGGGCGGTGACGCGCGCCTCTCGGCGGAATCGTTCGGCCAGGTCGGCGATGTGCTCTGGGGCGAGCAGCATGTCGGGACGGATGGCCTTGACGGCGACCTCGCGGTCCAGGACGGTGTCGTAGCCGCGCCAGATCGTGCCCATGCCTCCGGACCCGATCTCCTCGATCAGTTCATAGCGGTCGGCGATGCTCCTGACCGGCATTCTCGCTCCGTGTGCGCTCGCCCTGATCTGCCCTGGTCAAGTCTCGCGAGCGCGGAGATCGCCTGTCCAGCCGTCCTCCGATTCGCTCGGGGAACGGCCGGACGGGCGAGCGATCAGGCGACGCCGGCCTGTTCGCGCAGCAGTTGCCATGCCGCACGCCGGGCGCGGCTGTTGAGTGACGACTTGAATTCGGGGTCCGAACCGAAGTACTTCTCGCCGAGGGTGGTGATGGTGTCGACGTGGTCCATCACCTTGTTCTCGAATTCCTTGTCGAAGACGACTCCGAAGTTCTCCAGGTCGTTGGCGACGGCGGCCTGCTGGACCTTCGGGACGGCCATCGTCTCTTCGAGTGGCCGGAGAAGATCCTGTTCGGTCAGGTTCGTGCCGAACTTGGCGTTGAACTTCTCGATCAGCTCGGCCAGCAGTGACTTCTCGGGCTCCTGGGCGCCGCCGGAGCCGTCCCCGAATCCCTTGACCACCGCGGCGCCCTCGGGGGTCAGGCTGAGGTCGTGCTCGCCGGTCTTGTCCACCCGCATGTGGGTGAGGTCGACCTCGCCGATGTCGACACCGCCGTCGGCGCGCCTGGGAAGCCGGTTGAGCAGGTGCCGTCCATACAGGTAGAGGCGCTCCAGGTCGGCATCGCGGTACGGGACGATCTGCGACAGGAACCCGTACTTGCGCACGTAGTCGTTGAGGTCCGCGCGGAAGTCCTCGGCGATCTCGTGGTCGTCGCCGTCCTCGCTGTCGATCAGCGTTGTGAAGCGCACGACGGCCGGGTTCAGCAGCCGGTACAGCTCGGCGTGGAGCTTCTCCCAACGCGCGGTCGAGCCACCGGCCTTCTCCTCGGCTTCGAGGTAGGCGCGGGCGAAGTCGTCCATCTCCGCGTTGGCGAGGATCTGCGCCGACATGACGCGGCTCTGCGCGGTGTAGAGGAGGTTCGGGTCCGAGGGGAGGGTCATCGCCTCCTCGTAGTACGGACGGAAGGCCTCCTGAATGTCCTCGGCGTCGTTGACGAAGTCCACGACCGCGAGGTCGGTCTGGCTCTTGCGGTCGGCGGTCCGGTTGAGCCGGGACAACGTCTGGACGGCCGAGATACCGGCCAGCTTCTTGTTGACGTACATCGTCGTCAGCAAGGGCTGGTCGAAGCCGGTCTGGTACTTCTCGGCGACGACGAGGATGCGGTACTCGGGCTTGCCGCGTCCGCCCGCCTGCGTGCTGAGGTCGTCGGCCCGCGTGTACGCGAACGCTTTGGGAAGGCCGCTCTCGGGCAGCCCGCCGTTCTCCTTGGACTCGGTGACCTCTTCCTTCTCGTAGGTGAGGGAGCCGGAGAACGCCACCAGGACACCGATGCCGTATCCCATGTCGTCGATGTGCTGCTTGATCGCACGCGACATCTGCACAGCGCTCTTGCGCGACGCGGTCACCACCATGGCCTTGGCGCGTCCGCCGAGCCGTCCCTGCGTGTGCGCCCGGAAGTGCTCAACGATGATCTTCGCGTGCTGGGCGACGGTCGATGGATGCGTGATCGCGTACCGTGCCAGGAGCGTGTTCGCCTTGGACGGGTCGACCTCTCGCTCGTCGGGGTTCTTGTTGACGAGCTTCCAGTACGTGTCGTAGGTGACGTAGTTGCGCAGCGGGTCGAGGATGAAGCCCTCCTCGATCGCCTGCCGCATCGAGTAGGTGTGGAACGGCCGGTACGTCGGCTTGCCGTCCACGGTGTCCTGCGTACCGAACAGCTCCAGCGTCTTGCTCTTGGGCGTGGCCGTGAACGCGAAGTAGGACAGGTTGGACGCCTGCGAGCGCTGCGCGGCCCTGTGCTCCAGCTTCGCCTCGACCGTCGCGGCGCCCTCGTCCTCGTCGTCGGCGTCCAAGCCCAGGTCGCGCAGTGCGGCCTTGACCGCCGTCGCCGCGTCCCCGGACTGCGAGGAGTGCGCCTCGTCCACGACAATCGCGAACCGGTGACCGGCGATCTCCGTCGGGTTGCGCCGCAGGAAGTCGATCAGCGCCGGGAACGTCTGCAGCGTCACCGTGATGATCTTCCCGGACGACTGGGACAGCGCCTTCGCGAGCTGCTCGGACTTGGCCCCGATCTTCTCGTCGATCTTCACCACGAGCCCGGCGGTCTGCTCGAACGCGCCGATCGTCTCCCGCAACTGGGCGTCCAGGTTCCGCCGGTCGGTGATGACGATGACCTTGTCGAAGACCGGCGCCCCCGGCTCGACACCGTCTGCCACCGCCTCCGGAGCCAGGTCCGCCGCGTTCACGGAGGTGTGGAGCGACGACAACCGGTGCGCCAGCCATGCGATGGTGTTCGACTTGCCCGACCCGGCCGACGCCATCACCAGGTAGTTGTGACCGGCCCCGTGACGAGCGGCATGCGCGATGAGCTTCTTCACCACGTCCCACTGGTGGTAACGCGGGAAGATCATCGTCTTGCTCGTGCGACCCCCGGCGCTCTTGCTCTTCTGCTCGTGGACGAACCGCTGGAGCATGTCCAGCCAGGTGTCCGACTCCCAGATCCGTGTCCAGAGGTACGAGGTCGCGTACGTTCCCGGCTCGACCGGTGCCGGGTTGCCCGCGCCGCCGGGCTGCCCTGGCCCTTCGGACCCGGTGTTGAACGGCAGAAACCGTGTTTTCTGACCCCGCAACTGCGTCGCGACGAACACGAGATCGGGATCAACGCAGAAGTTCGCGACCACCCGATGCCGGAAGATCAGCTCGCTTGGGTCACGGTCACTGCGGTACTGCGCCTTGGCCTGCTCCACACCCTGCCCGGTGAGCGGGTTCTTCAGCTCGGCCGTCGCGACCGGTATCCCGTTGACGAACAGCGCCAGGTCGAGCCGGTTGCCCTTGTCGGCTTGCTTGGTCGCGTACTCCAACTCACGCACGACCGTCAGCCGGTTGGCCCGGTACTCGTCCAGGACGGAGTCGTCCAGTACGAGGTTTGGTTTGAAGTACGCGACGCGGATCAGGACACCTCGGTCTTTCACGCCCTTGCGCAGGACGGTGAGCACCCCGTCCTCGACAATCGCCTTGTCGAGCCGCTTGGCGAAACCGACCTGCGCTGCCTCGGTGCTATTCCCGTAGAGCATGACGAGCCGCTCCCACTCATCGCCCTGGGTGTCCCCGATGAACGTGAAGAGCTGCCGCGTATCCAGCCCAAGCTCCGGCCGGTAATCGCGCGGATCGCCTTCCTGCCAGCCTCCCTTGAGCATCGCCGCGACGATCGCGTCCCCGAACGCCCTCTCGTCATGCACCGGACTCATGCCCTACTCCGTAACCCCACGACCGGACGCCGTGGACACATCGAATTGCCCCGTAACCGCCGCCGTAATCAACGCCTCCCGTCGTTCGCCCAGCAGTTCAGTCTGTCGGCGACGAAGTCTGCGCTGACGATCGACCAGTCTTACTTGCCGCTTTATTTCTCTAGCTACTTCCCTCTGGCGATTCAAAGAGATGGAGGGGACTTGGATATTTCTGATGTCTGGCAGTGAAAGTTGCGTCTTGGTTCCTCCGTATTGACTCTCCATTAGTCCGCGTTGGGTGGACGGCGAAGCAATCAAGAAGGCGAGCCATTCGCTGTCGATCTTGTGAGTTTCGGGACGCGTCAGACAAACGTGCTGGCTGACGTAGCCATCCGCTACATCGTTGTTGGCCAGTGCCACCCACCCGGCGTTTGCCCCTGTGATGCCTATGAGGACATCCCCAATTTGAATGCGCGACCTGGTGGCTTCAACTATAGCTTCCTTGGGCAAGGAAACATAAGTAACGCTGCTCAGCTTTGGCTGGATGCTGTCTGAGTGTAGATTTGCGCTACGAAAAAACAAAGCGCCGGAATCGGTGGCATACGTGCCCCAGCCGCGCGACCCGCTGGTGACCAGTGTCGTCGCATAGCCAAGCCGGAATCGTGGAGCGTCCTGTGTCTGCTCCAATGAGAGGTCCAGTATGTGATGACGCCGCTCAGCCAGCAGATTCTCCTGCCGCCTCATAGTTTCCACTGCTTTGCCGATGCGAACGGTCTCGGCGTCGAGGAAGTCGGCGATGCGCCGCTGTTCTTCCAGTGGTGGAAGTGGTAGAACTAGGTTTGCCAGCGTTGGTGCATCGAAGGCTGTCGACCTTTCTCTGATTCCCTTGGCAAGTGAAGTGATACGCCCGTTTAGGGCCATCTGCCGCAGAATGTAGGCGTAGTACCGTAGGTCGGTCCGGGGTTTGGGTGTATATGCGTGGACAACGGGCGATGCTTTCCCATCAGAATCGGATACCCCGATAGCTCCAGCGAAGCCGTCCATGCTATGGACGACTAGGTCGCCATTTCTGATTCCTTGGTAGCCGATCTCCTGGACAGCTTCAGTAAATCCGTCCAGCCTGCGGTTTGCTCGTAGAGTCACCCTTCCATCACGGAACGCCGTGACCACCTGGTCGGTGGTATTGGTCGAGCGGCGTTCGCGATTCATCAACCACTTGGCGCGTTGTGTATCCCAGGTTTCGGGAATGTGGCCAACTCCCGGAACTAACGTCATTCGGTCACCTCGCTGAGGAGGGTCTGGATTTCGGCTTCGAGGGCCTTGAGTTCTGCGTCGATCTCGGCGAGGGGACGTGGGGGTTTGTAGACGTAGAAGTGGCGGGTGAAGGGGATCTCGTAGCCGATCTTGGTTTTGGTGTGGTCGATCCAGGCGTCGGGGACGTGGGGGAGGACCTCGCGCTTGAGGTATTCCTCGACGTCCTCGTCCAGCGGGACGTTCTCGTAGTCGCGGAGGTCGGTGTCGGGTTCGATGACGCCCTTGCGCACGTACTGGATCTCGCCTTCGGGGTCGCGGACGCCGATGGCGTCGCGGACGGCCTTGGCGAACGGGGCACCGGGCGGCCACTGGAGGCCGGCGTCGACGACCGCGCCCATGAGGGCGTTCAGCATCTCCGGCTTGGTCGGCCAGGTGGTGCCGAGGAGCGGGCGGATCGCATTGATAAGCGCTTCGGCGTAGCCGAGCTTCTGGACCTGCTTGGACGCCTCAAGCGCCGCCAGGGTCTCGTCCGTCAGCTCGAAGCGGAGCTTGAGCGGGCGTTCGACGGTGATGCGGCGGTAGCCGAAGTCCTGGTTGCGGAAGACCTTCACCTTGCCGTGCAGCGGGTGCTCGGGGTCGGCGGCGACCTCCAGGGCTTCGCTGTAGAGCTGGGTGATCTCGGCGATGTGGTCGGGACGCCCCTCCAGGCCGTCGCCGATCTCCTTGCGCTTGTCGCCGAGGGACTTGCGCATCTTCTGCCAGTAGTCCCGGGCGTCCAGCAGGACGACCTTGCCCTCGTGGTCGGGGTGCTTGCGGTTGGTGACGATCCAGAAGTACGTCGAGATGCCGGTGTTGTAGAAGAGCTGGTCGGGCAGGGCGACGATCGCTTCGAGCCAGTCGTTCTCGATGATCCACTGGCGAATCCGGGACTCACCGGACTCGGCGGCGCCGGTGAACAGCGGGGAGCCGTTGAAGACGATCGCGATGCGGCTGCCGCCGGCCTCCCGCGGCTTCATCTTCGAGATCATGTGCTGGAGGAACAGGAACGAGCCGTCGTTGATGCGCGGGAGCCCGGCCCCGAAGCGTCCGGACTCGCCGAGCGTCTCGTACTCGTGCTCGACCTCCTCCTTGACCTTCTTCCACTCGACGCCGAACGGCGGGTTGGCCAGCAGGTACTCGAACTTGGTGGTGCGGTGGCCGTCGTCGCTGAAGGAGTTGCCGAACGCGATGTTGTCCGGCTCCTGGCCCTTGATCATCAGGTCGGACCGGCAGATGGCCCACGACTCGGGGTTGAGTTCCTGCCCGTACACCTCGACGACCGCGTCCGGGTTGAGGGAGGTGATGTACTCGTGCATGGTGCTGAGCATTCCGCCGGTGCCGCAGGCCGGGTCCAGCACCTTGCGGACGACGGTCGGGACGCTGAGCGCGTCCGCGTCCGGCGCGACCAGCAGGTTCACCATCAGCTTGATGACCTCGCGCGGCGTGAAGTGCTCACCGGCCGTCTCATTGGAAAGTTCCGAGAAGCGCCGGATGAGGTCCTCGAAGAAGTAGCCCATGGCGTGGTTGGACACGACTTCGGGACGGACGTCCAGGTCGGCGAAGCGTCCGACGACCTTGTAGAGCAGGTTCGCGCCGTCCAGCCGCTTGATCTGCTGGGCGAACTCGTACTTCTCCAGCACCTCCCGCGCGTTCGGGGAGAAACCCGCGATGTACTTGGCGAGGTTCGTCGCCGCGTGCTCCGGGTCGTTGGCGATCTTCGCGAGGGTGTAGCCGGTGGTGTTGTAGAACGACTGGCCCGACGCGCGGCGCAGGAACCGGTCGGTGTCCATGTCCTTGCCCTCGAACCGCTTGACCGTCTCCTGGACGTCCGAGCGGGTCGGCTCCAGGACGGTCTCCAGCCGGCGAAGCACGGTGAACGGCAGGATGACCTTGCCGTAGTCCGACTGCTTGAAGTCTCCGCGCAGGAGGTCGGCGACCGACCAGGCGTGATTCACCAGTTCGGTGTGCTTGCTGTGGTTCAAGGGGTTCCCTTCCGGATGTGACGGCCTACAGGGCAGGGATTCTCAAGTCTGAGGCATGGGCGACGGCCTGCGCTGGGGCTCATGGCGATTCGGTCGCCGGAGGAAGCAGCGCGCCGCTGCTGAGGGTGGTGGCTATGAGGTCCGCTGTCTCGTCGGCGCAGTTCGCGGCGTTCCGTGCGGTGCTCCGGAGTTCGTCGACCTGGCGGAACGCGTGGCCGTAAGCGGTCTGCTCGCCGATCGGCAGCAGGGGGACGCGCAGTCGGGACGCCACGAGCTGGGGCGTGGAGCTGCCGGTCGTCGCCTGGCTGATGTTGTCCGGTGCGCTGACGAACCCGGCGAGGAACCAGGGGTCGAGGCGCGCGGGGTCGGGGCGGAGCAGGAACACGCCGTTGCCGAGCAGGCATCCGGCATCGTCCTCGCCCATCACGCGCGTCGCGACGCCCTGCGGGCCGACGACCTGCGTGACCAGGACGTCCCCCGCCTCGATGACGACCGGATCGGACAGGTGCGGGTCGCGCGTTTCACCACTGGCGCGCGTCCCGCCGATCAGGTCGCGTGCCCGGAGGACGGGGCGGTCCGTGAGGTCGGCGGGCAGGGGGGCGGGCGAGGTGGCCCGCGTTCCCTTGTGGAGGGCAAGGGCGCCGCCGCGGGCCAGGTCGGCGATGGTGGCGGTGCGCCAGGTGCGGCTTGTCTCGCCGGCCGAGGAGAGTGGTCCGATCTCCGTCGCGTCGGTGAGTTCGGCGATGTCGGCCTTGAGGCGTTCGATGAGCTGCGTCACGTCGCGCAGGGCCGCGTCCGGGGTGATCACCGGTGCCGTCCGGACGTGTCGTGCGGGCGAGAGGTCGACGAGATCGTCCAGGAGGTCGATCGCGGGGACGGCCCGCGCGGTGCCCGGGATCTCGGTGAACTCGCCGCGGCCGGTGAACGCCTGCCAGGTGCCGACGATCGTCTCGTGAAGGCCGTTGGAGGCGGACTCGTCGGAGGCGTCCATCAGCAGGACCAGGTCGCGGCCGGGGCGGTCGGGCTCGGGGGCGCGGAGTATCCACAGGTGAAGCCCGATGTGGTGCGGCACGGCGAGACCCGCCGGGAGGGCGATGACCCCGTACAGCGCCCCCTGCCGGAGCAGTTCGGCCCGGATCCGGCGGCCGGACGGTCGTGACGCCGTCGCCGGCGGCAGCAGGAGCACGGCGTGGCCGCCCTCGGACAGATGCGCCAGCGCGTGCTGGACCCAGGCGAGTTCCGGCTCCGAACGCGGCGGCACTCCGTAGGCCCACCGGGCGTCGAACGCCAGGTCGTCGTGCCCCCACTCGCGGTCGCCGTAGGGCGGGTTGCACACCACGGCGTCCACGTGCAGGTCGGGGAAGGCGTCGTCGCGGAGGCTGTCGCCGGGACGCACGTCCACCGATGCTGCGGGCGCCGCCTCGGCCAGCCGGGCCCTGGCCTGGGACGCGGTGACGGGACGGTACTCCTGGCCGTACACGGACGCGCCGGGCTCAAGAGCGGCGGCGACCGCGGCGAGCAGGCGTCCGCCACCGCACGCCGGGTCGAGGACGCCGCGGACGCGCGGCCCCCCGGTCGTCGCCAGCCCGGCCATCAGATCGGCGAGCACGTCCGGTGTCGGATGCGTCCCGCGGATGCCGATCGGCGCCTCGGTGTGCTCGTCGAGGACGTCGAAGACGGCGAGCGGACCCTGCTGGTCCGCGACCTGCGCGGCCGTTCGGAGGAGCGTCGCGGGGACGTCCGCCCGACCGGTCTCGGCGGCACCGGCCGACGAGAGCGCGTCCGCGTGCAGTGCGGTCAGCTCGTCGTCGTTGAGTGCTGCGATCGCGGCGCGCTTCCCGGCGTCCAGCCCGGCCAGGTGCGCGGTGAACAGTGCGACGGCCTCGGCTTCGAGCGGCGCGCGGCCACGCAGGTGGGCGCGCAGGTCGTCGCCGGCCGAGCGGGCGGGGAGCCGACCCCGCGCGTCGAGCCACTCCTCGATCTGCCGCCGGTCGTAGCTGGGGCTGGCCTCGGTGCCGCCGCTGGGCTGCGGAAAGTCGGGGTGGCGCCGGCGCCAGTTGCTCACGGTCGCCCGCGTCACGCCGGCGAGCCGAGAGATCTCGGCGGCGGTCAGCTGTTCGCTCTGCGATGCCATCGGATCATCCTCATCAGCTTTCGGGAGCATCGCCACTGTACATCACCCGTTGATGTGAATCTATTTGACAGTGCTTTCACGTCATGCTCTCATGGTCATGCTTTCAATGGCTCGACGCGAGGAGTGACGGATGACCGGCTGGGTGGCGATCGACTTCGAGACGGCGAACTCCCTGCGGGGAAGCCCGTGCTCGGTGGGGCTCGTCAAGGTGAAGGGAGGGCAGGTCGCCGAGGAGTGGTCATCGTTCATCAAGCCCCCCGACGGGCACGACCACTTCGACGCCGTCAACGTCGGCATCCACGGCATCACGGCCGACCACGTCAGGGGCGCCCCCGGCTGGCCGGACGCACTGGAGCGCATCGTCCAGTTCGCCGGCGGCGCCCCGCTCGTGGCGCACAACGCGGCCTTCGACATCGGAGTGCTCGCCGCCGCGTGCCGGGCGTGCGGCCTGCCCGTCCCGGACCTGCGCTTCGCCTGCACGCTCGTCGTCGCGCGGCGCGCCTGGAACGGCCTGCTGTCGTACAAGCTCCCGGTGCTCGCCGGCGCCCTGGGCATCGAACTGGCCCGCCACCACGACGCCGGGGCCGACGCGCGAGCCGCGGCCGAGGTGATGCTCGCCGCGCTGAGACGGCAGGGGACGGACTCGCTCGACCGGCTCCTCGCCGTCCACAAGGTCCGGATGGGCTCCTACCGGGGAGGCGTCCGCCAGGGATGCGTCTACCGGGGAGGCGCACCGCGCGCCCCGTCCCCGGACGCCGATCCCGACGCCGACCCCGACAACCCGTTCTACGGGCTCACCGTCTGCTTCACCGGATCACTGCCCGGCATGACCAGGGCGGAGGCCGCCAAGCGGATCGCGGCCCTCGGCGCCCGGACGGCCTGCGACGTCACCGGGTCCGTCCACCTGCTGGTGCTCGGCGGCGTCAAGCCCCACCAGCTCGCCCCCGGGGCGACCAGGACCGGCAAGCACGCCAAGGCGCAGAAACTCCGCGACGCCGGTCACGACATCACCGTCATCGACCACGAGGAGTTTCTCGAACTGCTCGCGGCGGCCGAAGGCTGATCCGTCCAGGCGGAGGTTCGTCGGCCTCCGGCTTCACCCCTCCGATACGCGCCGCCGTCCGCTGTCCCAGCCCAGCACCGGCGGGCGGCGGCGCCTTCCCCACGACCCCGTTCGGTGGCACGTCCGCGAAGGACGCGTCCGAGCAGCACCAAGGAGCACACCATGCGCAAGATCATCATCAGCCTCGTCGCGATCGCCGTCCTCACCGCCGGCTGCGAGCTGGAGGAGGACCCGGTCGCGGTCCAGTCGGCCGACCAAGGCAAGTCCGCGGAGAAGAGCGGCGGCGCGGCCAAGGGCAAGAAGACCTTCCCGATCAAGCTCACCGCCAAGCGGGCGCGCGCGAAGAAGAGCGTCCTGAGCGACGGCGACGCCCTGTCCTGCGTCAAGGTCACCGTCACCAACCAGACCAAGAAGCAGCTCGAGGTCAACCCCCTCTACTTCTCGATCACCGACACCAAGAACACCAAGCACGACGGCAGCTCCGCCCTCGGCGAGTACGAGGGGCAGATCGCCACCACGGAACTCGCCCCGCGCGAGAAGGCGACGGGCCTGGTGTGCGCGAAGGGCACATTCCGCCCCAAGGTCGTCGCGATGACCAACCCCCTGTTCGACGAGGCCGCCCGCGCCCAGGTCGCCTCCTGAGCAGGAAAGGGCGGCCGGCGGGTCGAGAGCCCCGAGGAAGAACCGGCCTGGTATTCGGGAAGCCGCCTCGCCGACGACCTCTCCCTTAGCGGCGCCAACCGGATGAGTGCACTGCCGCAAGGACTCTCAGGGGTTGGCGTTGCGGGCGCGGATCGTGCTGCTGTGCGCCGAGGGCGGCCGATCGCTCAGGGGACCCAGGAATCGCGATGGTGCTCCAGCAACCACTGCGCATGTGCTCGGACATGCGGGGCCAGCCGGGCGTGGACGGGGTCGCGGTCGGCGGCCTGGAGGAGGATGGCCCCGACTGTGAGTTCGGCGAGCCGCCCCTCGCGTGTCGCCAGGATGTTGGAGAAGGTGTCGCGGACGCGGGCCGCCAGGTCTGGGATGGGAAGGGTGTAGGCGTAGAGGTGGGCGGCGTCGAATCCGTAGGGGGCAGGGCCGAAGCCTTCCCAGTCGAGGATGGTCAGTTCCGGGCTTGTGAGGTTGGCCCAGTGGAGATCGCCGTGGGCGAGGGTCCAGCGGCCGACGGTGGTGTCGATGCCTGCTTCGCCGAGGTAGCGAGGGATGGTGCGGTGTACGTAGTCCTGGCTGATGACGCGAGGGCGGTTGTCCGGAACCGGTGTGGTGGCGACCGTGCTCGTAGCGCGCTGCAATCGGGACCACCATGCGTCGGGCAGGGCGATTGGTTCGGTGAGATCTGGAGTCGGGGAGCAGACGGGCGCCGTTACGTAGGTGCTGAGCTCGGCTCGGTAGGCATACCCCTCGTTGACCCAGTCGGCTGAAGCCAGCAGCCGGGGGCGTGGGATCTCTACCGGAAGAGTGGCAGCGGCTTCTTGAGTGCCGGTCCATAGCTTTCCCCCCTCTTTGCCGACTGGTGCTTCCAGCACTCGGAGCCAGGCGTTTCCGGAGGACGTCGTGACGGGGGCGCCGATGGTCCTTCCGCTATGGCCCCAGGTTTCTGTTGTGCCGCTGGCGGGCGCGCAGCCGAGCTGAATCGTCGCGCTGGCGAAGGCGGCGTGCATCCGTTCGCGGACGTCGGGATCGTCAGGCTCGAAGAACACGGCAGATGTCCTGGAGATGCGGGAGTTGAATGGCTGGACGCTGGAAGGCGTTGAGTGCTTCTTGCCAGTGTGCCGCAGTTGACGCCGAAAGCAGGGCTCCGGTGAGCCCAGGCGTGGAGGCCACTACCGCGAGAGTCGCGGCGACCTGTGAGGATCCGGGCCTGATGAACTCGGCCAGGTCGGAAGTGACCAGGTCGATGAGTTCGCCGCCGCTCAGTGGCGCGGAGGCCCACACCTCCAGACCGGCCCCGGCGGCCTCCGCCACGGGACCGGCGCCGTGGAGGGCTTGGGCAATGGGTGTGAGTTCGATGAGGTTGACGGGTAGTTGGATCGCCCGCAGATGGGTTCGGGTGCTTCCCGCTGCTCGTCGCGCTGCGGTGACGAGGTCCTGAACGGTGAAGGCGCCGCTGGTGAAGCCGCTCCAGGTGGCGATGCCGTAGCCGGCGATGTCGCCTTGGTGGGCGGCTTCTTCGAAGATCGTGAAGGCTTGGGTGATCCTTTCGAGTAGTCGGCTTCGGTCTCCGTGGGCGCCGTGTTCGGGGTTGTGCAGGTACAGCAGGTCGAGTCGGCCGCGGCCCACCTCGGTGATGTTGGCGGTGATGCGATGTCGAAGGTAGGCGGGCGCTATGGAGTGGCAGGCGGCAGCCTCTTCGGAGGTGATGGGCCCGCCTGCCGAGCGGCCCGGGCTTGGTGTCGGGTCATGTGGCCCGCCTTGGTGGAGATGCGCAGCCCAGGTCGGTCGGGTAGCAGACCGGCCAATTGAGCATGTGCGCTGCCTCGCGCGTAGACAGGCGCGGTGTCGATGACGGTGACCCCCGCCGCGATGGCGGCGCGGGCGGCGGCGGTCACGTCGCGGCATCGGTAGGTGCCCAGGCCAAGGACCGCCATCATGCTTCGCCCACGGCGATGATCCCGCTGCGCAACAACTGGTCGAGGAGGTCGACGGCCTGGTCAGTGGTGACGTTCGCGGCCTGGGCCAGAGTGCTGAGCGTGGTCGGCTGACCGGAGATAAGCGCCTCCAGTAGTGGGGTCGCTTGGGACGCGAGTGTCCAGCGTTGGCCGGCGGCCTCCAAGGTCAGGGTTTGCTCGGTGCGGTGCAGGACGGCCCGGAGCGTCACTAGCCGGACGAGTAGATCGGGGTCGTCCTTGAGCCGCTCGTGCACCGCGTGTGGCAACGAGAAGCCGCCGCGAGCCCCGGAGGCGGCATCACGCGCGGCAAAGTATGCATCGATCACCGCAGGGTCGTTGAGGCGTTCGGCCAGGAGCTTGCTCATCTCATGGCGCCAGACCGCTTGGGCGTCCGGGCCGGCCAGGCGGGGGAGGTCGGCGCGGACGGATGGTTGTGCACGTAGCTCATCCACGACCCACGACAGCAGGTCGACCCCGGTGTGCGTGGCCAGCCCGCAGGTCAGGTGGAGCGAGTGCTGTCCGGTGGACGCGGCAGCGGCGTGCCACCAACCGCGCGGGACATGCAAGGCGTCCCCGGCCTGGAGGACGAACTCGTCGATCGGATGCTCGGGTGGCGCGTCGTCGAACTCGACGTCTCGATACATCGGAGCGGGACGGGTGGGGCCGTAGATCCGCCAGCGTTTGGCCCCCGATACCTGGAGGACGATGACGTCGTGGTCGTCCCAGTGGACGCCGAATCCTTCTCTCGCCGTCCAGGAAGCGTAGGCGTTGACCTGCATGCCTGTACGGAGATGGCGCTCGAGCGTGCTCACCATGGCACCGATCGGCGGATGCATCTCCTCGATCGCGTCCAGGACCAGCGTCGCGCCGTTGCGGAGCTGCTCGGCGACGAGATGCGGCTGCGGAGCTTCCCACGGCGGCATGCGCCGGTACGTCCGGCGCTGGCAGTACTCCGACGCCGGGATGGTGGCACCGTCGGCGGACAGCCGAAGACGCGGCGGCTCCAGCCGATGAGTGTCAAGGAGTTGGTTCAGTGCCGCCCAAGCCAGCAGACCGGCGAACCGGTCTCGGTCGGCGGACGATGCGGGATAGACCCGGTGGGTGCGGCCCAGGTCCTGGGCGAGGAACCGTTCCCCGCCCAGAACCTCGACGATCAAGTCGATCATGATCGTCGATCAGCCGTCGTTGAGATCGGACTTGCCGGTGGACCCGCCGTCGGACGGCTGGGTGGCGCGGCCACGCGCCGCGACGATCTTCTCCACGGCCACCACCAGGCCGCTTGCCTCGCTGCTGTCCACTGGGAATCTCCCTTCCCGCTCCGCCTCTGGTCGGCGGAGCTGTCGAGCTTCACCTTGTGTCCCTTGGCGAGATCGGAACAGTGAACGAAGCCGTGGCTTGCTCCCGTGGAACCGACCCACGGACGCGTCTCGCTGATCGCCATGGCTTGCGGCTTGCGCGCCGCTACCCCCTGACAGGGGGGTCTTCGGCGAGTCAAGGACGAATAGCGACGTGACCAGGCGTAGGTACTTCGACCCCGGATCGGTCCCCGTGGGGTTCTGGTGTCGAGAAGACGTCGCGCACGCCCTCACCCGCCGTGATGTCGGTCGGCTTTTCCGGCTCTTCCTCGATCAGTTCCGAGTGCACACAGACTCAACTGGCTCTGCTCACCCAGCATGATCGCTCTGACATCTCCAACTGGGTGCGGGGTACTCGCCAGGGCCGCGTCTCCGACATCGAGGTGCTCACCCGTATCGCAGACGGCCTGCAACTCCCCGATCAAGCCCGGCTCCTGCTCGGCCTCGCCCCAGCCGGTTCCTTCGCCTTCAGCCCGAATCCAACTGTTCCCCGGCAACGTGCGCAGTTACGTGACGCTGAGAAGCCGACGGCCAGCACAGCACCTGTGCACGTGGCCATCTGCGGCAGCAGAGCCCCCGACACCGACGCCGGCGTGATCGACGCCGCTGTCCGGTGCCTGGCCCGTCTCGTCATGAGCCGCGGCTACAAGGTCAGTCACGGCCCCGTCGGCGTGGGCATCGAGGTCATGACCTACATCGCCGACCAGTACCGTCCTCCCGACATCTCCCGGGCCCTCGGGCTCTTCGGTCACCGCAACGTCATTCAGGACGCGCAGTTCGTCATCGTCCTCGGCGGCGGGACCGGAACCCAGACAGAAATCGATCTCGCTCTGTCGATGGGCAAACCGGTTATCGCGCTCCCGGCCAGCGGAGGCACCGCCCGCCGCTTCTACCACCAAGCGGCCCGCGACCATCGCCTCCGCGCCTCGCTGGACGAGGAGCGGTTCGCCGCCCTCAACGCTTGCGCCGACCCCGGTGAAGACTTCGTACGTATCGTCGAGCAACTGATCAGCAACGACCCTGGAGCAGCTAATGACTGAACGCCCCTACGTGCTCTTGTCCTGCGCAGCCTCGATCGACGGCTACATCGACGACACCACATCCGAGCGGCTTCTGCTGTCCAACGATGAGGACTTCGACCGAGTCGACGAAGTCCGGGCCGGCTGCGACGCCATCCTCGTCGGTGCCAACACCATCCGCCGAGACAACCCGCGCCTGCTCGTCCGGACAGAGGAGCGCCGCAAAGCCCGCGTCGCCCGCGGCCTGCCCGAAAGCCCGATCAAGGTCACCTTCACTGCCCGCGGTGACCTCGACCCCGGCGCCAAGTTCTTCGCCGCCGGCGGCGTCGAGAAGATCGTGTACTGCTCCAGCAGCGCGGTGGCCAGCTGCCGTGAGCGCCTCGGCGACGTCGCCACCGTCGTGGACGCCGGCGACCCGGTCGACCTCAACACCATGCTTGCCGACCTTGCCAACCGGGGGGTTCAGCGGTTGATGGTCGAAGGCGGCGGCACCGTTCACACCCAGTTCCTCACCGCCGGACTGGCCGACGAACTCCAGCTCGTGATCGCCCCCTTCTTCGTCGGCGACTCCGCCGCGCCGCGCTTCGTCGGAACGGGGCAGTTCCCGCACCACCCCGGCAACCGGATGACGCTCGAAGAGACCCGTCCCATCGGCGACGTCATCCTCGCCCGCTACCTCCTCACACCTTCCTGACCGCGTGGGTTGGGCTGTCACCGAGCGCGTCCGCTTGGCAGGAATCGCCTCTGGGGCAGGTGGACGAGCTCAGGCCGTGCTCAGGGAGTGTGAAGCGGCAGACATTTCCGGGTCAGAGGATGGCGGGACAACTCGCCGCCACTCAGCGGATTTGGGAGAGCCGGGGCGGTTGTCGCCAGATGGTCAGTGCATGGCGGTGGTGGACTGGCCGGCCGTCCGCTGGCCGCGAGGTGGCAGGATGCCTGCCTGGACTAGGCTGCTGTGCCTGTCGCGGAAGTTGGTCGACCTGAGGGACAAGCACGTGATCGCCCTGTACGAGGCGATCATGCAGATCAACCGCCCTCTCCCTGACGGGACGAAGCCGAGCGAGATGCTCCGGCGCCTGCTTGAAGTCCGCGCGTACTCAACGCGACAGCTCAAGGTCGGAGAGGCTCCCCGTCGCAAACAGACCAAGCCCATCTCCCCGACGCGGGTGAGGAAGATCCATGCGGTTCTGCTATCGGCTCTCAACTGGGCGGTGAAGTCCAAGCGCCTGAGGGAGAACCCGATCGCGCACGTGGAAACACCTCGCGTCAGGGGAAGGCGGGCGAAGCCGCTCGTCTGGACGGCCGAACGCGTCCAGCGGTGGCAGGAGACGGGCAAGGTGCCTGGGCCAGTGATGGTCTGGACGCCCGCCCAGACGGGCGCCTTCCTCGACTTCATCGCGGACGAGCGGTTGTACGCCCTGTTCCACCTGGTCGCCTTCCGCGGGCTGCGTCGAGCCGAAGTCGCGGGGCTGGCTGGGCGGACACCGACCTCCAGGGCGCAGGGACGCTGACCGTCCGCGAGACGCGGCCTGGTTCCGAGAGCCAGGCCGACGAGTACGACGACACCAAATCCGAGGCCGGCGAGCGCACCGTGGCGCTGGACGAGGCGACCATCTCGGTACTGCTGGACTGGCGGACCGTCCAGGAACGTGAAAGATCCGCCGCCGGCCCCGAGGTGTGGGTGGACTCCGGACGGGTCTTCACTCGCGAGGACGGGGCACGGCTGCGTCCCCAGTGGATCTCCACACGGTTCGAGGACCTGATCAAGAAGTACGGACTCGTCCAGGACAAGCACTCCGTCGAGGGCTGGGCCATCGACAGGATCGCTCGTCACCACCGGATCTCCGTTCGCACCGTCCAGGTGGCGACGGGAGGTGAGCCGCTGCCGCCGATCCGCTTCCACGATCTACGGCACGGAGCAGCGACGCTCGCCCTGCTCGGCAACGTCAACATGAAAGTGATCAGTGAGACTCTCGGCCACGCCCGCCACTCGTTCACCGCCGACACCTACACGTCGGTGCTTCCAGAGGTATCCCGGGCAGCCGCGGAGGCGGTGGCTGCGGTCGTCCCTCGTCGGTCGCGGCAGAGCATGCCTGACGCCGCCAATGTGATCTCACTTGCGGACCGGCGTAACCGGCGCGGTCAACACGCAGGGTAATCAGAGACGAGACAGCCAGCCGCCGCATCGTCCGGCGACGAAAGCGCTCCGACGACATCCCGTGCACACCATGTGCACACCAGGCCAGGAAAAACGGACATCTGGAACGCGACAGGGACTTCGCTCAAGATCGCAATCTTGGACGAAGTCCCTGGTCAGAGAAGCGGAGGATCGGGGATTTGAACCCCGGATGGGCTTGCACCCAAACCGCATTAGCAGTGCGGCGCCATAGACCGGACTAGGCGAATCCTCCAGGAGCCATCAGGCTCAGGACAGGCTACCGGTTCGGCGAGCCAACCGGCAAAGCCTGCGTCCCGTGGCTCAGCAGCATAGTGCGAAACGACTGCGGACGTGTCGCTCCCGGGGCCGCGGGAGCGATCGCCGACGTCATCCCAGGCGGAACCCGTTGAACCCGCAGGCCTTCGCCAGGTCGTTGCCGTGCTGCTGCATGGCGGCGGTGTCGGGCCGTCCAAGGGACGAGGTGTTGCCGGAGCTCAGCTTCCGCAGCATCTCGGCCGTCTGGTCGAGGTCGCCCGCGAACGCGGTCGCGGCGCTCTCGACGTCGCCGCCGGCGCTCTGCCCCTCGGACCGGACCTTGGCGGCCGTGTCCGTGAACTTCTGGGCCGTCTGGGACGCGCCGCTCGGCGACGCCATCGACATGCCACCGGTGGAGAAGCTCCGCAGCTCCGTCTCGATGTTCTTGCAGGCGGTCTTCTTCTTCCCGCCGGCGATGGCGTCGACCGCGCCACAGCCCGTGGAGCCGAGCATCAAGCCACCGACGGCGACAACGCCGACCAGCGTGGTGGCGGACATGCGCATGGGGGTTCTCCTTCAGGGGGTTGGGCTTCGGACGGGTACGGGGACGCCCCGCGCCACCCCGTCTCGATCACCCCTTTGGCGTATCACCAGGACAGGGGGTTCCGTGACTCAAGTCACAGATCCGTGACCTCGCATCCGTCAACCGATTCGCGGACAGGTCCATGGAGCCGGTACAGTTGGCTCCTGCAAGCACCCGTAGCTCAACGGATAGAGCATCTGACTACGGATCAGAAGGTTAGGGGTTCGAATCCCTTCGGGTGCACCCAGTTCAGAGGCCTCTTGCGATCATCGTAAGGGGCCGTTCTGCTGACGGGTACAGCGGCGAGTACAGCTACGCGGCCGGTTCCACGCCCTCGTTGGCCTGGTCACCGGGCCGCTTGAGCGCGACCCGTGTCCTCCGAGGGCACCTTCGTGTGTGCTACATCAATCCGCTCCGGAAACGGCTCGAAGTACATATATCGAGTCAACGATGGCCCAGTGAGGTAAGCCAGCGGGTGAGAAGTATTCGCAGCCTTGGCAGGGCATGTCGATCTCGTTAGCGGCGGTCTGAGAGCCCCGGCTACCCGTCGGCTCGAGGCGGGCAGCCGGGGCTGGCCTCCCCTGAGGGAGAGGCCGCGGGCTACGGTGAGGTGGCCCGGACCTGGCCGGACGCATCCACCCTGGAGGACCGCATGCACCGCCTCACCGTCCAGTACTTCTCTCCCGCCGACCCGGCGGCGTTCGACGAGCGTTACGAGAGCACCCACGTCCCGCTCGTGCACGCCCTGCCCGGGCTGAAGTCGTTCACCCTGTCGCGTCCGCAGGCGCTCGGAGCCGACGCGCCCTACCTCGTCGCCGAGCTGTGGTTCGAGGACGGCGACGCCCTCGCGGCGGCGCTGGGCAGCCCGGAGATGGCCGCGGCCGCAGAAGACTCGGAGAAGTACGAGGTCGCATCCAGGACCATGTTCTCCGGCGAGGTGCGCGAGACCCTCGGCTGACCCGCGAGCCCGCCGCCGCCCCATCGTCCTCGACGAGGCGGGCGGCGGCCGCGTTTCACCCTGCCCGGGGGGCGCCTCACCCTGACGTCCAGACCTCAGCGACAACCCCGAAGCATGGTCCGACGCGGCGATCACGGCGATGCCGCTATGGGAAGGCACGCGCCGTGAAGCACGGGATTGCCTCACGCTCATGCCAGTAGCGCCGTGGAGTGCCGAGCCGTGACGGCCGTAGTGACGAACCACGCTGGGAGCCACGATCATGAATGATCTTGGACCGTGTTGAACGGGCCCGTCCGAGCCGAGCAGCCGCCACATGTACCGGAGCGCCCGCTTGGGCAGTGGAAGTGGCGCAGGTCCTGAAGCCGAGCATGTGGCGGCGCCTTGGCCGGGGTCGTGCCTGTCCTCGGGCTCGTTGTGACGCTTGATCAGTGACGTCATGAGGGACGAGACGGTGTCCACGTGATGCCGTCCCCAAGCCGCTCGGTGGCCTCGATGAGCCTTTCGCTGGCACACTCCACAACACCTCGGAATGATCGGGAGTGGGTATGGTCTGGGCCATCGTCGAACGGTTCACCGGCGTGATCTTCCTGATCGTCGTCCTGCCGGACTACCTCAAGGAACGCCACCTGGACCGCCACGGAGTGCGCACCCGTGCCGAGGTCGGCAGGAAACACGAGCGGATCTCCTTCTGGCGGCGCGGGATCGTACGGAAGTACGACCTGACCTTCACCACCGCCGACGGCACCCGCATCACGACCCGCTACGAACCCGGGCGCGTCCTGGAGGGAGGCTGGGAGCCCATCGTCTACGACCCCAAGCACCCCAAGGATCTCCTCCTGGCCTCCGACCTCCCGCCGAAGCCCGTCTACGTCTACGGCGGCGTCGCCTGCGTGATCTTCTTCGCGGTCTTCCCCCCGTCCCTGCTCTCGACGCTGGGCTGATCGCACCGGGGCGGCCTTCGACGGGAGGCCGTCCGGCTCCCGCCGCTACCCCAAGCTGTGCGGCCGTGTTTTGGGGGCGCTTCCGTCCTCTGGGCGGCGTCCTCTAATCGCTTGGTGAAGAGGTTGGTCTGCCTCTGCGGGGGGCGGCGTGCGTGTCGGTCTTGAGCGGCGTGCGGGTGTCGGGGGTGCGTGGGATTATGCGCGTTTTGGGTGCTGGGGAGGCGTGGGTGGCGGAGACGCGGTATTTCGAGAAGGGTGACGGGGGCGTCGTCCGGTGCTGGCAGATCACTCTGGACGGTATTCGCTGCCGAATGGGGTGGGGTGTGGCCGGTGGCGTCATGCGGGGGGCGAGTATGACGCTCGACGACGAGGCGCATGCGGTTCGGCACTTCGCGAGGAAGATCAGGGAGAAGGAGCGGGCCGGGTACGTCGAGGTCGGGTCCGAGACGAAGGCGCCGCGGGTCGAGGCGGGCGTCCGGCTGCTTGATCTGGTCAGGTACGGCGATGCGTATGAGCCGGTCGCCGGGCATGCGGGTGTCGTCGTGCGGTTCCACGACTTCGAGGCGGGGCCGGGGCCGTTCTACGAGTACTGCATCCTCGGGGCGGACGCGGGCCGGGGGTTGTCGCTGGTGGTGAAGAAGCCCGGTCATGACGAGGCGATGGTGTCGGCCTTCCTGGACTTCGTCCGGCCGCGCGTCGGGCTGGCGTTCGACGGCCGGTCTCATCGCAAGGTGCCGCTGCCCGCGCCGATCGGCCCGTTCGACCATGTGCTGTTCTGCGGCCCCTCGCTGACGGCCGTGAATTACGAGGGCCGGCTCGGCACGGTCTTCCCGATCCGCGACTGCGAGATCGGGGACGAGGACGGCGAGACGTTCGTCGAGGCGCGGATCCGGGGGCGGGGCTCGATGCCGTCCACCACCTGGGACCGGGAGCCGTTCCCCGT
Source organism: Actinomadura monticuli (assembly GCF_041463655.1). Taxonomy (NCBI): domain Bacteria; kingdom Bacillati; phylum Actinomycetota; class Actinomycetes; order Streptosporangiales; family Thermomonosporaceae; genus Actinomadura; species Actinomadura monticuli. Next base: position 295,850 of record NZ_JAXCEI010000006.1, read on the forward strand.
CATCGACCTGAGGTTCGACCTCCGGCGGGCGGACGGCTTCGGGGAGATCGGCGGACGTGCGTCGGTGCGGGAGAAGACGTTCAAGGTGTACCCGCGGGCGATGGTGGAGCGGGGGCTGCGGCTCGCGGCGGAGGCGGACCCCGGGAGCGTGCTGGAGATACGCAACTACCGTCGCGACGTCCTGCGGGTGACGCCCGAGCAGCCGCGGACGCTCGGCGAGGTCGACCGCTTCCTGCTCGGGCCGGCGAGTGCGTGATGGGTCAGTGGCCCGGGGTGCAGGCTTCGTCGGTGCAGGTTTCCGCGTCGGCGCCGAGGGTGGTGAGGGCCGGGTGGGCGTCGGTCCAGGCGCGGGTCAGGGCCTCGGTGAAGGCTTCGGGGGGCTGGGCGCCTGAGATGCCGTAGCGGCGGTCGATGACGAAGAAGGGGACGCCGGTCGCGCCGAGGTCGCGGGCCTCGCGCTGGTCGGCTTCGACGTCGGCGGCGAACGTGGTGGACGTGAGGGTCGCGCGGGCGTCGGCGGCGTCCAGGCCGGCCCCTTCGGCGATCTTCACAAGGGAGTCGTGGTCGAAGACCGAGCGGCGGTCGGTGAAGTGGGCCTTGTAGAGGGCCTCGACCATGCCGTCCTGGAGGTCGTGTTTCGCCGCCAGGTGGACGAGGCGGTGGGCGTCCGCGGTGTTGCCCGCCCGGCCGCCTTCCAGGTGGTATTCGAGGCCGACCCCGGCGGCGCGCTCCTCCATCTGGCGGTTCATTTGTACTGCGCGTTCGCGTGGCATGCCGTACTTGTCGGAGAGCATGTCGGCCACGTCGACGGTCTCACCCTGAGGGAAGGACGGGTCGAGCTGGAAGGAGCGGTGCACGACCTCTACCTGGTCGCGGTGCTCGAAGTTCTGCAGTGCGTTCTCGAACTGCCGCTTTCCGATGTAGCACCAGGGGCAGATGACGTCGGACCAGATTTCCACGCGCACGGGGGCACCCTTCTCTTCGGTGTCATCCGCATGCAACGCGCGTTGGGCCCGATCTGTTTCGCGCCGCGGGCCGGGAAGGGCGACGCCCCCGCGGCGGCGGGGGCGTCGGGGAGTGCGAGGTCAGCGGGCTTGGGCGCCGGGGCCGCCGACGAGGTGCTGGAACATGGGGCGGCCGACGCCGAGGAACGTCCGGCCCGTCATGCCGTTGATGAGGCCGGCCGCGGACGCGTACCAGGAGCAGACGGCGGTGAGGACGCCGATGTAGCCGCCGATCTTGATGGTGTTCTCGCTCTCGGCGAACTGCCCGATGAAGAGGATGATCTCCGTCGCCTCCAGGGCGACGAACACCGCGAGGACGGCCTGGTTGACCTGCGTGGCCCACAGCATCAGGTAGGTGTTGAAGATCGCGAAGGCCAGCAGGATCCAGCCGAGGTCGTCGGCCTCCTGGGCGGGGGTGGCCCCGCGCGCGACGAGGACGACGTACAGGCCGAGGCCGAGCCAGAAGCCGCCGTACGACGAGAAGGCCGTGCAGCCGAACACGTTCCGGTTGCGGAACTCCCACATGCCGGCGAGGACCAGGATGACTCCGCCGTAGGCGAGGGCGTAGCCGAGCCAGGCGTCGGTGCCGTCGGTCCAGCCGGCGTTCTTGGCGGACAGCAGGAACAAGGTCAGGGCGAAAGCCGCGAACCCCAGCGGGGCGGGGTCGGCGATCGCGGACGGTGGCCGCGGGGTGGACTCTTGCTCGCCGTGGGTCATGGTGCCTCCTCGGTGGAGCCCATCGCCGTGTCTCGCTCGGTCTCGGGCAGGCAGGGCAGGGATGGACGCAGGCATCGGGCGCGATTCGGACGGCGTCAGATGCGTCCTGAAATGCGGAGGCCGCTAATTGGCAACGGTCCCCGTTTCGGATGATAACTCCGCCGGGCCGTCCCGGTCAGGCCGCTGTTCGCGGGATATTTCCGATGTATCGCCACAAAGTCGTGTCGTCAACATTGAATTGGAGAGGCCGCGGCCAGAATATGCCGTTCGATATGGCGCGCCGCTTTCGCTTCCGTGGTGGCGCATTGCCGACCGGCGAACCCGCCTTTGCCGCGCCGGGCGTGCCTTGAACTGATCAGCGGGAATCATCGACAAGGCATGGCGAAGGCCCGGCGGGGTCACCGGTTGTGAGGCGTTTATCGGACGGCCTGGACAGCGGTCGTTCAGTCGACCACGGCGTCGCTGTAGGTCGGCGTGTCGCCCAGCATGGCGCGGTGCGAGCGCGGCCGGGAACCGTCGATGTCGGTGACGCCCAGCTCCTCGCCGAGTTCGGCGCCGATGAGCACCCGCCCGGTCCAGCGCATGCGGTCGGGGTGGCGGGCGAGGGCGGCGATCACCCGTCCGCTGAACTCCGGTGACTCGGCCCCGGCCGCGAACGACTGGTAGCGGCCGGGGGCGCCCTCGAAGAGCGCCCTGTTCCGCTCGGTCTTCAGCAGGCCCATCCAGAGGGAGATGGCGGCGACGTTGTGCGGCTTGAAGTCGACGGCCATGTCGTGGGCCATCTTGTCGACGGCGGCCTTTCCCGCGCCGTAGGCGGGCCCGTGCATGTAGCAGCGTCCGCCGAAGGACGAGGTGTTGACGACGAGCCCGGCGTCACTCCTGATCAGCAGCGGGGCGGCGTAGTAGCTCGCCACGTACGCCGAGCGCATCCCGACGTCGAACATGCTCTGGAGGGCCAGCGGCTTCTCCCAGAAGGGGCCCTTCGCGGCGAGTCCGTCGGGGATCGTGAAGGCGTTGTTGACGAGGATGTCCAGCGCCCCGGACTCCCGCTCCACCTGCTTGAAAAGCGCCTCGACCTGGGCGTCGTCGGAATGGTCGCAGATCACCGGGACGCCGGTGCCGCCGCGGTCGGTGATCTCCTGCGCCGTGGCGAAGACCGTGCCCGGGAGCTCGGACTCGGTGCGCGTGCGTCCGGTCACGTAGACCGTCGCCCCGGTCTCGCCGAGGGCGAGCGCGATTCCCTTTCCGGCGCCGCGGCTGGCGCCGGTGACGACCGCCACGCGGTTCTCGGTCACACCCATTCGCTCCTCCCCGCGGCAAGGAATTCCAGCATCGCCGCGGTGGTCTCGGCGGATTTCTCCATCTGCATCATGTGTCCGGCCTGCTTGATCATTCGGACCGCGCGCAGGTCCTCGTAGTGGTCGCCGAGGCGGTTCAGCGGATCGTCGCCGTGCCAGCCCTCCAGATCGGTGTCCTGCTCGCTGCCGATGAAGTAGAACGGGACGGGGTTCTTCCGGCCCGCGTACGACTTCCGGTACTCCCAGGAAACGTCCATGGCCCGATACCAGTTCAGCCCGCCGGTGAAGCCGCTGCGGCTGTAGTCGGCGACGTAGAACTCCAGTTCCGTCTCGGTCAGCCACGTCCACGGGAGCGGCGGCGCGTCCGGCAGGGCGTCGATGTAGGACGTTCCCGCGGGCCGCCGCCAGACGTCGAGGTAGTGGTAGTCGCTGGACAGCGCGTAGAACAGCTTGCGCAGGAACTCGCGGGGCGCCGCGTCGAGGTCGCGGTCGGCGGTGCCGGACGCGACGAAGTAGTGGATGTGGTTGAAATGCCTTCTGGCCTGCCGGGCGGCGAGCGACAGCGGTGACGCGTCGGACGGCGTGATGAACGGGTTCTCCAGCCCGATGATCGCCGCGATGCGCTCGGGCCGGTGGTAGGCGAGGTCGTAGGCGGCGAACAGGCCGAAGTCCAGTCCGCTGAAGACGGCCTTTTCCGCGCCGAGGTGGTCGAGGAGGCCGGTCAGGTCGGCGACGATGCGGTCCGGACCGTACTCGCGGTGGTCCGGCGGCCCGCTCGTCTGCCCCATACCGCGCATGTCGGGCGCCACGACCCGGAACCCGGCGTCCGCGATCGGCCCGATCTGGTGCCGCCAGCTGAACCAGGTGTGCGGGAAGCCGTGCAGGAGGACGACGAGCGGTCCGGTCCCCTCCTCCACGTAGTGGACGTCGAGGCCGTTGATCTTCGCGTACCGATGACTCCAACCGGCCATGCTGCGGTTCCTCAGGGGCTACGGGACCATGTCCGACCGACTGTGCAGGACGGCGCCGCCCACGGCACCGCACTGTCCCGCTGAGTGGGAGGCACCCCGGGAGGCTCGCTCAGTGCGGCCCGTCGGCCATGGGCAGCGTGATGCGGACGGTCGTGCCGGTGCCCGGCTCGGAGCGGAGCTCGGCGCGGCCCCCGTGGGCCGCGGCGATGGCGGCGGCGATCGGGAGGCCGAGGCCGGTCCCGCCCGTGCCCGTCCCGCCGCGGTGGAAGCGTTCGAAGGCGCGGGCGGCGTTCTCCGGCGACATGCCCGGCCCCTCGTCCGCCACCTCGATCAGCCCCGGAGCCACGCGGACGGTCGCGGGCGTCCCGGGCGGTGTGTGGGCGCGGACGTTGGCCAGCAGGTTCGCGAAGACCTGGCGCATGCGCGCCTCGTCGACGTTCACGATGAGCGTCTCTGGTGCGTCCAGCCTCACGGGACGGTCGGGCGCGGCGGCGGTCGCGTCCGCAACGGCGTCCCGCGCGAGGACGGCCAGGTCGGTCGGGACGGGCTGAAGGGACGCGTCCCGGTCCAGGCGGGCCAGCTCCAGAAGGTCGGTGACCAGGTCGTTCATGCGGCGGGCCTCGCCCTCGATGCGGCGCATCGCGTCGGGCAGCTCGTCCGGGCCGAGGGCGCCGTGCCGGTAGAGCTCCGCATAGCCCTGGATCGTGGTGAGCGGCGTCCGCAGCTCGTGGGACGCGTCCGCGGCGAACTCGCGGACGCGGGCCTCGGACCTGCTCCGCGCCCAGAACGCCTGTTCGATCCGCTCCAGCATCACGTTGATGGCGGTGGCGAGCCGGGCGGTCTCGGTGCGCTCCCCGGCGTCGGGCATGCGGGCGCGCAGGTCGCCGCCGACGGTGATCGCGTGCGCGGTGGCGGCCATCCGGTTCAGCGGCAGCAGGCCGCGGCCGATCAGCCGCCGTCCGAGCACGACCAGCACGGCGAGCAGCAGCGCCGCCGTGGCGACCTCGGACAGCACCAGGTTCCGCACCGCCGAGTGGATCTCCGCGAGCGGGGCCGCGACGACGACGATCCCGTTCCGCCAGGGACGGGCCACGGCGCGCAGCCCGGGCAGCGAGAACGGTTCGAGGCTGCGCGCGCGGGCGGCCAGCTCGTCCGGGCCGAGCCTCTCGACGGCGGCGACGGCCCGCTCGGGGGCCGGGGCGTCGCCGCTGAGGACGCGCACCCGTCCCGCCTGCCCGACGGCCAGCACCACGAACTGGGCCGGGGCGATCCCCTGGTCCGGGAGGCCGGAGCGCAGCAGCCGGGCCACGGCGCGGTCGCGGCTGGCCTGGAGCTGCTCGTCCACCCGGTGCATCAGGTACCCGTTCAGGACGAGCGCGCTGACCAGCCCCATGACGACCAGCCCGGCGGTGGTGACCGCGAGCAGGCCGGCGAGGAGCCGGGCGTTGAGCGTCATGGCCGCAGCGCGTAGCCGACGCCGCGCCGGGTGTGGATGAGCGGCGCGCCGAGCGGGTCCAGCTTGCGGCGCAGGTAGCTGATGTAGGTCTCGACGACCTGCGGGTTGCCGTGGTCCCAGCCCCACACGCCGTCCAGCAGCTGGGCCCGGGACAGGACGATGCCCGCGTTGCGCATCAGGTAGGCGAGCAGGCGGAACTCGGTCGGCGACAGGTCGACGTCGACGCCGCCGCGCCGGACCGTCCAGTGCGCCTCGTCCAGTTCGAGGTCGGCGACGCGCAGGACGGTGTCCGGCGAGGACGGGGGCGGGGCCGCCCTGCGCAGGACGGCCCGCACCCGTGCGACCAGCGCCTCGATCGAGAACGGCTTGGTGACGTAGTCGTCCCCGCCGAGCGTGAGGCCCGTGACGGTGTCCGACGGCGTGTCCTTCGCCGTCAGGAAGATCACCGGGACCTGGTCGCCGTTCGCGCGGAGCCGCCGGCACACCTCGAAGCCGTCCATGCCGGGGAGCATGACGTCGAGCAGGACGAGGTCGGGCCGCTCCGCGCGGGCGGCGCGCAGGGCGTCCTCGCCGGTGGCCGCGGTGGCGGTGGTGAAGCCGTGGAAGCGCAGCGCGACCTCGATGAGGTCGCGGATGTTGGCCTCGTCGTCCACGACGAGCACCCGCCGGCTCTCGCTCATCGGCCCCTTCCCGCTGACCGTGCTCCCCGCCGAAGGTACCGCCCGCGGCCGGCCGCGGGCGCCGCGCCGGAGCGCTAACGGCGCTTGGGGACGCGGATCAGGCGGGCGGTGCGGGTGTCGCCGGAGCGTTCGCCCACCACGAGCACCTGGTCGCCGTCGGCCAGGTTCTTCAGGGCGGACTTCTCGCCGTCCTTGCGGACGCGGACGTCGTCACCGGCCGTCCACGTCCAGGAGACGCCGTCGGCGCTGCGGACGGTCAGCCCCGTGGACGACACCGCCGTGATCTTGCCGCGCTGCCAGGCGGCGATGTGGAAGCCGTCCTTGCGCTGGACGGTGGCTTCGCCGTGGATGCCGTGGGAGGCGCGTGCCCGCCGGAACGGATGCCCGTGCCCCTTCCCGGGGTGGCCGGGATGCGCGGACGCGGCGGGGGCGGGGGCGGACGGGCTGGGGTCGGCGGCGAACGCGGGGACGGCCAGGTACAGGCCGAGCCCGAGAAGGCCGGCGGCGCCGGCTCCGGTCGCGATGGTCTTGCGATTGGTTCGCATGATGCTCATGCAATCGCAGACGCCTGGCAGAACTCCAACCGGCTTCCTGAGAGAACCCTGAGAGTTCCTTCCGCGCCGGGTGGGTCAGCGCAGGGCCGCGAGGAGGGATATGACCAGGTCGAGGGCCTGCTCGCGGGCACGGGACGGGTCTTCCGCGTCCGCGACGGAGAGGGCCGGTTCGGTGAGGGCGCCGTAGAAGGCGGCCGTGGCGAGGCCGAGCGGGTGCGGGCCCGCAATGCCCAGCGGGGCACGCTGTAACCCGGGCGCCCACGTCGAGTGAGGCTGGGGTGGGGTCAGCCGTTGGCGGCGAGGGTTTCCAGGACCTGGTCGCCGTACTTGGCGAGTTTGTTCTCGCCCACGCCGTTCACGCGGCCCAGTTCGGTGAGCGTCGTCGGGAGGGCGGTGGCGATCTCGCGGAGGGTCGCGTCGTGGAAGATGACGTAGGCGGGGACGCCCTGCTCCTTGGCGGTCGCCGCGCGCCAGGCGCGGAGGCGTTCGAAGACGGGCATCGCCTCGGGCGGCAGGTCGATCGGGGCCTTGGCCGCCTTGGCGGTCTTGGCCGCTTTCGCGGCGGCGCGTTCGGGTTCGCGGCGCATCATCACCTTGCGCTCGCCGCGCAGGACGGAGCCGCTCGTCTCGGTCTGGAGCAGCGTGCCGTGGTTGCTCTCGACGGCGATGAGTCCCTGGGCGAGGAGCTGGCGGACGACGCCGCGCCACTCGGACTCGCGCAGTTCGGTGCCCACGCCGAAGGGCTTCAGGGAGTCGTGGTCGAACTGGATGACCTTGGCGCTCTTCTTGCCGAGCAGGATGTCGATGATGTGCCCGGCGCCGAACTTCTGGCGGCGCTCGCGGTCGAGCCGGACGATCACCGACAGGACCTTCTGGGCGGCGACGGTCGCGTCCCACGTCTCGGGCGGGGTCAGGCACGTGTCGCAGTTGCCGCACGGCTCGCCTGACTGCCCGAAGTAGTCGAGGAGCTGGGCGCGGCGGCATTCGACGGTCTCGCAGAGGGCGAGCATGGAGTCGAGGTGCAGGCTCTGGCGGCGGCGGTGCGCGGCGTCGCCCTCGCCGCCGTCGATCATCTTGCGGAGGTTGACGACGTCCTGCAGGCCGTAGGCGAGCCAGGCGGTGGACGGGAGGCCGTCGCGTCCGGCGCGGCCGGTCTCCTGGTAGTAGCCCTCGACGGACTTGGGCAGGTCGAGGTGGGCGACGAAGCGGACGTCGGGCTTGTCGATGCCCATGCCGAACGCGATGGTCGCGACGATGACGAGGCCGTCCTCGCGGAGGAAGCGCGCCTGGTTCGCGGCGCGCGTCGCCGCGTCCAGGCCCGCGTGGTACGGGACGGCCTCGATGCCGTTCTCGGTCAGGAACGCCGCGTGCTTCTCGACGGAGTTGCGGGACAGGCAGTAGACGATGCCCGCGTCGCCCTCGTGCTCGGTCTGGAGGAGGCGGAGCAGCTGGCGTTTCGCGTCGGTCTTCGGCTCGATCCGGTACTGGATGTTGGGACGGTCGAAGCTCGCGACGAAGTGGCGCGTCCGCGGGCCGGGTTCGAGCCGGAGGCGGGACGCGATCTCGCCCCGGGTCGCCTCGGTCGCGGTGGCGGTGAGGGCGATGCGCGGGACGTCCGGCCAGCGTTCGTGCAGGCCGGACAGCGTCAGGTAGTCGGGCCGGAAGTCGTGCCCCCACTGCGACACGCAGTGCGCCTCGTCGATCGCGAACAGGGAGATGTCGCCGCGGTCGAGGAGGTCGACGGTCGCGCCGAGGCGGAGCCGCTCGGGCGCCAGGTACAGCAGGTCGAGCTCGCCCGCGACGAACTGGGCCTCGACCACCTTGCGCTCGTCGAGGTCCTGGGTGGAGTTGAGGAAGCCGGCCTGGACGCCGAGTGCGTGCAGCGCGTCGACCTGGTCCTGCATGAGGGCGATGAGCGGCGAGATCACGATGCCGGTGCCCTTCCGGACCAGCGCCGGGATCTGGTAGCACAGCGACTTCCCGCCCCCGGTCGGCATCAGGACGAGCGCGTCCCCGCCGGCGACCACATGCTCGATGATCTCCCGCTGGCCGTCCCGGAACGCGTCGTAGCCGAACACGCGCCGCAGGGCGTCGAGCGTCTCCGGGGTCTCGGGGGAAGTCATCGGCCCATACTATGAACCGCCGCCGACACCCGTCCCCCGAACGCTCACCTGTGGACGGCCTCCACCAGGTCCGGCGTCACCTCGCTGAGGTCGGCCGCGACGTGCCCGGCGAGCGCCAGGGCGTCGGGCGCCGCCGGGTGGGCCGGACGCGGGATCGCGATCACCGTCATCCCGGCGGCGTCCGCCGAGCGCAGCCCGTTGCTGGAGTCCTCGATGGCGACGCAGTCCCCGGGCCGGACGTCCATCTGCGCGGCGACGACGAGGTACCCGTCCGGCGCGGGCTTGCCGTTCTCGACCTCCTCGGTGGAGACGGTCGTGCGGAACAGGCCCTCAACGCCGAGCTTCCCGAGGACCAGGTCGATGAGGGCGCGCGGGGACGAGCTGGCCAGGCCCAGCGGGCGGTACTCCGCCATCCTGCGGACGGCGTCCTCGGCGCCCGGCAGCAGCGGGAGCCCGTCGGCGTACCGCTGCGACATCCGGTCGATGACCTCGTAGGCGACGTCCTCCGCGGTGACTCCGTCGACGAGGTCGGTGGCGATGTAGCGGGCCCACTCCTCGGTGCTCATGCCCATGAGCCGCTCCTGGGTGTCGGGCAGCCAGCGCCCGCCGTGGTCGGCGACGTAGGCGCGCCGCACCTCCTCCCAGACCGGCTCCGAGTCGATCAGGACCCCGTCCAGGTCGAACACGATGGCCTGCACGGACATGGGCCCCTCCAGAGGATCTTGGTGCGATGTCCGATCCATTACCCCGCGCGCCCGCGCCGGAACCATGCGTCCACCCCCGGGCGGACCTACCGGATTTATGCCGCGAAAGCGACATGATCCAGTTTCGGTCTGGCATCGTGGTCATCCTCCGTTCCCCGTCCGGAGTCACCGCAGAGGAGATCCGCCCATGGTGTTCCTCGGTCTTATCCTGGTCGCCGCCGCCATCGCCGTCGGTGCCGGTGTCGTCCTCGACAGCACCGATGCCGCCCACCTCGTCGTCTTCGGCCAGTCCGTGCCGGGCGTCAGCAACGAATGGCAGGTGTTCCTGGCCGGCGCCGCCGTGGCCATCGTCTTCGTCGTGGGCATGTCGCTCGTCTTCACGGGCGTCGGCCGCCGCATCCGCAACCGCCGCGACCTGCGCGACCTGCGCGAGGAGCGGGAGGAGTCGCTCAGCACGCTGGAGATGGAGAAGCGCCGCCTGGAGCGCGAGCTCGCCCGCGTCCGGCAGGGCGCCGCCCGCCAGGGCTCCGGACGGCAGGGACGCGGGGCCCCGCAGCCCCAGTCCCAGCCCGCCGCCCCCGTGCAGGGCGTCCGCGTCGCGGGGGGCGGCCCGCGCATCCCGTCCAGCTCCCCCTTCTTCGAGCGCAACGACTAGTACCCGGTGATGACCGCCGCTCCCGCCGGGATCGTCATCGAGAGGGATGCCGGGCACCGTTTCGACCCGCGATGATCGTGATGTGCGGATTCTTCTTAAAGTGGGCATCACCGCGGTCGCCCTGTGGGCCGCGACGGCCCTCGTCACCGGCATCTCGCTCGGCGATCAGACGACCGGCCGGCGCGTCCTCACGCTGGTCGCGGTCGCCGTCATCTTCGGCCTGGTCAACGCCGTCCTCAAGCCGATCATCAAGACGCTCGGCTGCGCCTTCTACGTCCTGACGCTGGGGCTGATCGGCCTCGTCGTGAACGCCCTGCTGCTGTGGCTGACGAGCGAGGTCGCGCAGCGGTTCGACCTCCCGTTCGAGGTCGACGGCTTCTGGCCCGCGTTCTGGGGCGCGATCGTCGTCGGCGTCGTCGGGTGGCTGCTGCACCTCTTCATCCCGGACGATGACGACGACGACTAACCCCGACTACCCCTCCGCCGCGAGCGTGGCGCGCTCGAAGGGGCCGACGTCCAGCCGTCCGGGCGGCGCGCCGGCGTACTCGCGGTACTCCGGCGGACGCGATCCGGGCGCGCCGACCAGTACCCAGCGGTGCGTCCGGACGGCCCCGATGAGGAACTCGGCGTCCGTCAGCGCCCCCGCGTCCGCGACGATCAGCGCGTCGAACTCCTGGCCGGGGGCGGTGAGGGCGATGCCGAGCGGCGTCCCGACGACGACGTCGGCGGTGCGGAGCAGGACCTCGCCCTCCACCGCCCGCCCGCCCTCCAGATAGCCGGTGAGCTGCTCGATCCGGGCCATCGCGCGCCGCTGGTGCGCGGGGACGACCTCCGGGTCCTCGGCGGGATCGGCGCCGCAGATCTCCGCGACGTTCGCCCGCGTCCGGGCCTCCGCCTGCGCGGCCGCCTCCAGATCGGCCTCGCGGACCGACATCTCCTCGGCCGCCTCCGCCGTGCGCCGGTCCAGCGTGGCCGCCATGTCCGCCGCCCGCGCCGCCGCGGTCCCGGCGTCCGTCCGGGCCCGGGCCGAGACCGCACGGGCCTGCTCACCGGACGTCCGGGCGGCGGTCACCCGGTCCTCGATCTCCTGCGCCACCTGGTGCGCCTCCCGCGCCCGCCGGCCCGCCTCGGTCGCGCTCCGCACGGCCTCCGAGGCCCGCCGCGCGTGCTCCCGGTGCTCGGCTCCGGCCTTCTCCCGCTCGGCCGCGAGCCAGGTCAGCTCGGTGCCGAGGCGCTCCTGGGCCTCCTGCGCCTGCCGCAGCCGCGCCCCGCCCTCGGACACGAACGACGCCAGCCCGCGGCGCACCCGCTCGGCGTGCTCCGCCGCGTCCTTGGCCTCCCGCGCGCGCTTGGCGGCCTCGTCCGCGTCCCTGGTGCGGGCCTTGACCTCGGCCCGCAGGCTTCCCAGCTCGGACGGCGGCGACGCCACGTGCAGCTTCTGCCCCAGCGTCATCTTCCGGCGGACCGCCGACAGCGCCGACTCCGCCGACACCAGCCGGTAGTAGGCGGCGTGCCCTTCGGCGGCGGCGTCCGCGTCGGCCGCCGTCAGCCGGTGCGCCTCCTCCGCCGCGGCGGGCAGCGCCTCCTGGGCCCGCGCCAGCTCCTCGGTGAGGGACGCCTCCGCCTCCCGCGCGCCCTGCAGCTCCGACTGGGCCGTCTTCGCCCGCTCGTCCAGCTGCGCGCAGCGCGCGTAGGACGCGTCGGCCGTCCGCGTCTGCGCGGTCGCCTCGTCCGCCGCCCGGTCGGCCTCCGCCTGGAGCCGGTCGGCCTCCGCGCGCGGCTCCACCAGCTCGGCCTCCGCCTCCGCCTGGACGGAGGCGAGCCGCTCCGCCTCGGCCTCGGCCTCCGCGGCGGCCTGCTCGGCGGCGGCCACCGTCGTCCGGGCCTCCTGGATGCCGTTGCGCAGCGCCGTCTGCTCGGCCTCGAAGTGCTCGGCGCGCCGCAGGTTCTCCGCCTGGACGGCCTGGAGCGCCGCCGCGTCCCGCGGCCACTGCTCCAGCGACAGCAGCCCGCGCCGCAGCAGCCGCACCTCCGTGTCCCACGCCTGCCGCCACGCCTCCCCGACCGGCCGCAGCGCCGCCGACCGCACCCGCGTCTCCGGCGCCGACGCCCCCTCCTCCGGGGCCGCGGGCCGGGTGACCTCCGGCAGCTCCTCGCTTTCGGGCGTTCCCGGTTCGGGCGGCAGAGCCGGGATCGGCTCCGCCCGCGTCACCGTGGAGGCGCTCTCGTCCTCGTCGAGTTCGGGCGGAAGCGCCGGGATCGGCTCCGCTCGCGTGACGGCGGACGGGCTTTCGTCCTCGTCGAAATCGGGCGGCAGTGCCGGGATCGGCTCGGCCCGCGTCATGGCGGACGGGCTCTCGTCCCCGGTCAACGGCTTGAACTCGACCGTCCCGTGGGAGCCGGGCTCCCGCACCGGCGGCGGCATCGCCGTTTCTTCCCCGGCGGGCGCCTCGTCCTCGACGGGTGGCAGCGCCTGCGTCCGCACCGACCGGGCCTCCGCCGTCTCCGGACGCGTCTCGATCAGCAGGGAGAAGACCTCGGGATCGTCCTCCAGGCTCCGCAGCAGCCCGGCGGCCTGCTCCGGCGTGGGCGCGACGAGCAGGGCCCGCGCATCGGACGCCGTGAGCTCCTTGATCACGTCGCGGACGGCGGCGGCCTCGCCGCCCTCCTCCACGTGGACCAGCCGCAGGGACTCCGCGTCCAGCGGGGACTCCGCGTCCAGTGACAGGGGCGCCACCAGGAACCGGGCCAGGACCTCCCAGTCGCCCGTGACCCGTCCGTCCCGCAACGCCCGCAATGCCGCCACGTGCGGTGCCCACCCGACCGGCGGAACGTCCTCGGGGACCTCCCGGAGTCGCGCGTCGATCCGCTCGTAGAACTCGCTCAGCGGCGCGTAGACGCTCTCGACCAGCTCGGGGCCGCCCCAGCCGACCTCGTCCGCCCCCAGCGCCGGCGTGGACTCCCCGCCGCCGGCGTCGAGCTCGGTCTGGTCCGGCTGCGTCTCGTCGGCGGGTTCCGCGGCGGCGCCGGACGACGCGTACTCGGCCGTCGGGAGGTCGGCGGGAGCCTCTCCCGAGGGCTGCTCGTCAGGCTCGTTGGTCTCTGCCGGCTGCTTCACGACGTCATCCCGTCCCAGATCGACCGTCCGGGGCCGTTTCTTCCCCTTCTGCCGGGGACTAACGTCTCACAGGTCGGGGATCAGCGGTGGCTGGCCAGGACCGCGTGATGATCTTCACCGTCGCGGGCCTCGGGATCGGGGTGGACGAGAGCGCCGGACAGGCGCGGCAGCGCGTGCAGGAGGCTGTGCTCCGCGTCCACCGCCACCTGGTGCGCCCGGACGAGCGTGCACGCCGGGTCCACGACGACGTCGCATTCGGCGCGCAGGCTGTGGCCGATCCAGCGGAGGCGGACGTCGCCGACCGCCAGTACGCCCGGTGTCGAGGCGAGCGCCGTTTCGGCGCGGTCGACGAGGGCGGGGTCCACGGCGTCCATCAGGCGGCGCCAGACCTCGCGGGCGGTCTGCCAGAGGACGACCGAGATCGCGGCGGTGATGAGCAGGCCCACGACCGGGTCCGCCCAAGGCGCGCCCAGGGCGATGCCGGCCGCGCCCAGCAGGACCGCCAGAGAGGCGAAGCCGTCCGTGCGGGCGTGGAGCCCATCGGCGACGAGGGCCGCCGACCCGATGCGACGGCCCACCCGGATGCGGTAGCGGGCCACGAGTTCGTTGCCCAGGAAGCCGACGAGGGCGGCACCCGCCACGGCGGAGAGATGGTCCACAGGCTGTGGATGGGCCAGGCGCTCGACGGCCGCGTATCCCGCGACGGCGCAGGACGCGGCGATCGCCAGCACGATGACGACGCCGGCCAGGTCTTCGGCGCGCCCGTAGCCGTAGGTGTAGCGGCGCGTGGGCGGACGCCTGCCGAGAACGAACGCGATCCCCAGCGGGACGGCGGTGAGCGCGTCGGCCGCGTTGTGGAGGGTGTCGCCAAAGAGCGCCACGGAGCCGGTGAACGCGACCACCACCGCTTGGAGGACGGTGGTCGCGCCCAGGCCGGCGAGCGAGATCCACAGGGCGCGCATGCCCTGGGCGCTCGCCTCCAGCTCCGGATCCACCTTGTCGGCGGCCTCGTGGGAGTGCGGCCGCAGGACGTGCCGCAGACGCCCACGCCCATGCTGATGCCCGTGGCCGTGGCCATGACCCTGTCCGTGGCCGTGCCCGTGTCCGTCCATGGGTCCACGATGAACCACGAATCCCGTTGCAGCATCTCGACAACTGCGCCGTCGTCGCAGGTACGCGGCCTTCGTCAGTGCGGGTTCGTCGCCAGAAGCTCCGCCAGGAGGTCGTCCAGCGTGACGATGCCCGCGAACTCGCCCCGCGCGTCGTTGACCACGGCGAGCTGGGCGCGGCCCCGGCGCATGCGGCTGACCGCGTCCAGGACGGTCGTCTCCGCCGTCAGGACGGGCGCCGGGTGCGCCAGCTCGTCCGCGCGCCGCGCGCCGTCCGGCTCGGTGATCGCGGCCCGGACGTGCACGATGCCGGTCATCGCCCCGTCCCCGGACCGGACGAGCAGCCGGTTGTGCCCGCTGGCGGTCGCCGTCCGGCGGATCTGCGCGGCGGTCGCGTCCGCGCCGATCGTGGTGACGGACGTGGCGGGCACGACGAGGCGTCCGACGGTGGCCTCCCGCGCGGAGATGGCGCGGCGGAGCAGTTCGTGGTCGTGCCGCCCGATGAGGCCGAGGCGGCGCGACTCGCCGACCAGGTGGCTGAGCCGGGCCGGGTCGGTGTGGCTGTCCAGCTCGTCCTTCGGGGTGACGCGGATGAGCCGCAGCAGCGCGTTCGTCGTCGCGTTCAGCGCCGACAGGATCGGCCGCGACACCTTCGCGAACGCGCGGAACGGCAGCGCCAGGATCAGCGCCGACCGCTCCGGATGCGTGATCGCCCACGACTTCGGCGCCATCTCCCCGACGACCATGTGCAGGAACGTGACGACGGCGAGCGCGGTGCCGAGCGCGATGGCCTTGACACCCGCCTCGGGGACGCCGAGCGCGTGCAGCGGCGGCTCCAGGAAGTGCTCGAACGCGGGCTCGGTGACGATCGCGAGGCCCAGCGAGCACATCGTGATGCCGAACTGCGCGCCGGCCAGCATCAGCGACAGCTCCCGGACGCCCGCGAGGGCGGCGACGGCGGGCCTGCTGCCCTTGGCGGCGGCGCGCTCCAGCTGCGAGCGGTTGGCCGCGACCAGCGCGAACTCGGCCGCGACGAAGAAGCCGTTCCCGATCAGCAGCAGGACGGTGATCAGCAGCGACGTAAGCGGGTTCACGAAACCTCCACCGACGACGGCGGCGAGGCCGCCGACGGGGACGACGACGGGCGCGGCGCCGGCACGACCGCCCTGATCAGGATCTTCTCGGCGACGCGGCGCGCCACGCTCACGACCTCCAGCTCGACGGCGCCGACGTCGGAACCGGAACCGGAACCGGAACCGGCGTCGGGGTCGAGGCCGACGGTGAGGCGGTCGCCCGCGGACGGCAGCCGGCGCAGCTCCGCCATGACGAGCCCGCCGAGGGTGTCGTAGGCGTCGCCCTCCGGCAGGTCGAGCCCGGTGAGGCGGCCGACCTCGTCGATGCGCATGCCGGCGTCGACGAGCCAGGACCCGTCCGGGCCGGACGTCGGGGCGTCCTCCAGGCCGTCGGTCTCGTCGGTGATCTCGCCGACGAGCTCCTCGGCGACGTCCTCGAAGGTGAGGATGCCGGCGAGGCCGCCGTACTCGTCCACGACGCAGGCGAACTCCTGGCGGGAGTCGCGCATGTGCTCGACGACCCCGTAGAGCGGCTGGCTGCCGGGGACGAGCAGCGCCGGCCGGGCGATGCCGCCGATCGGGGTGGCCGGGTCGAGCGCGTCGTCGGCGACCTCGCGGACGCCCGCGACGCCGACCACGTCGTCGACCTCCGTCCCGTAGACCGGGTAGGAGGTGTGCCCGGTCTCGCGGATCAGCGCCACGAGGTCGGCGACGGTCGCGGTCGACGGCAGCGTCCGGACCTGCGGGCGCGGCACCATGACCTCGTCCGCCGTCAGGTCGCCGAACGACAGGGCGCGGTCGAGCAGGCCGGACAGGTCGGCGGGCAGGTGCCCGGCGCTGTGCGACTTGCCGATGATGTCGCCCAGCTCCTCCAGCGTCGCCCCGCTGTGCAGCTCCTCGACGGGCTCGACGCCCACGGCGCGCAGCAGGCGCTCGGCCGCACGGTCGAACAGCCGGATCAGCGGCCCCGCGACCGTCAGGTACACGAGCGTGGACGCGGCCAGAGCGCGCGCGAGCGACTCCGCCCGCGCGAGTGCGAGGTTCTTGGGGAACAGCTCGCCCAGGAGCATCTGGATGAGGGTCGCCAGGACGAAGCCCGTCGCGAGGGCGATCGCGCCCGTGGCCCCCTCCGGGACGCCCAGCACCTCCAGCAGCGGCTGGATCAGCTCGGCGAGGGCGGGCTTGGCGATGAAGCCGACGACCAGCGTCGTCATCGTGATGCCGAGCTGCGCGCCCGACAGCATGAACGACACCCGGCTGATCACCTTGAGGGCCCGCCGCGCGGACGTGTCGCCGCGCTCGGCGGCCTGCTCCAGGGCCGCGCGGTCGACGGCGACGTAGGCGAACTCCTGGGCGACGAAGTATCCGGTGGCGGCGGTGAGAAGGATCACCGCGAGCACTCCCAGTGCCGCGCTCACCATGCGGCACCGGGTCTATGACTGGGGTCCGACACTGCGGACTCACCACTCCTCTCGTAGACGAACTACCTGTCGTAACGTCACTCGGGACAACGACGTTCCCGGCGCACAGGGTACGGGCCGCAGGCCCTCCGCCTCGAGATCCGGGGGTGCCCGCGTCCCCCCGCGCGGCGGTTTTCGCGGGGCATTTCACACGCCGCGGGCGTGGGCGAAAGCACCTTGTCTGGGTTAGTGTCACGGATCACACTTGTATGCGAGCGAACGTCCGATAGTGGACCGGTCCGTGCTCCCAGACCGGCACCGCCGAGGACAAGCTCAGGGGGACCGGAGAACCGATCGCGGGGCAGACGTTGGACCAGAGCGGGGCCGGGGCCGCCGCGCCCATGAGCCGTGAGGGAGTCGACCATGCCCTGCGCGAGCTCCGGGACGAGCGCCGGCGCGTCTCCACGGCGCTCGTCGACCTCGAACGGCACCCCGGGCTGAGGCTGCTGAAGGACGCCCGGCTCACCGGCCAGACATGGCGGCGCTGGGAGGACGCGCAGTCCCGGCTGGCGACGCTGTGGCGGATCTTCGACGCCTACCAGAGCGTCCTGGAAGAGGCGTGCGAGCTGCGCGACCGGTCGCCCCGCCCGGACGCGGAGACGCTGACGGAGCTGTCCGCGCTGCTGTCGGGGGACGCGGTGGAACTGCCCGACGGGGAGATCCCGCTGGAGCACCGCACGCTGCTCGGCCCCCAGGAGCAGCGGATCACCCTGGACGAGGCCGTCGCGATGATGTCGGACGCCTACGAGTTCGTCGCCGGCGAGGTCGCCGCCGCCGACGCCGCCTGGACGGCGCTGCTGGCACCGCTGGAGGCCGCGGAGGAGAGCTGGCGGACGACGGCCCGGCTCGCGCACACGCTGGACGGCACCCGCCACCCCGAGATCGACCGGGTCGGACGCGAGCTGACCGCGCTCGGCCGGCTCGTCCGCACCGACCCGCTGTCGTTCGTCCGCGACGGGCGACCGGACACCGGGCGCCTCGACCGCGTCCACGCCGCCCTGACCGCGCTCGGCGACGAGCTCGCCGGCGTCGCCCGCATGCGGGACGAGTACGCCGAGCTCGTCGCCCGCGTCACCGCCGTCATCGAGGAGACCGAGGACACCGAGCGGCGCGCCCTCGACGCCTACACGACCGCGCTCGCCAAGATCCAGTCGCCGAACCTGCCGGAGCCGTCGGCCGGCCTCGGCATCGCGCTCCGCGACCGGCTCGCCGCACTGGAACGGCTCCGCGAGGCGGGCCGCTGGGTCGAGATGGCGGGCCGCTTCGCCGAGCTGGAGCGGGCCGCCGACGAGGCGCTGGAACGGGCGCGCGGCGATCTGCGTCTCAGTGCCGGCCTGCTGGACCGGCGCGGTGAGCTGCGCGGACGGCTGGAGGCGTACCGGGCGAAGGCGGCGCGCCTCGGGCTGGCCGAGGACGAACGGGTCACCGAGCTGTACGGCGAGGCCCGCGAAGTGCTGTGGACGGCCCCGTGCGACCTGCGCCGCGCGACGACGATCGTGGCGGAGTTCCAGCGGGCGATCAGGGCCAGCGAGAGCGAGACGGGGACGCGGCGATGAACCGATGAACCGATGCACCCAGCCCGGCTGCGCGGGCGAGGTCGACGCCGACGGTTTCTGCGACGTCTGCGGCATGGCCCCGGCCCCCGCCCCGTCCGCCGCCCCGGCCCCGTCCGCCGCCTCTGAGCCCGCCTCCGCCCCCTCCGCGCCGTCCGCTCCCGCGCCGTCCGCTCCCGCGCCGTCCGCTCCCGTACCGCCCGCGCCCCCGCGAGCCGCCGCCCCCGCCCCCGCCCCCGCCCCACCGACGTCCGTCGCGGCGCCCGCACCGCCGACGTCGGCGCCCGCTCCGACCGTGCCGCCCGCCAGACCCGGATACACCAGGGCGGCGCCCGTGCGGGTCCCGGCGGCGGTCACCACGCAGACGCCGTTCGCGCCGCCGACGAGCAGGGAGCCGGGCCCGGCCGGCACGTCCGGGAGTTCGGCGGGCAGCGGCCGGGGCACGGTCGGGTCCGGCCGGACGGCGTCGCGCGGCGGCACCCGGGGGACCGGTTCCAGCGGCTCGACCAGGCGCGGGATGCTCGGCGCGGGGCTCGTCGAGGTCCCGCCCGTCCCGGCCCGCGACCCCGCGACGGCGATCATGGAGAATCCGGAGGTGCCGGAGAACCGGCGCTTCTGCAGCCGCTGCGACGAGAAGGTCGGGCGTAGCCGCAACGGCAGGCCCGGCCGGACCGAGGGGTTCTGCCGCAGCTGCGGGCATCCGTTCTCGTTCACGCCGAAGCTGCGCGCGGGCGAGATGGTCGGCGGGCAGTACGAGGTGCTCGGCTGCCTCGCGCACGGCGGGCTCGGCTGGGTGTACCTGGCCCGCGACCACAACGTGAGCGAGCGCTGGGTCGTGCTGAAGGGCCTGCTCGACACCGGGGACGCCGACTCCCTCGCCGCCGCGACCGCCGAGCGCGCGTTCCTCGCCGAGGTCGAGCACCCCAACATCGTCAAGATCTACAACTTCGTCCGGCACGGCGAGTCCGGCTACATCGTGATGGAGTACGTCGGCGGGCGCTCCCTCAAGGACATCCTGCTCAGCGTCCGGGCCGAGCACGGCGACCATGTGTCGCTGCCCCTCGGCCAGGTGATCGCGTACGGGCTGGAGGTGCTGAGCGCCCTCGGCTACCTGCACGGCGTCGGGCTGCTGTACTGCGACTTCAAGCCGGACAACGCGATCCAGTCCGAGGAGCAGCTGAAGCTGATCGACCTCGGCGGGGTGCGGCGCGCCTTCGACGTGGAGAGCCCGATCTTCGGGACGCCCGGCTACCAGTCCCCCGAGATCGGCTCGCAGGGCCCGTCGGTCACGTCCGACCTCTACACCGTCGGCCGGACGCTCGCCGTGCTCAGCTTCCCGTTCCGCGGCTACACGGGACGGCACCTGCGCAGCCTGCCGCCCCGCGACGAGGTCCCGCTGTTCCGGCGGCACGAGTCGTACCACCGGCTGCTGCGGCGCGCCACCCACCCGGACCCGTCCCGCCGCTTCCAGAGCGCGGCCGAGATGGCCGAGCAGCTCACCGGCGTGCTGCGCGAGGTCCTGTCCGCCGAGGACGGACGTCCCAGGCCCGCGCCGTCGCCGCTGTTCGGGCCCGAGCAGCACACGGCCGGGACCGAGATCGTCGATGCGCTGGACGGCACGACCGTCCTGGCGCCGCTGGAGCCGGCGGCGGCAGCGGCGGCGCTGCCGGTCCCGCTCGTCTCCGCGTCCGACCCGGCCGCCGCGTTCCTCGCGGGGCTCACCGCCCGCGATCCCGGCGACCTCGCCGCGGCGCTCGGCGCCGCGCCGGTCGCGTCCCGCGAGGTGCGGCTCGCGCTGGTGCGCGTCCGCGTCGAGCTGGGCGACCTGGACGGCGCCGCCCGCCTCCTGGAGGAGATCTCGGCCGAGGCGCCGGACGACTGGCGCGTCGACTGGTACCAGGGCGTCCGCGCCCTCGCCGGCGGGCGCGGTGCGGAGGCCGTCGCCGTCTTCAACGACCTGTACGACCTCGCCCCGGGGGAGCAGGCGCCCAAGCTGGCGCTCGCGTTCTGCTATGAGACGCTGGGCGACCTGGGCAACGCCAGCCACTACTACGAGACGGTCTGGCGCACCGACCCCACCCACGTCAGCGCCGCGTTCGGGCTGGCCCGCTGCTGCTTCGCCGCCGGCGACCGGGCCGCCGCCGAACGCGTCCTGGACTCGGTCCCCCGCATCTCCAGCCACTACCTCGCCGCGCAGCTCGCCGCCGTCGCCACGGCCGTCCGGGGCCGGCGGCCCGGCGAGCTGGACGCGGCGGCGCTCATCGAGGCGGGCCGCCGCCTCGCGTCGCTGCGCCTGGACACCGGGCGGGCCGCCGCGTTCACCGCCGAGGTCCTGGAGGCGGCGCTCGGCTGGCTCCGCGCCGGCCGCGCCCCGATCCCGGCCGGGTTCCGGCAGCAGGTCCTCGGCACGGACCTGGACGAACCGGCCCTGCGCGCGAAGCTCGAAGAGACCTACCGCGTCCTCGCCAAGCTCGCCGACGGCGCCGGACAGCGCCACGCGATGGTCAAACGCGCCAACGCCGTCCGTCCGAGGACGCTCTTCTGACCATGGGCACCGACCAGCGCACGCACCTCTCCGCCTGCCACGCCTGCGGGGAACCGGCCCACGCCCAAGACCGCTTCTGCGAACGCTGCGGCACCCCCGCCCCGGCGGCCCCCCGGACCGCACCCCCGCCCGCGGCCGCGCCAGCGCCGGCGGGGTGCGCGGATTGCGGTTCGGCGGTCGCGACGGACGGGTTCTGTGAGCGCTGCGGGCTCCGGCAGGGGCGCGGGCGGGTGGAGACCGATCTCGGGACGGCCGGGGCGGCCGTCAGCGACGCCGGGTTGCGGCGGCGGCGGAACGAGGACGCGTTCGCCATCGCGGCGCTGCCGCGCGGGGCGTGCGCGGTGGTCTGCGACGGCGTCGCGACGGCGCCCGGGTCGGAGGAGGCGTCGCGGCGCGCGGCCGACGCGGCCGTGGCCGTGCTGACGGGACGGGTGTCCGTCGGCATGGATCCGCAGGGGGCGACGCGTGCGGCGGTGGAGCGGGCCGCCGAGGTCGTGGCGGGGCTCGGCCGGGATCCCGAGACGTCGCCGGCGTGCACGTTCGTGTCGGCCATCGTGGACGCGGGCGGCGTCACGGTCGGGTGGGTCGGCGACAGCCGGGCGTACTGGCTGGGGGAGGCGGGCTCGCGCCTGCTGACGCGGGACGACTCGTGGGCCGAGTGCATGATCGAGCAGGGCGCGCTGACCGCCGCGGACGCGTGGGCCGACGAGCGGGCGCACGTGATCACGGCATGGCTGGGCGCGGACGCGGGGCACGTCGAACCGCATGTGGCGGCGTTCCGTCCGACGGCGCCGGGGCTGGTCGTGCTCTGCAGCGACGGGCTGTGGAACGACCTCCCGGACGCGGCGGCCCTCGCGGAGGTGGCGCTCAAGGAGCACGGCCCGATGGCGGTGGCGCGGCGGCTGCTGCGGGCGGCGCTGGAGGCGGGCGGTCGCGACAACGTGACGGTTGCGGTGGTGCCGTGTCCGCCGCCGGGTGGGGAGCGGGGCAGATGAGCGGGGTTCCGGAGTTCACCGTCCGCGTGGACCAGAACGCCTACCTTCCGGCGGGCGGGCGGGAGATGCACGCGATCGTGACCGTGGCGGCCCGCTCGTCCGGGAACGGCGAGCGCGCCGCGGACGCCGCGGAGATCATCCTGATCGACACGTCGGGGTCGATGTCCTACCGAGGGAAGATGGCCGCGGCGAAGCGGGCCGCGCGGGCGGCGGTGAACGTGCTGCGCGACGGGGTCCACTTCGCGGTGGTCGCGGGCGCCAACCGGCCGCGGATGATCTACCCGCAGGGGGAGCGGCTCGTCGCGGCGGACGACGCGTCCCGGCGCAGCGCGGTGAGCGCGATCGGGCGGCTGGAGGCGGCCGGGGGGACGGCGATCGGGTCGTGGCTGCGGCTCGCCGAGCGGCTGTTCACCGAGCACGACGACGCGCTGAAGCACGCGATCCTGCTGACCGACGGCAAGAACCAGCACGAGTCGGCGGAGGAACTGGACGCGGCGCTGCGGGTGTGCGCGGGCCGGTTCCTGTGCGACGCGCGCGGCGTCGGCACCGACTGGGACGTCGCCGAGCTGCGCAAGATCACCTCGATGCTGCTCGGCGGGTTCCTGGACGTCCCCGACCCCGCCGACCTGGAGGCCGACTTCCTGGCGATGACGCGGGCCGCGATGAGCAAGGAGGTCGCGGACGTGGCGCTGCGCGTGTGGACGCCGCAGCAGGCGCGGCTCCGGTTCGTCAAGCAGATGGTCCCCACCGTGGAGGACCTGACGGAGCGGCGCGTCGACTCGGGGACGCAGACGGGCGACTATCCGCTCGGCGCGTGGGGGAACGAGTCCCGCGAGTACCACCTGTGCGTCGAGGTGCAGCCCGGCGACGTGGGACGGCAGATGCGGGCCGCGTGGGTGAAGCTCCTCGCGGGCGACCAGGTCCTCGCGTCCGGGAACGTCCTCGCCGAGTGGACGGACGACGAGGCCCGCTCGACCTCGATCAACGGCCGGGTCGCGCACCACACGGGGCAGTCGGAGCTGGCCGCGGCGATCCAGGAGGGCCTGGAGGCGCGGCGGGACGGCGACGAGGACACCGCGACCGCCCGGCTCGGGCGCGCGGTCGTGCTGGCGCGGGAGGTCGGCAACGA
Organism: Actinomadura monticuli; assembly: GCF_041463655.1. NCBI lineage: Bacteria > Bacillati > Actinomycetota > Actinomycetes > Streptosporangiales > Thermomonosporaceae > Actinomadura > Actinomadura monticuli. Next base: position 318,994 of record NZ_JAXCEI010000006.1, read on the forward strand.
GCAGATCTCCGGCCTGCTCGACCGGGTCGTGGACGTGGTCGACGAGGCGAGCGGCACGGTCCGGCTGAAACGGGACGTGTCGAAGGCGGATGAGATGTCGCTCGACACCCGCTCCGTCCGGACCGTCCGGACCCGGCAGGGCGACGCCGCCGGCGGCCCCGCCGGTGACAGGCCCGGGGGCTGAGGCCCATGCCCACCTGCCCGAGCGGGCACGCGTCCGAGTCCGCCGACTACTGCGACGTGTGCGGCGACCTCATGGCCGGCGCGCGTCCGGTCGAACCGGGCCCGGCGGCGGGCTCGGCGGCGGGCCCGGCCGCGTGCCCGCACTGCGGGACGCCGCGCTCGGGCCGCTTCTGCGAGGTCGACGGGTACGACTTCGACACCGGCACGATCTACACGGTGGAGCTGGCGATCGACCGCCCGGCGCGGGCGGTGCCGATGGTGCCGCCGCACCGGACGAGCAGCGCGCCGGCCGCCTCGCCCGGCCCGTGCGCGCTGGTCGCGGCCGACCGCGCCTACTTCGACACGGTCCTCGCCGAGATGGGGCCGGACGCCGGCCTCACGTTCCCGCCGTACTGCCCGGAGCGCCGCGTCCCGCTGCTCGGCGAGCAGGTCCGGATCGGGCGCCGCAGCAAGTCCCGCGCGATCGTCCCGGAGATCGACCTGAGCGAACCGCCCGAGGACCCGGGCGTGTCGCATCTGCACGCCGTCCTGCTCGCGCAGCCGGACGGCACCTGGAACCTCGTCGACCCCGGTTCGACGAACGGCACCACGGTGAACGGCGGCACCGAGCCGATCCCGGTGAACGTGCCGCTGCCGATGGGCGACGGCGACCGCGTCCACGTGGGCGCCTGGACGACCATCACGCTGTCCCTGCAGGAGGGCCCGCCATGACGATGAGTCCCGCGCAGCCGGCGGTCCCCGCTCCCCGCGCGTCCGGCCCGCCGCCCGAGCCGAAACCGCCGGCGGACGCGCAGCGCGGCGGCCGTGTCAGGACGTTCTTCCGCGGCCGGTGGCTGAAGACGATCCCGGGCCGCGTGCGCGCGCACGTCGTGCTGTGCCTGGCCGCGCTCATCGCGCTGCTCGCCGTCCTCGCGGTGGCGATCGGCAACGCGCGCGACTCCGTCCAGACGATCGGGCACGACGCGGGCCCGCAGGTCGTCGCGACGGGCACGCTCTACTTCGCGCTCAGCGACATGGACGCCCAGGTGTCCAACATCCTGCTGATCGGACGCGAGCACGACCTCGGCGTCGGCTACGACGAGTCCCTGCGGGTGTACGAGAAGCGCCGCGCGGAGGCGGACGCGGCGGCGGTGCAGGCCGCGCAGCTCGCCGGACGCGACCCGGCGCTGAAACGGACCGTCCAGGAGGTGCTGGACGGCCTCGGCAAGTACGAGCGGCTCGTCGGCCAGGCGATGCAGCTCGACGCGCAGTCGAACCACGCGCCGGGCGAGCTGCCGGACCAGGTCATCGACGCCTACCGGCAGGCGACCGACCTGATGAAGATGCAACTGCTGCCGAAGGCGTACAACATCACGCTCGACAGCGGCGCGCACGTCCGGCAGTCGTACGAGACGAAACGGTCGGCCGTGCTGACGGGACGCGCCTGGGTCGCGGTCACCGGGCTGCTCGTCCTGCTGCTCCTGATCGCGACGCAGCTGTACCTGGCCCGGACGTTCCGCCGCGTGCTCAACTGGGCGCTCGTGCTGGCGACGCTCGCCACGATCGTCCTCACGGCCGTCGGCGCGGGCCTGCTGACGGCGCACGCGGGCCACATCAAGAGGGCCAAGGAGGACGGTTTCGACTCGATCCTCCAGCTCTCCCGCGCCCGCGCCATCAGCCACAGCGCGTTCGCCGACGAGAGCCGCTACCTCCTCGACCCGGGGCGCGCCGACACCTACGAGCAGACCTACCTCGACAAGTCGCTCTCGGTGATCTACCCGGACCTCGGCGACAAGCCGGTGAACCTGGAGAACTACTACGCGGGGCTGGAGCAGAAGGTCGCCCCGTACCGGCCGGGGCAGGGCGCCGTCCCGTTTCTCGGCTTCTTCGGGGACGAGGCGCGCACGACGGACCAGGGCCGCGACGCGGACGCCCTCGCGAAGACGCTGGCCGCGTACCGGACCGTCCAGCGCAACGACGCGGAGATGCGGCGGCTCGCCGCGTCCGGGAACCGCACGGGGGCGATCGACCTGCGGATGGGCCGGACGTCCAGCGCCATCCGCGACTTCGGGGCCTTCGACGCCTCGCTCAGCGCGCTGACCGCCGTCCACCAGGACGCCTTCGACGAGGCGATCAGGGACGCGGACGGCGGGCTGCGCGGCTGGAACGCCGTCCCGGCCGCCGGCGTCGCCGCCATCGCCCTTCTGATCCTGGCGGGGGTCCGTCCCCGGCTGGCCGAGTTCCGCTGACCGGAGGAGAGCAAGCCATGCGCGGTAGCGCTGTGTTCGGTGCCAGAGCCGCCTCCGCCCTCCTCGCCGCGGGGGCACTGCTGGCGGGCCCGGCGGGTTGCGGCCTCGGCGGCACCGAGAAGGAGTCGGTGGCCGACAAGGACTCCCTCGTCATCGGCGTGAAGGAAGACCAGCCGGCCCTCGGCGTCAAGCGCCCGGACGGGACGTACGAGGGCTTCGACGTCGACGTCGCCACCTACATCGCGGGCCGGATGGGCGTCCCGAAGAGCCGCATCACGTGGCGGACGACGAACTCGTCCGTCCGCGAGGAGGCGCTCGCCAAGGGCACCGTCGACATGATCGTCGCGACGTACTCCATCACGGCGAAGCGCAAGATGAAGGTGACCTTCGGCGGCCCCTACTACGTCGCCCACCAGGACACGTTCGTCCGCGCCGACGCCGGCTCGATCAAGGACGTCCGTGACCTGAAGGGCAAGAAGATCTGCGAGGTGACCGGCTCCAACTCGTGGCGCCGCGTCATCGAGGAGCGCAAGGTCGCCGCCGAGCCGGTCACCGTCGGCACCTACGGGGCCTGCATGGACGCGCTCGCCGCCGGGAGGCTCGACGCCGTCTCGACCGACGACCTGATCCTCGCCGGGTTCGCCGCCGGCCGCCCCGGACGCATGATCAACGCGCCGTTCACCGACGAGAAGTACGGCGTCGGCCTCAAGAAGGGCGACCTCAGGGGCTGCGAGGAGGTCAACCGGGCCATCACCGCCATGTACCAGGACGGCACCGCCCAGCGGCTGCTGACCAAGTGGTTCGGGAAGTCGGGGCTGAAGCTGACGACGAGCGTCCCCCAGTTCGAGGGCTGTACCTGAGCGCCGCTGTACCCGAGCGTCAGGGCGTGGTCGTGGACGGGAACCCGACGATCGCCTCGCGCAGCGTGTCGTAGACGGGGATGAACTTGTCGATCCCGGTGATGCGGAAGACCCGCTGGACGCGCGGCGGCAGCGCCACCAGCGCGATGTGGGTGCCGCGCCGGCCGGCCCGGCGGTTGGCGGCGACGAGCGCGTTCAGGCCCGTCGAGTCGCAGAACGTCACCTCGCGCATGTCGACGACGGTCGGCTCGTCGGCGTCGACCACCTCGAAGAGCGTCTCCTCGAAACGCGTCCGGGACACCACGTCGATGTCGCCCTGCACGCGGACGACGGTGCAGCGGTCGTCGCGCATCAGGCTGATGTCGAAGTCCATGGTCACCTCACGCCCCACTCCGGTGGCACCCGGCCATCTCAGGTGACTCCTCAGGATCGCGCACCCGTGCCCGCATTCCAAGCTCTCACCGGGAATAGGGACCGGGCCGCCGGTCCGGGCCCCGGACCGTAACGCCGCACCGGACGTCCGGCCGGATCCCACGTGACGACTCTACCCGACGCGCCGCCCGGGCCGTCCGGGTGCGTCCGGGGTCATCCGGGAAACAGGGCAATAACTTACTCAAGAGAAACTTACTAGACGGTAAGAAATGGCGTCCAATCCGGCCTGCGCCAGGCTTGACCTGCGGTTGGGCCATTTCTTGCGGCCCTCTGACCGGGAAAGAAGGACGCTGACTCTGGGCCGGATCCGCGCAGACGTTACAGTGGCGGTGGCGAAATTCGGGAGGCTGGATGTTCTACACGTTCATGACGCGGGTGGTGCGTCCTATCCTCTGGCTGCTTTTCCGGCCGCGGGTCGTCGGCGGTGAGAACGTGCCGAGCTACGGGCCGCTGATCGTGGCGAGCAACCACCTGTCGTTCATCGACAGCTTCATCATCCCGCTCGCCGTCCCGCGCCCCGTCACCTACATCGCCAAGGCCGACTACTTCGAGGGCGGCGGGCTGAAGAACCGGTTCGTCCGCTGGTTCCTCACGAACCTCGGGCACGTCCCCGTCCGGCGCGGCGCCCGCCGCGCCGCGATGGGCGCCCTCGAGCAGGCCGCCGAGGTCCTCGACAACAGCGGCGCGTTCGCCATCTACCCGGAGGGCACCCGCTCTCCCGACGGCCGCCTCTACCGCGGCCGGACGGGCGTCGGCTGGCTCGTCCTGGAATCGGGCGCCCGCGTCCTGCCGGTCGCCCTGGAGGGCACCGAGAAGATCCAGCCGATCGGCGCCGCCTTCCCGCGCGTCTTCGGCCCCCGCCCCACCGTGCGCATCGGCCCGCCCATGGACTTCTCCCACTACGGAGACCTCCCGCCGGCCAAGGCCCGCCGCGCCATCACCGACGAGATCGTCGAGACCATCCAGAAGATGTCCGGCCAGGACTACGCCGCCGAGTACAACGAACGCGCGGAAACCAGCTAGCGCCGCCCTCAGTCCCGCTCCGCTCCGGTCGTCGCGGAGCCCGCGATGTCCCGTCAGGGGGCGTCCCGCCCGGCGACCGCCCCGCGGTTCGGTGGCGGGTTCGGGCCGTGGGCGTGTCGGCGGGGGGCCGGGGACGGGGCCGGGCCGTAGTGTCGCGGCCATGGCGTACAGGTTCCTCCCGATCGTCCTGTTGGTGACGGCCGCCGCCGCGAGCGCGTGCGGGGGCGGCGACGAGCAGGCCCGCGAGGTCCGGAGCACCGCGCGGGCGGAGGTCGCGGGCATCGGGTACACGTCCGACCAGCTCGCGCAGGCGCTGCTCGGCCAGGCGACCGGCTACCGGCGGGCCGGCGAGCCAGACTCGGGGGAGTACGGCTCGCTGAAGGCCATCCAGAACGCCGCCCGGCTGCAGCGCGAGGCGACCCTGGACAAGCCGCGCTGCGGGACGGGACGTCCCGGCGGCACCGTGGCGGGCGACGTCCCGGCGGCGCTCGTCTCGTTCACCGGCAACGCCGGGCAGACCGCCACCGAGACGCTGATGGGCATGTCCGCCGCCGACGGCGAGAAGCAGGTCAACGCGCGCGTCCCGTCCGGCTGCCTGCGGTTCCGCACCAAGATCGGCTCGAACCTGGCCGAGCACCGCGTCGTCGAGGTGCCCAAGGGCGACATCGGCGAGGGCTCCCGCACCGTCGGCGTCACCACGACCAGCGGCAACGCCAGGACGCGCACCTGGTACGTCGTGTTCCGGGGCCGGCACTACGTCGCGACGGTGTCCGTCTTCGGCCCGACCGTCACCCGCGCGGACGCCGAGCGCCTCGCCCGCGAGGCGCACGCCCATGCCGAACGCGTCCTGCCGTGAGTCCCGGGACTCGCGGACCGTCTCGCCCAGCGGATACGGTTCGCCTTACAAGGGGCGTATGTCCCGGGCGTGTCGTTCCCAGCGGGGGTGTCCTTGATCGGTAAGGAGGGCCGGGTGACCGGCCGGATCGGGCCGGGACTCGTCGGCGAGGTCATGATCCCCATTCGCGGCGGCGTCGAGGCGTTCTACGCGCACCCCGTGAACCCGCAGGACGAGATCGGCGTCGGGACCATCGTCGTGGTGGTCGAGCACCACCCGCCCCGCACGGTGTACGTCGCGCCCGCATTGCCGCAGTAAGTGGCGCAATCAGGCCATCCGCGAGGAGAACCGAACGCGCCGCTCGCGCGTCTGAGGGAAAACGCGGGCGGGGACGTCGAGCCGGCCGCACCCACATCTGAAGAGGAGGCCGCATGCCCGTTGTCGCCGTGGCGATCGGTGTGGTCGTCGCCATCATCGTGTTGATCATCTTGTTCAAGATGGTCTGGCGGGTCGCCGAGCCGAACGAGGCGCTGATCATTTCGGGGTTGGGCGCCAAGTCCAAGCCGATCGACGGCGTGGACAGCCTCGGATTCAAGATCGTGACGGGCAAGGGTACGTCCGTCCTGCCCGGTTTCCAGGTGTCGCGGCGGCTGCAGCTCGACAGCCGCGCCGCCAACCTCGAAGTGAAGTGCGTGACGCAGCAGGGCATCCCGGTCAAGGTGCGCGGCGTGGTCATCTACAAGGTCGGGGACGACCTGGTCTCGATCGCCAACGCGGCGCGCCGGTTCCTGGAGCAGCAGTCGTCCATGGACGGCGCGATCCACGAGCTGTTCACCGGCCACCTGCGCTCCATCATCGGCAACCTCACCGTCGAGGACCTGATCCTCAACCGCGAGCGGCTCACGTCCGAGACGCGCAGCTCCGCCGCCGACGAGATGAGCAAGCTGGGGCTGGTCGTCGACTCCCTGCAGATCCAGGAGATCGACGACGAGACCGGCTACATCACCAACCTGGGCCGTCCGCACGCCGCGAAGGTCGCCGCCGCCGCCCGCATCGCCGAGGCCGAGCGCAACCAGGAGGCCACCGCGCGCGAGCAGGAGACCGAGCGGCAGAACGCCGCCGTCATCCGCGACACCGAGATGAAGAAGGCCGAGTACCAGGGCCAGGTGCAGCAGGCCGCGCAGCAGGCCCGGCAGGAGGTCATCCTCAAGGAGACCCGCAACGCCGAGCTGGAGGCCGAGCGCACCGAGAAGCGGCTGGAGAGCGAGGTCCGCAAGCCGGCCGACGCCAAGGCGTACGAGCAGGTGAAGCTGGCCGAGGCCGAGCGCGAGGAGCGCATCTCCTACGCGCAGGCCGCGGCGACCGAGGTCCAGCTGAAGGCGCAGCGGGAGTCGGAGGCCATCCGGCTGCTCGGTGAGGCCGAGGCCGACGCGACCCGGCGCAAGGGCCTCGCCGAGGCCGAGGCGATCAAGGCCCGCGCGGAGGCGCTGGCCGAGAACACCGACGCCGTCATCGCCCAGCAGCTCGCCGAGCAGTGGCCGCAGATCGTCGAGGCGGGCGCGGGCGTGTTCGGCAACGTCGACAACATGGTCGTGCTCAACGGGGCCGAGGGCGTCGAGGACATGCTCGCCAAGGCCCTCACGCTCGGCGGTACCGGCCTCGGCGTCGCCCGGCAGCTCCTCGCCAACCTGAACGGCGGCCAGCCCGCCGCGAACGGCCACAACGGGGTCGCCGCGGCCGTCCCGGCCGTGGAGATCCCCAAGGAGGACTGACCCTCCGCAACCAGGATGGCCCGGCCCCCAACGGCCGGGCCTTCTGGCGTTAGACCCCGCCCCCCGCAGCACGGGCAGGCACGCGAAGGGAGCGCCAGCGACCGCAGCGACGCCGCGCCCGCCCGCACGGGCACGACAGACCGTAAGGGCGGCGTGAGGATCGCCTGCGTCGTAACGGGGGTTCCAGGGGGTCGCCCCCCTGGGCCAGCACAGCGTCGTAACGGGGGGATTGGGGGGTCGCCCCCCCAATAGACTCCGAGCATGTCCGTGCCGCGGCTTGCCGTCACCGTCGACCTCGTCGTGCTCACCGTGCGGGAGCAGCGCCTGTGCGCGCTGATGTGGCGGCGTGACCGGGCCCCCTACGACGGGGCGTGGTCGCTCCCGGGCGGGTTCATCCAGCTGGACGAGGACCTGCCGGTCGCGGCGTCCCGCCTGATGGCGGAGCGGGCGGGGCTCGCGGACGTCCGGATCCACCTGGAGCAGCTCGCCACCTACGGCTACCCCGACCGGGACCCCCGGCAGCGGGTGGTGAGCGTCGCCTACCTGGGCCTCGCGCCCGACCTGCCGGCGTCGAGCAGGGCGCAGGTGCTGTGGACGGCCGTGGACGAGCTCATCCACCACGACCGGGCCGCGTTCGACCACCGGCGGATCCTGTGCGACGGGATGGAGCGGGCGCGGGCGAAGCTGGAGTACACCTCCCTCGCCGCCGCGTTCTGCCCGCCCGAGTTCACGGTCGCCGAGCTCCGCCGCGTCTACGAGATCGTGTGGGGCACCAGCCTCGATCCGCGCAACTTCCACCGGAAGGTCACCGGCGCCGACCGGTTCCTCATCCCGACCGAGCGGACGACGACGCGCGACGGCGGCCGCCCGGCCCGGCTGTACCGGCGCGGCGACGCCGAGCAGCTCCGCCCACCGATGCTGCGACCACGGGCTTGATCTGGGCCGACGGCACGGGCATCGGGCCGCGGTTGCTAGTTTCGGCCCTTATGAACGGTGACGATGCGCTCGGCCTGATCGTCCGTGACATCGGCGATGCGGGCGTCGCGGAGATGGCCGGTTCGCCGGGGCTCGCGGCGGCCGTCGACCAGCATGTGGCGACCCTCCGGGACGAGCTCGGCACGCCCGGCCCCGACGAGCTGATGGACTACCTGCACGGGTTCGCCGAGGAGGCGTTCAACCGGGGCTGGTGGCCCGACGACCCCCGCGACTGGGAGTTCGTCCGGATCGTCGCCGTCTGCTGGATGATCGGCTCCCAGTAGCCCGGCGGCGCGGTCACACTCGTGCCGTCCGGTTCGTCAGTGCGGTGGACACCGACGCGGGCGACGACACTGGGGACGACATGAACGAGCGCGACTTCCTGGCCGAGCGGTTCGAGGAGCACCGCACGCATCTCAAGGCGGTGGCCTACCGGATGCTGGGCTCTCTGGCCGAGGCCGACGACGCCGTCCAGGAAGCCTGGCTGCGGCTCGCCCGCAGCGACGCGGAGCGGATCGGCAACCTCGGCGGCTGGCTGACCACGGTCGTCGGCCGGGTCTGCCTGGACATGCTGCGCTCGCGCACGCAGCGGCGCGAGACGTCGCTGGAGGCCCGGATGCCGGATCCGATCGTGAGCGGCGCGTCCGCCGATCCCGAGCAGGAGGCGCTGATCGCCGATTCGGTCGGGCTGGCCCTGCTGGTGGTGCTGGAGTCGCTGACCCCGCCGGAGCGGCTGGCCTTCGTCCTGCACGACATGTTCGGCATGCCGTTCGAGGAGATCGCCCCCGTCATCGACCGCACGCCGGTGGCGGCGCGCAAGCTCGCCAGCCGCGCCCGCCGCCGCGTCCGGGGCGAGGCTCCGGCGCCCGACCCCGACCCCGTCGCGCAGCGCCGCGCCGTCGAGGCGTTCCTCAGCGCCGCCCACGACGGCGACTTCGACGCCCTGGTGGCCGTCCTCGACCCGGACGTGGTGCTGCGCGCCGACGGCGGCAAGGCGCTGCCGGGCGGCGTCAAGGTCGTGCGCGGCAGCGCGAAGGTGGCGGCGCAGGCCGCCACCTTCCACCGCATGGCGACGCTCGCGACCAGCCGCCACGCCCTGGTCAACGGCGCGGCCGGCCTGGTCAACACCGTGGACGGCCGGCTCTACTCGGTCATGAGCTTCGCCGTCACCGGAGATAGGATCACCGCGATCGACATCCTGTCCGATCCCGAACGACTGGCCGACCTCGACCTCACCGGCCTGGAAGGCTGACCCCGGCACGGCGCCCGGCGGTGGGACGCTGCGTAGGCTGAGAACCGTCATTTCTGTGCAATCTGGAGGACAACGGTGTCCGAGGCAACCACTCCGCGCTTCCGCTCCGTCCTCGACCGGTTCGTGGCTTACAAGCCCGGCAAGGTCGTGGTGTCGCCCGAGGGCCGCTCGTTCAAGCTGTCGTCCAACGAGTCGCCGCACGGCCCGCTGCCGTCGGTCGTGGAGGCGATCGCCGAGGCGGCGCGGAACGTCAACCGCTACCCCGACAACAACGCGACCGCGCTGACCGAGGAGATCGCCGCGTTCTGCGGCGTCCCCGCCGACCACGTCGCGGTGGGCTGCGGCTCGGTCGGGATGACGCAGATGCTGCTGGAGGCCGTCGCCGAACCGGGCGCCGAGGTCGTGTACGCCTGGCGGTCGTTCGAGGCGTACCCCCTCCTCGTGTCGCTGTCGGGCGCGACGGGCGTCCAGGTGCCGCTGAAGGACGAGGCCCACGACCTGGAGGCGATGGCCGACGCGATCACCGACCGCACCCGGCTGATCTTCGTCTGCAACCCGAACAACCCGACGGGCACGATCGTCCGGCGGGCCCGGTTGGAGGCGTTCCTCGACCGCGTCCCCGCCGACTGCCTGGTGGTGCTGGACGAGGCGTACCGCGAGTACATCCGGGACGAGGAGGTGCCGGACGGCCTCACGCTGCGCGCCGACCGCCCGAACCTCGCCGTCCTCCGCACGTTCTCCAAGGCGTACGGCCTCGCGGGCCTGCGCATCGGCTACCTCGTCGCGCACCCGGAGGTGGCGGGCGCGATCCGCAAGACGTTCCTGCCGTTCAGCGTGAACTCCGTCGCCCAGGCCGCCGGCATCGCGTCCCTCAGGGCCACCGACGAGCTCATGGAGCGCGTCGAGGGCACGGTGAAGGAGCGCGACCGCGTCCGGGGCGCCCTCCTCGCCGACGGCTGGACGGTCCCGCCGACCGAGGCGAACTTCGTCTGGCTCCGCCTGCACGAGCGGACGATGGAGTTCTCCGCCGCGTGCGACGCCCAGGGCGTGAGCGTCCGCCCGTTCGACGGCGAAGGCGCCCGGGTCTCCATCGGCTCCCCGGAGGAGAACGACGCCTTCCTTGCCGTCGCCAGGGCCTTCCCCCACCGCGACTAGGCCCCCACCGCAACCAGTCCACGAACGTCGACCGGCTCACCACGTCGTTGACCTGCGGCGTGTTGTTGCTTCCGACGCGCTCATACCAACAACACGCCGCAGGTCAACGTGCCCGGTGAGCCGAACACGCCGGAAGCCTTGCCGATCTGCTCAGGCGCGACCGCGTTGAGGACGGCGCTCTGCGCGGCGGGCATCGCCATGCTCACGCCCGCCCCCGCGACGAGCATGGGCGCGAGCAGCTCCCAGTACGGCACCGTCGGCGTGCCGACGAGCGCGAGCCATCCCATCCCGGCCGCCTGGAGGGCCAGGCCCGCCGAGGTGAGCAGCCGGGCGCCGACGCGGTTCACCAGCCGTCCCGCCACGGCGGCGACGAGCGAGACCGAGCCGGTCCAGGCGAGGGAGGCGTATCAATGACCATGGTCGAAGGGGCGCGCCTCGATGCGCACCTGGCTCTACAAGATCGCCACCAACGCTGCCTGAACGCGCTCCGGCACAGCAGCCGCCGCGTGCTGCCGGCGTCACGCTGCGCGGCCCGTCGATCGCCGCCGTCACCGCCTTCCACGACCCCGCCCTGGTTCACCGCTTCGGCCTGCCGCCAACGGTCTGACCGTCGCCATGAGGGGGCAGTTCGCTGCGCGAATTATGGAGGTCGCCCGGTGTTAGCCTGGCCGTGTGGCGAAGGAAGATGATGGGCGTATAGGGGTCGTGGCCGCGCTCGTGCGGTCCTCGTTCCTGGTGAACGCGGTGTACGCCGAGTCGGGACGGGAGTACGGGCTCACCCCGCAGCAGGGGCAGTTGCTCTGCGTGCTGATGTCGCGGTCGTACGGCATGAGCGAGCTGGGCGCGATGCTCCGGCTGGCCAAGTCGAGCCTGACCGGGCTGGTGGACCGCACCGAGCGGAACGGGCTGGTCAGGCGCGAGGCGGACCCGCGGGACACGCGTGCGGTGCGGGTCGCGCTGACCGAGCGGGGCGCGGAGCTGGTCGAGGAGTTCTACGCCGAGACCTGCAGGCGCGTCGACGAGCTCCCGGCGGGCCTCAGCCCTGAGGAGCGTGAGACGCTCGCCGCCCTGCTGGGGCGGGTCGTTCTCGACAATGAGGCTCCGCTGGTCTTCAAGGAACCGGACGAAGGGACCGTCGACGGCCCGAGCTGATGCCGATCCCGCGAACGCGGACTTGTTGTTCGTAGCGCGAACTGTTACGGTTCGTACTACGAACTCAAGCCATTTATGGGAGCGTGTCATCATGGGCCGTACAGTCGCGGTCGTCGGCGGAGGCTACGGGGGCGCCGCGGTCGCCAAGGCGCTGGAGCCGGAGGCGGACGTCGTCCTCATCGATCCCCGCGACGCGTTCGTCAACGCGGCGGGGTCGCTGCGGGCGCTGACGCGGCCCGAATGGGCCGCCACCATGTTCTTCCCCTTCGAGACGCTGCTCACCAAGGGCCGGCTGGTCCGCGACCGTGCGGTCTCCGTCGATCCCGGCGGCGTCGCGCTGGCCTCCGGTGGCCGTGTCGCGGCGGACTACATCGTCCTGGCCACCGGCTCCAGCCATGCCTACCCGGCCAAGCCCGGCTCCGACTCGGTCGACGAGGCGCTGGACGACCTGCGCCGGACGCACAAGGAGCTGCGCCGGGCCGGCCGCGTGCTGATCCTGGGGGCGGGGCCGGTCGGCCTCGAACTGGCGGGGGAGATCACGAGCGTCTGGCCCGGCAAGCAGGTGACCATCGTGGACCCGGCCGCGGAACTGCTCCCCGGCTTCCGGCCCGAGGTGGTCGACGATCTGCGCGGTCAGCTCGGCGCCCGGGGCGTCGACGTGCGGCTCGGCACAGGGCTCGCGGCCCCGCCGGTCACCGAAGCCGGGCATGCGGGCGAGTTCGCCGTCACGACCACCGCCGGGGACGAGATCACCGCCGACATCTGGTTCCGCGCCTACGGGTCCAGCACCAACAGCGACTACCTCGCGGACGGGAGGCTCACGGCGCGCGACCCGCGGGGGCGGGTTCCGGTGACCGAGTTCCTCAACGTCAAGGGGCACGAGCACGTCTACGCGGTCGGTGACATCACCGATGTCGCCGAGGCCAAGATGGCGGGCTACGCGATGCAGCACGCGGAGGTCGTCGCCAAGAACATCATCGGGCGGCTGAACGGAGAGCGGCCCGCGGCCGCCTATAGGCCGCTGCCGTTCCCGATGATGCTGCTCCCCCTCGGGCCGGACGGCGGCGTCGGGCAGCTGCCCTCGCCCGACGGGCCGTTCGTCGCGCCGCCCGCCCTGGTCTCGGAGTACAAGGGCGCCGACCTGTTCACCGGCCGCTTCATCGACCAGTTCGGCCCCACCGCCTGAAGGGGACGACCACGAAAGGCATGGCAATGAACGCACATGACGTCGTCTTCGGTTTCGGTGCGCACAGCACCTTCGATGATCAGCCCGCGCTGCTGCGCATGGTCGAGCAGGCCGATCGGGACGGGCTGGACCTGTTCTCGCTGTCCGACCACCCCTACATCGGCGAACGCCTCGACGCCTACGCGTCCATCGGGTTCCTGCTCGGGCGGACCGAGCGCATCGCGGGCTTCGCCAACGTGACCAACCTGCCGACCCGTCCCGCGCCCATGCTGGCGCGGACGGTGACCTCGCTGGCGTCGCTGTCCGGCGGCCGCGTCGTCGTCGGCATGGGCGCCGGCGGCCTGTGGGACCGCATCGCCGACATGGGGGTGCCGCGGCTCTCCCCGGCGGACGCCGTGGACGCCTTCGAGGAGGCGATCGTGCTGGTCAAGAAGCTGTCCGGCGGGGGCCCGCCGGTCACGTCCGCGGGGCGCCACTACCGCGTCGACCGGATCGAGCCGGCCCCGGTGGCCGCGCCGCCGGTGTGGACCGGGTCCGTCGGCCGCAAGTCGCTGGCCGCGACGGGCCGGGCGGCCGACGGCTGGATTCCCGGGCACGCGGCGGACTGGCTCAGCGAGCGGTACCGGACCTCGCGCCCGGTCATCGACGAGGCGGCCGAAGCGGCCGGCCGCGACCCGCACGAGATCCGCACGGTCTTCAACTTCCCGGGGCGGATCACCGACCGTCCGCTGCCCGCCACCAGGGACGGCGACGGGCGCTGGGCCGGCGGCTCGGCCGAGCAGTGGGCCGAGGAGCTGACCGGTGCGGTACTGGAGCACGGCGCGTCCGGCTTCATGCTCTTCTCCCCGGACGGCGGCACACCGGACGCGCCGTCCCTCCGCCGCTGGGCCGCGGAGATCGTCCCGGCGGTCCGCGAAGCGATCGCCAAGGAGAGCTGAAGGGCCGAGCCGCAGCCTCCGGAATGCTCCGCGACGGAGGGGCGGACGGCGGCCGTGGCACCGACCCCGCCGCGCACGACGGCGGGGTCGACCTGCGGCCATGAGGCTGCGGGCGCCATCGGTGCGGCGCAGGCCGTTCAGGTCGTCTTGGCGGGGCCCAGTTTCTCCACGATCAGGCGGTAGAGCTGGCGGGGGCGGCCCGGTTGCGGGGTGCGGTTCGGGGGGAGCGGCCAGGCCAGCCCCTCCTCCACCAGGGTGCGCAGGAGGCGGCGGGCCGTGCGGGGAGTGACGCCGAGCATCTTGCCCGCGTTCTCCGCGTCCACGATGAGGGGCTGCTCCTGGTCGCCCAGCTTGTCGGCCAGGCGGGCCAGGATCTCCAGGCCCTTCGGCTTCGCCTGCGGCTGGGCGCGCGGGGGAGTGCGCGGCGCGGGGACGAGGGCGCGGCCGTCGCGGTCCAGGGCGAAGCCCTGCGCCCGCTGGGAGCTCTGGGAGCGTGCCAGGGCGGCGCGGGCGTGGTTCTCCGCCTCGTGCGCGGTGCGGCCCATGCCGATGCCGACCTCTATGGCGAGGCCCAGCTCTTCGCGGACGCGCTCGACGAAGGGCGGCGTGCGGAAGCCCTCGGTGGACGTCGTCACGGAGCCGCGCGTGGCGATGACCAGGTAGCTGTGGTCGTCCAAGGGCCAGACCGAGGCGTTCATGCGGTGCGCCTCTTGCAGCAGGACGCGGTGCAGCGCGAGTTTCAGCTCGTCCCGCCAGTAGCGGGGCGTGACGCGGCGCGGGGTCTCGCGGAGGGTCGGGACGTCCACCAGGACGACGACGAGCTGCGACTCCTCCAGGCGGTGGTGCGCGCCGAGGAGGGCGGCCGTCTGCAGGGAACTGCGGATCGCGGCGCCCGTGGGGCGGACGCGGATGGTCGGGACGCCCGCCATCTCCATCCGCTCGGCGGTCGCGTGCACGCAGGTCATCGCGACGGTGGTGGCGCCGCGCCGCCACAGGCGCTCGTGGAACGCGGCCAGCGTCCCGGGCCCGGCGGCCTCCTCACGCAGGTGCACCTGCTCGGTGCCCAGGTTGATCTCGGAGTACGCCTCCTCGACCTCGGCGCGGCCGAGCACGTCGATGCTCACCCTGGCCGGGTCGAAGCGCTCGTCGAGGGACGCCCGCAGCAGGGCGCCCTGCAGGGCGGCGCCGTTCAGCGGCACGTACGTGGCGGGCATGGTGAGCACGCCCGCCTTGCGCGCGAAGTCATAGGGGACGGGGCTGGCGAACAGGCAGACGTCGACGCCCGACCCCAGCCGCACGACCTTGTCGGCCGCCTCCTGCTCGTCCCGGTAGGCGGCGGCCACCAGCCGGCTCGGTACCGGAGTGGGGCCGTGGCCCATCAGCATGACCCGTTCCACCAGGTCGTGAGGGCCCACGACGCCGATCGTGAGATCGGGAGTGACCGAACCCGTCCGTGCCGCCGTCATCGATGCTCGCTCGCTTCCGGTCCGTCCTCTCGGCGGGGGCGCCGCCCCGGCCACCTGTTCGCGCACGTCTCGCCCACCGGTTGACTCATGCCTCGTCGCCCCTGCCTTCTGACCCAGCACCCGCAGTTCGCGACCTGAGCTCTTCTGCTAGCAGATCGGGTCAGGACGACGAGATGTGACGCCCAGACGCGAAATCGAATCAAGAGTGCGGCGAAAAAGTAACCTACGCGACCCCCTGGTCAGTAATTTGTCACCATTCGGGCAGCCTCGATCCAGCATCTTCGGACGTCCGAAGTTGAAAAACAAGACCCTAAAACATCGCCGGAGCCCCTTGCTGCCGCTCTCACGTACAGGAGGGACCCCTGCGGTACCGGTTTGGTTTACCTGCGGGCCGAAATCCGGACGTGTCGATGCCGGTCGCACCGCAAAGACGAAGGATCCGTCCAGACGGGCCGGAAGATCGGCGGCGGTGAATTTTTACCGGGTTCCGGACCGGCCGTTCTGAGCGCGCGCCATGGTTTTCTTCCCAGGTCAGCGGGCCGGATCGGCGAATCTCGCGGGCGACTTCCGCAGCAATGCGTAACCGCCCGGTAACTCTTGGCTCGGAAGATTCTAGTTTCGGCGTTACACGGCCCGTCAGGCGTGAAGCCGGAGTTGGTCAGGAGAGGGCCACATTCGGCCGATTCCGGGGCCCGCCCGTCCCGGCGCGGGCCCCGTCCCGGCTCAGCCGGCCTCGCGGACGATCTCGGCGCCCAGCTGCGACAGCCGCTCGGCGGTGTGCGCGTGCCCGCGGTCGAGGTAATAGGCCGAGGTGATCGTCGTCTCGCCCTCGGCGGCGAGGCCCGCGAGGACGAGCGCGCTGCCGCAGCGCAGGTCGTGCGCCTCCACCTCGGCGCCGCGCAGCGCGCGGGGGCCGTTCACCTTCGCCCGGTTGCCGTCGACCTCGATGTCGGCGCCCATCTTGCGCAGCTCGTCGGCCAGCTTGAAGCGGCCGTCGAAGATCCGCTCGTAGATGTAGGACGGGCCCTCGGCGAGGCAGGACAGCGCCATGAGCGGCGACTGGAGGTCGGTGGCGAAGCCCGGGTACTCGTCGGTGATGACGTTGATCGGGCGGAGCGTCCGGTCGCGGCGCACCTGCAGGACGGCGCCCTGCTGGTGGAACTCGACGCCCATCTGCTCCAGCTTGTCGGCGGCGACGCCGAGGTGCTCCAGCGACGCGCCGACGAGGTTCAGGTCGCCGCCGGTGATGGCGGCGGCCATCACGAACACGCCGGCGTCGATCCGGTCGGGCATCACGGTGTGCTCGACGGCGGTCAGCTCGTCCACGCCGTCGACCGTGATGAAGCCGGTGCCGCCGCCGCCGATCCTGGCGCCCATCGCCTGCAGGATCGCGATGTTGTCCAGCACCTCCGGCTCCAGCGCCGCGTTCTTGATCAGCGTGGTGCCGTGCGCCAGCGCGGCCGCCATGATCAGGTTCTCGGTGCCGGTGTGCGACGGGGTGTCGCAGTAGAGCGTCCCGCCGCGCAGGTCGCCCGCCTTGATGTGGATGATGCCGTCGCCGTTGTCGGCCACGTGCTCGGTGACCGTGGCGCCCATGCGCTTGAAGCCGTTGTAGTGGAAGTCCAGGTTGCGGCTGCCCAGGTTGCAGCCGCCGACGCCCTCGATGACGGCCTCGCCCAGCCGGTGCAGCAGCGCCGGGACGAACAGGAACGAGCCGCGGAACCGGGACGCGATGTCGGCGGGCAGCACGGGGCTGCTCAGCGAGGACGCGTCGATCACCAGCGTGCGCTCGGTCTCGTGCAGCTCGGCCTTGGCCCCGATGGCCCGCGCGAGCTCCACCGCCCGCCGCACGTCCTCGATGATGGGGACGTTGCGCAGGACGGTCCGGCCCTTGGCGGCCATCAGCGAGGCGCCGATCATCGGCAGGACGGCGTTCTTCGCCCCCTGGATGAATACCGTGCCGTGCAGTTGCCTGCCGCCGCGCACGCGGTAGCGAACCTCGTGGCCCATGCTCATGCCGCCTTACTCCTTCTCGGGTGCGGGTAGGTGCCTGCCATCAAGTGGGAGCACGAGGGCCGAGCGCGCCGAACGGTGTCCCCCCTCTGCGCCAACGCGACCCCAGTAAACCACCGGGCCGGACATGTCCCGTCCTGCCCGCGTTGGCGTCAGTCTGCTTGGTGAGACCTCGGTTCCGCGCAAAAAGTTCGCACTCCCCCAGGAAATTTCCCAAGGTGAGCCTAGGGGCGGCGCGTCGCCGCACGAGGCACTAACTGATCATCCATGGATGAATCGCCGGGCTGGGCGGCCGCCGGCCTGGGCGCTGAACTTCCTGCAGAACAAGGCCGGGCGGACCCCATCGCGTCCCTCCCCGGGCTGACCGTCGAGATCGTCCCGACCGCCATCAGGGACCGCTACGGCGAGAAGACCGGCGAGGTCGTCGGCTGAGCCGTCAGCGCGCCTCCAGGACCTCGACCTCGTCGCCGACCGTGAGGGTGCCCAGGACGCGCGGTACGGCGTTGTGGCCGAACTGGATGCCCCGGTCGCGGGTCCGGTAGGCGGCGAGCGTCCGCAGCGGCTCACGGCCGCGCTCAGCCGTCTCCTGGTCGGTGGTCGTGATGAGGCAGCGGGCGCACGGCTTGACCATCTCGACGACGGCCTCGCCGATGCGCAGGACGCGAACGTCGTCCTCGCCGTAGGGGCCGAGCCCCTCGATGACGACGCTCGGACGGAAACGGTTCATCGGGAGCGGGTCGTCCAGGCGCGCGTTGAGGTCGGCCAGGGACTCGGCCGACAGGACCAGCAGCGGGTACCCGTCGGCGAACATCACCTCACCGCCGCCCCTGGACGTCGCCCGGTGACCGGTGAAGCGCACCAGGCGGCAGTCCGTGCCGAGCAGCTCGGAGAACCACGTCGCGGCCTCGTCGCCCTGGTCGATGCCCTGGCAGTCCGTCCGGTGGACGCGCACCTCCATGACCTCACCGCCGTCCACGGCCTTGTGGACGAGCGGCGTGGCCCTGGGAGCGCCGACGGTGAGGAGCTCGCCGTCGTAGGAGGGACGCAGGAGCGCCATCTGCGCGAACTCGCGCTGCGACAGGAAACGCCCACCGATGCCGACCAGCATGAACTCGCGGTCGAACCGCAGCCCCCTGGGCGTCAGCTCCGCGCTGCGCAGCGCGGTGCCGCCGCCGCTCTTGAGGGGGTAGGCGTTCAGCTCGGTCAGGGTCCCCGTCAAGGCCCCTCCTTGTTTCGGGTGCGCGCGGTTTCGGCTGCGCGCGGTGTCAGGTCGGCGCGGTGTCAGGTCAGCGCGGCCAGGCGGTCGAAGACCGGGTCCAGCCGCTCGACGAAACGCTCCGGACGGCAGACCTCGTCCAGGCGCTTCTCGTCCAGCGCCAGGCCCGCCTCCGCCGCGTGCCTGCGGAGCGTCTCACGGAACGGCGTCCCGCTCTCCCAGGTGTCCATGGCGGCCTTCTGGACGAGCGGGTACGCCTCATCGTCCCGCGACATGCCCGCTTCCACCAGTTCCAGCAGCACGGTCGAGGTGTAGATCAGGCCGCCCGTCGACTCCAGGTTGGCCTTCATCCGCGCCTCGTCCACCACGAGCCCGGACATGAGGCGGTTCGTCAGGTTCAGCATGTAGTCGAGCGCGATGGAGGCGTCCGGCAGCGCGATCCGCTCGGTGGACGAGTGCGAGATGTCGCGCTCGTGCCACAGCGGGATGCCCTCCAGGACCGGGACGATCTGGGCCCGCACGATCCGCGCCATCCCGGCGAGCCGCTCGGAGATGATCGGGTTCTTCTTGTGCGGCATCGCCGACGAGCCCTTCTGGCCCTTCCCGAACGGCTCCCACAGCTCGCGGACCTCGGTGCGCTGCCCGTGCCGCACCTCCAGCGCGATCGCCTCGCACACCGTCGCCATGATCGCCAGCGCGGACACCCACTCGCTGATGCCGTCCCGCATCACGACCTGCGTCGACACGTCCGCCGCCTTGAGGCCCAGCTTCCGCGCGACGTGCAGCTCGATCGCGGGGTCGATGTTGGAGTACGTCCCGACGGCGCCCGAGATCGCCATCACGCCGACGGCCTCGCGGGCCCGCCGCAGCCGGTCCCGGGACCGGGCCAGGGCGAACGCGAAGTCGGCGACCCGGTGCCCCCACACGTCCGGTTCGCCGTGGATGCCGTGCGTCCGCCCGACCCGCAGCGTCGCCTGGTGCGCCAGGGCGTGGTCGCGCAGCGTCGCGACGAGCGCGCCGGCCTTCTCCAGCAGGATGTCGGTGGCCTCGACGAGCTGCAGCGCGAGCGCCGTGTCCAGCAGGTCGGACGACGTCATGCCGAAGTGGACGTACCGGGCGGCCTCGCGGGGCTCGGTGTTGTCCGCCCACGCCGACAGGAACGCGATCACGTCGTGCTGCGTGACCGCCTCGATCGCGTGCACCGCCTCCGGCGTCGGCGGCGGCGCCTTGCGCACCGGCTCCACCACCTCCGCCGGGATCGTGCCGGCCTCGGCGTGGGCCTCGACGACGAGGACCTCCACCCGACACCACAGCTCGTACTTGTGCGCGTCACTCCAGACGCGCCCCATCTCCGGAAGCGTGTAGCGCTCAATCACCTGCCGATTGTCCCATCACCCAGGTCGGACGGCCGTCGCGGCCTTCTCGGCGATGTCCGTGCGGTGGTGGGAACCGCGCAGGGAGATGCGGGAGGCGGCCTCGTAGGCGGCCCGGCGGGCGGTGGCGAGGTCGGGGCCGGTGCCCACCACGTTGAGGACGCGCCCGCCGGCGGCGACGAGGCGGCCTTCGGCGCCCGGCTTCGTGCCCGCATGCAGGATGTAGGCGCCCTCCACCTGGGCGGCCTCGTCCAAACCGGTGATCTCGTCGCCCTTCACGGGGGCTGCCGGGTAGCCCTCGGCGGCCACGACGACGGTGACGGCCGAGCCCGGGTGCCATTCGGGACGGAACTCGGGGTCCAGGCCGCCGATCGCGCACGCCTGGAGGAGCGTGGCGAGGGGGGTCGCCAGGCGGTCGAGGACGACCTGGGTCTCGGGGTCGCCGAAGCGCGCGTTGAACTCCACGACGCGGACGCCCTTGGACGTCAGCGCCAGCCCCGCGTAGAGGGTCCCCACGTAGGGGATCTCGCGGCGGCGCAGTTCGTCGACGGCGGGCTGGACGACCGTGGCCATGACCTCGTCCACCAGGTCGGGGGAGATCCACGGCAGCGGCGTGTAGGCGCCCATGCCGCCCGTGTTGGGGCCCTCGTCGCCGTCGTAGGCGCGCTTGAAGTCCTGGGCGGGGAGGAGCGGGACCGCGCTCTGGCCGTCGCAGAGGGCGAACAGGGAGACCTCGGGGCCGTCCAGGAACTCCTCGATCACGACGCGCTCGCAGGACGCGGCGTGCCGGGACGCGACGGCGCGGTCCCCGGTGACGACGACGCCCTTGCCGGCGGCGAGGCCGTCGTCCTTCACGACGTAGGGCGGGCCGAACGCGTCCAGGGCCTCCTCGGCCTGCGCGGCCGTGTCGCAGACCCGCGCCGCGGCGGTCGGCACCCCGGCCGCCGCCATGATCTCCTTCGCGAACGCCTTGGACGCCTCGATGCGGGCGGCGGCGCGGTCCGGACCGAAGCACGGGACCCCCGCCCGGCGCAGGGCGTCGCCGACGCCCGCGACCAGCACCGCCTCGGGGCCGATGACGACGAGGTCGGCGCCCAGCCGCTCGGCCAGCTCCGTCACCGCCGTCGGGTCGCACGGGTCGAGCTGGTGGTTGTCCGCGATCTCCGCCGTGCCCGGGTTGCCCGGGGCGCAGTGGAGGGCGGTGACGACAGGGTCGCGGTGCAGGGCGCGGGCGAGCGCATGCTCGCGGCCACCCGATCCAAGGACGAGTACTCGCACGTCACGCGAGCTTACTGGTCGCCGGCCGGGAGGGACGGGCATAGCCCCGGTGGGCACGGGCGTTCAGGGCGGTGAGGCGACCGTCACAGCGGGACGGGTCAACCTCCCCGTTATGGGCGGCGTCCTAAATAGCGGCTGATAGGCTGCCACGGGCTTGACGGCCCATTGTCGAGGTGTGTGGAAGGAGGTGGTCGGGATGAGTCCTGGTGATCCTTGCAGTTCGCCGGAAAACCCTCACAGTCCGGACAGGACTGTTCCTCCGTCCGCCTCCATCTGGCGTCCGGCCACCGCCCTCGCGCGCTCCCTTCGCTGACCAGCCTGGGTTGAGCGCGCGCTCCGTGCGTGGCCGGCGGGTTAGGAGCACCTCATGGCCATGACACGAGTCCGCCCCGGTCGCGCGCTGTTCAAGACGCGCGGCCGCCCCAACGGCGTGCAGGCTCCGAACCGCGATTCCGCCGTCATCGACTGGGCCGCCTACATCGACGGCAACCGGGTCTGCACGGACGCCGTCGCCGACGCCGTCCGCCTCATCCGCGACGGGCGCCTCACCCCCGACGGCGACAGCGCCGGCTTCGTATGGGTCGGCCTCCACGAGCCGTCCGCCACCGAACTCGCCGACATCGCCGAAGTGTTCGGCCTGCACCCGCTCGCCGTCGAGGACGCCATCCACGCCCACCAGCGGCCCAAGCTGGAGCGCTACGACGACGTCCACTTCGTCGTCATGAAGACCGTCGGGTACGTCCCGAGCGAGCCCGGCGGCGCCGAGGTCGTCGTCACCGGCGAGATCATGCTGTTCTGCGGGCCCGACTTCGTCGTCACCGTCCGGCACGGCACGCACGGCGAGCTCGGCACCGTCCGCCGCGACCTGGAGCGCGACCCGGCCCGCCTCGCCCTCGGCCCCGCCGCCGTCCTGCACGCCGTCGCCGACCGCGTCGTGGACGGCTACGTCGGCGTCGCGAACGCCGTCATGGAGGACATCGACGAGGTCGAGGAGGCCGTCTTCTCCCCCGAGCGCACCGACGAGTCCCGCCGCATCTACCGCCTCAAGCGCGAGGTCATCCAGCTCAAGCGCGCCGTCGGCCCGCTCGCCGGCCCGCTGCGCAACCTGTCCGGCCGCCGCTTCGTCCCCGCCGAGATCAAGGAGTACCTGCGCGACGTCGAGGACCACCTCACCCGCGTCCGCGAGCAGGTCGAGTCCTACGACGAGCTGCTCAACCCGATCCTCCAGGCGCACATGACCCAGGTCACCGTCGCCGACAACAAGGACATGCGCAAGATCTCCGCCTGGGGCGCCATCTTCATGGTCCCCACCGCGATAGCGGGGGTCTACGGGATGAACTTCAAGCACATGCCCGAGACCCAGTGGCAGTTCGGCTACCCGATGATCCTCAGCGTCATCGCGCTGGCCTGCCTGTCCCTCTACCGCGGCTTCCGCCGCAACGGCTGGTTGTAGTTGATCTGGGCGGCTTTACTGGGGGCGCCCCCCCGTCGTGGCGTTCGGGTGTGGCGTCAGTGCGCCTGGGGCGTGGCCAGGACGTTCTGGAGGCGGTCGGGGTAGTCGGTGACGATCGCGTCCACGCCGTACTTGATGAAGCGGGTCATGTCCTCGTAGTCGTTGACCGTCCAGACGATGACCGGCAAGGCCAGGTCGTGGGCCGCGTCCACGAGGCCGGGTGTCGTCATGGCGTGTTCCGGGGAGACGGCCGTGGCGCCGACCGCCAGAGCGGCGGCGATCGGGTCATCGGGTGAGTGCCCGGCGAGCCAACGGGTGCTCGGAACGAGGGTCTTGCGCTCCAGCAGGGCCACGCGGCCCAGCTCCGGGTAGTGGCGGCTGGTCTCGGCCAGGACGCGCCAGTCGAAGGCCAGGATGCGGGCCCGGTGGGTGAGGGCGTGGGACCGCAGGACGTCCACCACGGCGGCGGTGAAGAGTTCGACCTCCTCGTCCGTCCAGGTGGGGTCGGTCTTGAGTTCTACGGAGAGGTCCACGTCCGCGGGTGCCAGGAGGGTGCACGCCTCGGCCAGCGTCGGGACGCCCGTACCGGGCATCTGCGCGCCGCCCGCGTCCACCGTGCGGATCTGGGCGAGCGTCAGCTCACGGATCGGCTTGCCCACGTAGGGGTAGGCCGGGTCGTCGGGCTGGACGGGGCCGGTGTCCGCCAGGTTCCCCGGCGACAGCACCTGGTCGTGGTTCAGGACGACCGCGCCGTCCGAGGTTAGGCCCACGTCCAGTTCGACGGCGTCGACGCCCAGTTCGAGGGCGTGCGCGAAGCCGGGGAGGGTGTTCTCCGGACGCAGGCCGCGCGCGCCCCGGTGCCCGTGCACCTCGACGGTAGAGATCACCGTACGCACGTTACCGTCCGTGAGCGGCCGGTCGGTGAACAACGTCAGACGAGAGAGCGGAGGGAGAGCGTCTGGTCGCGGCCGGGGCCGACGCCGATCGCGGAGATCTGGGCCCCGGACATCTCCTCCAGCGCCCGGACGTACGCCTGCGCGTTGGGCGGCAGGTCCTCGAACTTCTTGGCGCCTGTGATGTCCTCCCGCCAGCCGTCCAGGTACTCCAGGATCGGCTTGGCGTGGTGGAACTCCGTCTGCGTCGTGGGCAGCTCGTCCACCCGCTCGCCGTCGACCTCGTAGGCGACGCAGACCGGCACCCGCTCGAGGCCGGACAGGACGTCCAGCTTCGTCAGGAAGTAGTCGGTGATGCCGTTCACGCGGGTCGCGTACCGGGCGATGACGGCGTCGAACCATCCGCAGCGGCGGTCGCGGCCCGTGGTGACGCCGTACTCGCCGCCGGTCTTGCGCAGGTACTCGCCCTGCTCGTCCAGCAGCTCCGTGGGGAACGGCCCAGAGCCGACACGGGTCGTGTACGCCTTCAGGATGCCGATCACGCGAGTGATCTTCGTGGGGCCGACGCCGGAGCCCGCGCACGCGCCGCCCGCGGTGGGGCTGGACGACGTCACGAACGGGTACGTCCCGTGGTCGATGTCGAGCAGCGTGCCCTGCGCGCCCTCCAGCAGGACGACCTTGCCGTCGTCGAGGGCCTTGTTCAGCACCAGGGTGGTGTCGGCGACGAACGGCCTCAGGCGCTCGCCGTAGGTCAGGTACTCCTGGACGATCGGGCCGGTGTCGATGCGGCGCCGGTTGTAGACCTTCGTCAGGACCTGGTTCTTCTCGCGCAGCGCCAGGTCGAGCTTCTGCGTGAGGATGTTCGGGTCGAACAGGTCCTGGACGCGGATGCCCATCCGGTTGATCTTGTCGGCGTAGGTGGGGCCGATGCCGCGCCCGGTGGTGCCGATCCGGGCCTTGCCGAGGTAGCGCTCGGTGACCTTGTCGAGGGCCCGGTGGTGCGGCATGATCAGGTGCGCGTTCGCCGAGATCAGCAGCCGGTCGCACGAGATGCCGCGCTCCCGCAGCCCGTCGATCTCCTGCAGCAGGACAGCCGGGTCGATCACCACGCCGTTGCCGATGACGGGCACGACCTCGGGCGACAGGACCCCGGACGGCAGCAGGTGCAGCGCGTAGCTCTTGTCGCCGATCACCACCGTGTGGCCGGCGTTGTTGCCGCCCTGGTAGCGGACGACGTAGTCGACGTCCCCGCCGAGCAGGTCTGTTGCCTTGCCCTTGCCCTCATCTCCCCATTGGGCACCGACAAGAACGATGGCGGGCATGCCACTTTTCCTTCCCACGACGAAGGCCCCGGTCGCCGCAAGCGAAGGGGCCTCTTGCGATCAAAGCGTACCCGTACCAGGGCGGCAAGGAAACCGGAGCCGGGCCGGGCCGCCGCTCACCGGGCCCTCGCGCCGCCGGTCAGGGACCGTTGAGGACGTCGGCGGCCGTGGAGCTGCTGTCGCGCAGGAACGTCTTGCAGCGCTCGGCCTCGTCGTCCTCGCCGATCGCGGCGGCGGCACGGCCCAGGGCGTGCAGGGCGCGCAGGAAGCCGCGGTTGGGCTCGTGCTCCCAGGGGACGGCTCCGTGGCCCTTCCAGCCCGCGCGGCGCAGCATGTCGAGGCCGCGGTGGTAGCCGGTGCGGGCGAACGCGTAGGAGTCGATGACCGAGCCGTTGGCGAAGGCGCGGTCGGCCAGTTCGGCCCACGCCCCCGGGTAGCCGGGGTGGCGCGCGGCGACTTCGAACGGGTCGACGCCGTCCTCCAAGGCCGTCCGGGCTTCGGTGTTGTCCGGGAGTTCGGTCGGAGGAGGGCCGCCGAGCAGGTTCTGGGTCATGCGGGCCATCGTAGGCAGGCCGGGCGCCCGCACGGCAACCAGGGGCGCGGCACCGGAGGGAGGGGACGCGCCCCGAGCAGGGGCGCGTCCGCACGTGCACGCCGCTTACTTGAACAGGGATGCGACCAGGTCGGTCAGTTTCGGTGCGGCGGCGGTCCGCGCCTCGGTCCGCATGGCGGGGAACAGTTCGGTGTAGCTCTTGCTCGTCAGGTACATCTGGAAGTTCGCGGCGTTGTTCCCGGACGCCGACGGCAGCCCGGAGCGGAAGTCGACGAGCCAGCCGAAGAGCCCGCAGCTGCTCGCGGGAACGGAGAACGACGTGTCGTTCATCTTCATGGCGATGGCGTTGTCGAACCACTCGACCGAGTCGTTGTCGCCGATGAGGCGGAGCGAGACCGGCGCCGTCTTGGAGCCGATGTGGCAGTCGTCGCCGAGCAGGTCGTTCTTGAGCTTGATCCTCATGTCCATGGTGGAGGCGTACTCGCCCTGCTCGGTGGTGAAGAGCCGGAAGTTGCCGACGTACTTCGTCTTGACCTTGAGGTCGAGCAGCGGGACGGACTCCGATCCGGGAATGCCGAGCGCGCCTCCCGGCACGGTCATCGCCTTCGACCGCATGCTCACGAAGATGTTGATCGGCTCGTTCGTCTCAGGGTTGAAGCCGCCCTGCATGGTGATCGAGATCGGCTCGGTGATCTCCTGCGTCATCGAGCCGAGCTTCATGGTGCCGCTGCCGAGGACGATGACCGCACACTGCCAGTTGGCAGGGTCGGCGCCGATGGGCAGCTGGTCGGGGCAGTCGCTGAAGTCGAACTCGACGGGCGCGTTCTCACCGGGCGCGGCGGCCGCGGGCGCGGCGCCGAGGGCGACGAGGGCCGGCACTGCCAGCGCGAGCGCCGAGAGCAGCCGGGCGGACCGGCGCAGCGGCCGCATCCGGTGACGGGGTGGGGAGAGCTTCATGGGGTGCCTTCCTGGCAGACGCGCGGTCGCGGCGCGTGAGAACGTTCCAACCAGTTCGCACTGTAAAGATCCACTTCCCCCGATTTCAAGATCTTTGGTACATCCCGTCCTGGCGGCCGAGGGCCGGGGGCTCCGGAGTCAGGCTCAGAGGGCACATAAGGCTCACCTCGGGAACTCTGCGATTCCCTGCGGCCGAGATTCCTCTGCGGGATGATTTCCGGTGATGCGAAACAGGAGGTCGCGGGTGTTATCGCGACTCTGCGTCCGTCATCGTTCGTCATTCGGTCACCGCAGGTCGGAGGACACGGCAATGCCGCAACGCCCCAAGCGTCTGACCCCCTCGCGCGGCCCGCTCGACCTCTTCGGGTCCGAGGTGCGGCGCTACCGCGAGCTGGCGGGACTCTCCCTCGCCCAGTTCGCGGACAAGATCCCGTTCGCCGCGTCCACCATCGGCGAGATCGAGCGCGGTGAGGCCGCCTGCGACCGCGTGTTCGCCGAGCAGTGCGACCGCGTCCTCGACACCCGTGAGGCCCTCACCCACCTCCACGACGGCCTCTTCGACGGCCGCACGGCAGTGTTCCCCGAGCACTTCGCCGCCTGGCCCGACTATGAGCTCCAAGCCGAGGTCATGCGGTCTTACGAGCCGCTGGTGATCGATGGCCTGCTGCAGACGCCGAGCTACGCCGAGGTGCTCTTGTACGGTGACCGGCAAGCCGTACAGGCGCGGATCGAACGGCAGAGCGTGCTGGTCAGGGATGAACCGCCTCCACCACGACTGATCTACCTACTCCCCGAGCGGGTGCTGAGGTCACGGGTCGGCACCACCGAGGTGATGTACGAACAGCTTCACCGGCTCGCCGACGCGGTGTCCCCGCGTCTATCCGTTCAGGTGATCCCGGACGGTCCCCCGCATCCGGGCAACCTGGGGGCGTTCAGAATCGCGACGCTGCCGGAGAAAACGCGGATCGCTTACACTGCCTCCGAACCGCACGGCAAGATCTTGGACGGGCGGTTCGATATCGAGCGACTGCATGAGCGGTTCGCGGACATCGCTACTTATGCGCTTCCGGCCGAGTTGTCGGCAGTACTGATCAGGGAGATCGCAGAGGACGTATGGAAGCCATGACCCCCCGGTTCACCTGGCGTAAGAGCAGCTACAGCAGTTCGCAGGGGGATGCCTGTGTCGAACTGGCCGGCCTTGCCGGAGCTGTGGGCATCCGCGACAGCAAGGATCCGGACGGCCCGAAGCTCGCGGTCAGCCGTGACGCCTTCCGTGCCTTGATGGCGGATCTGAGACGCTGACCCGCATCCCTGGCCGGGTCTCCACGGTTCAGTTTCCCGGCGGGTCGTCTGCCGTCAGCCGGTCGAGCACGCGTTCGGCCAGGTGCTGGAAATCGGCGCGGCATTTCTGGACGTAGGTCTGCGTGCTGCCCAGCGCCCCGTCGGCCGCCTTCAGGTCGAACATTGGCTTGCGCGCGTCGTGTGCCAACGGCATCAGGCTTCGGTAGTTGCGCAGAGTCGCTATCTCGTATGCCTTGTTGTCCGCCTCACCCAGATCGGCGAGGACGGCGTCGGCGAAGACGTACGGGATCCGGGCGAGCCAGCGCTGATACGCCTTGACGGGCCGATCCAGGCGCATGGTCGGCTGCATGATCACATAGCCGAGCGGGCGCATCTCTCCGGACGGAGCCGAGATGTCCTGCGGGATCTTGGGCAGCACTGTCCCCTGCCATGTCGCCCGCCAGTCGCGCAGGGCGGGGCCGAGGTTGCGCAACCCGCGAAGTGAGAAGAGGTCCGCGGCGAGCGGCATCAAGACCGTGTCCGCGGCCAGCAGCGCCGCCCGGTTGATGGCACCGAGGTTCGGACCCACGTCGATGAGCACGATGTCGGCGTCCACTCGGCGGGCCGCGTCCGAAACGATGCGATAGAACGCCGTGGTCGTCCGGATGGCGTCCAACGCCCCCATGAAGCAGCGGGGCCATGCCTCCGAGAGGCGGTCTTCGAAGGCGCTCAGTTCAAGGTCTCCGGGCGTCAGCCAGAGGCCGTCCACGATCTGCGTCGGGGAGAAGAACTCGACATCGCCCAGCCCCTCCATGATGGGGCGTACCGAGGCGGCGACGGTGCCGGTCTCCCGGGTGATCCGGCGGGCGAACGGGCCGAGTGTGAGCTGCGGTTCGGCCCCAGCCCACGCCGGACTCTCCGACTCCGTCCAGAGGATGGCGAGGTCGTCCTCGTCGAGGAACGCGGACGTGAGGTTCGCCTGCGGATCCAGGTCGACGGCGAGAACACGGTGTCCGAGTCGCTGGAACATGTGTGCCAGGTGGTAGGTGAGCGTGGTCTTGCCCACGCCGCCCTTGTTGTTGAACAGCGCGACGGACTTCATGTTGCGCGCCTCAGCACCACGGTCCACGACGAGTCTTCGATGAGAAATTCTGCTGGTGGATTTCCGTTCTCCTCCAGTGCGGTCTGGATGCGGCCGATTCCCCGCCCGAACCGGTTGACGTAGCCCAGGGACTTCATGGCTGCGGCCAGCGAAGGATTTCGATAATCGCAAACACGGTCGTAGTTGTCCTGACGTACCTGCCCGAACGGTCCTCCGGGATTGCTTACCTCCAGCCGATCGCTGAACCAGGTGATCCGGACGGGGGCGTAGGACGTCTCGTAGTTACGATGCATGACCGCGTTCATGCACACCTCGCGCAGCGCGGCGAACGGATACTCGGGTCGGGCCTGTTCCCGCAACCCGGTCTCTGCTACCACCTGGGTGTGCAGATGTCCCCGAAGCAGCGGCTCCAGCCTCGTTGCCAGGTCCACCACGTTGGTGCGGATCTCCTGCTCGTCGCTGATGGCCGCGTCGAACCCGATGCCGTCGTAGCGTACGAATTGCAGGTAGGCGCCGGGGACGAAGCCGCTGGGATTGAAGCCCAATACCAACAGCCCAAGAACGGTGGGTGTGCCGGCAAGGTCGGCGAGCCGGAGGCTTGCTAGTTGCAGTTCCTGCGACCGTCCGTTCTCTTCGATCACCTCTGGGGAGATCACGGAAGGAAGATAGGTCGAGCGGAAGAGGGACAGATCCAGGTCGTCGAGTGAACTGCCGGGAACGTTTCGTCCGTCATACGGTCCGTCCAGGGCGCGACGGCGTTCGGAGAGCACGCGCTCGTCATCGCGGTTCGCTTGGCGGGTCGTCGGGCCGGGACGCACCCAGACGACACCGTCGTATCGGACCGGCGGGGTGCTGGAGGCTTCGACGTGGATGCGGACGACCGGCTCCCCCTTGAAGACGGCACGTTGGACGGTCATGGAGGGGCGATCGAGGATCTTGCCGCTGTCCCGGAATTCGGTGAGCTTCAGCAGATCCCTGTCTTCGGCCTTCACGTCCGCGACCGGCCGCCCCTGGTCGTCGACGCCGATGAGAAGATCGCCGCCGCCGCGTCCGCACAGGTCGTTGGCGAACGCGCAGATCGTCTTTCCGATCTTGCCGAGATCGCCGGCCGACTGCTTGAACTCAAGGCTCGTGCTCTCCTTGTCGCCCAGCACGTCAGCGAGATCAGTCGTCATGGCGCCCATTCTGTCGGCCGAGCGGTGTTCGCCCACACTATCCGGGGGCCGTGGCAGCGGAGGGGCGCGCATGGAGCCGGGTGCCGACCGTCTGGCCTGGTCCCGCCCAGGGGCGAAACGCCTCGGCATCGTCAGCGGAGGGCTGCCTCGGTAAGGGGCAGGGTGAAGCGGGCTGTGGCGCCGTCACGGGTGGAGCGGACGTCCGGCCAGCCGTGGTGGACGAACTGGAGCCCTCCCCGGTTGGTGAGGATGACGTCCGCGCCGAACTCGGTGATGCCGCGCCGTCCGGCCAGCTGGGCCAGATAGGCGACCAGGATGCTGCCCAGGCCGCGGTGCTGCCAGGGGTCGGTGATGAGGACGGCGATGTCCGCGCGCCAGGGCCGCCGGGCGTCGCGGACGTATTCGGCGATGCCGGCGAGGTCGTCGCCGTCGAGCCCGACCATGGCCTCGCGGTCCCAGTGGTCGAGGCGGTCGAGCATGCCGACGTAGTGGTCGGGGATGCGGGGCGTCCCGGAGAAGAAGCGCGTGTAGAGGCTCGCGGACGAGAGGTGGTCCGACATCCGCCGGACGCGCGGCGCGTCGGTGATGCCGTACGGGCGGATCCGCACGTCGTCGAGCGTCGTGTCAATGCGGGCGGCGCTGCGCACATCGAGTTGTGTCATGCAACTCATTGGACCGCAGAAAGTTGTGTGAAGCAACCCATAAGAAGGTCAGGCTGCCGGGCCGGGGCGGGGGGCCACGTCGGACGGGCCGAGGCGCGCGCCGCAGGAGTCGCAGGTGAACTCCGGGGTCAGCGTCCCCTCGCAGCCGCGGTGGCCGATGATCAGCGGCGGCCCTTCGGGCGCGTAGTGGCGGTCGCCCCACATCATCAGGGTCATGACCGCCGGCCACAGTTCGACGCCCTTGCGGGTGAGGCGGTACTCGTAGCGCTCCGGACGCTGCTGGTACGGGACGCGGCGCATGATGCCCTCGTCGCACAGCCGGTTGAGCCGGTCGGTGAGGACATTGCGGGCCACGCCGAGGACGTCCTGGAAGTCGTCGAAGCGCCGCACGCCCTGGAAGGCGCTGCGGATGACCAGCATCGTCCAGCGGTCGCCGACGACCTCCAGCGAGCGGGCGATGGAGCAGTTCTGTGACTCGTACGTGCGGGGTAGTGCCACATGTCCGACACTATCCGAGTTTCGTCAAACAACGCGGCCCCAGGGGCGTCCCCTGGGGCCGTTGTTGCGGCTTCTTTACTTCAGCTTCTTGCCGGCCGACTGCAGGTTCTCGGCGGCCTCGACGACGCGGTTCGCCATCGCGGTCTCGGCGGCCTTGCCCCACGAGCGCGGGTCGTACTGCTTCTTGTTGCCGACCTCGCCGTCGACCTTCAGCACGCCGTCGTAGTTGCGGAACATGTGCTCCGCGACCGGACGGGTGAACGCGTACTGCGTGTCGGTGTCGATGTTCATCTTCACGACGCCGTAGGAGACGGCCTCGCGGATCTCCTCCAGCGACGAGCCGGAGCCGCCGTGGAAGACCAGGTCGAACGGCTTGTCCTTGCCGTACTTGGCGCCGACCGCGTCCTGGATCTCCTTGAGCACCTCCGGACGCAGCTTGACCGAGCCCGGCTTGTAGACGCCGTGCACGTTGCCGAACGTCGCGGCGAGGATGTAGCGGCCCTTCTCGCCCACGCCGACGGCCTCGGCGGTCGCGATCGCGTCGCCCGGCGTCGTGTAGAGCTTCTCGTTGATCTCGTTGGCGACGCCGTCCTCCTCGCCGCCGACGACGCCGATCTCCATCTCCATGATGATCCGCGCCTTCGCGCACTGGTCGAGCAGCTCGGCGGCGATGTCGAGGTTCTCGTGCAGCTCGACGGCGGACCCGTCCCACATGTGCGACTGGAACAGCGGCTCCTCGCCGCGCGCCACCCGCTCCTGGGAGATCTTGATCAGCGGACGCATGAAGCCGTCCAGCTTGTCCTTCGGGCAGTGGTCGGTGTGCAGGGCGATGTTCACCGGGTACTTGGCGGCCACCACCCGGGCGTACTCGGCCAGCGCGGTCGAGCCGACGACCATGTCCTTCACCGTGGCACCGGACAGGTACTCGGCCCCTCCGGTGGACACCTGCACGATCCCGTCGCTCTCGGCCTCCGCGAACCCGCGCAGCGCGGCGTTCAGCGTCTGGCTGGACGTCACGTTGATCGCGGGGAAGGCGAAGCCGTCCTGCTTCGCACGGTCGAGCATCTCCGCGTAGACCTCGGGCGTTGCGATGGGCATTGTCAGCGTCCTTTCATACGCAGCGGTGCCGCCGGGCCGTCCCGCCGGGCGGTAGCACCCGGACGTTCGCGTACCCAGGTGGAGGCCCAGGTCACACTTATCCGGGTCGGGCATGCCGTCCACCCTCAGTATCCCGCCTACGGGGAGTGGGTTGAAAGGTACGCTCGCGGTGTGGATCTCACGAGCCTTCCCCTAAGCATCACCGAGTGGCTGCACCCGACCGCCTGGCTGCAGCTCTTCGGCACGTTCGCGACGATCGGCGTGCTCGCCATCATCTTCGCGGAGACCGGACTGCTGTTCGGCTGCATCCTCCCGGGCGACTCGCTGCTGTTCACGGCGGGGATCCTCACGGCGGTGTCGACCGTCAACGGGCAGGCGTTCCAGCCCCTGTCGCTGCCCTGGCTGCTCGTCGGCGGCCCCATCGCGGCGATCGCCGGCGCCCAGCTCGGGCACTGGCTCGGCGCCAGATACGGCCGGAAGCTGTTCGACCGGCCGGACTCCCGCATCTTCAAGCAGGAGTGGGTGGAGAAGGCCGAGTACTACTTCAACCGGTTCGGCCCCGCGAAGGCGGTGGTGCTGGCCCGGTTCATCCCGATCGTCCGCACGTTCCTCAACCCGCTCGCCGGGATGCTGGGCATGGACGCCAAGAAGTTCTTCGTCTGGAACGCCATCGGCGGCATCCTCTGGACGGACGCCCTGTTCCTGCTGGGCCACTTCCTCGGCTCCGAGGTTCCCGACGTCGAGAAGTACATCCTGCCGGGGGTCGCGGTCATCCTCGTCCTGTCGGTCATCCCGATCATCCGGGAGGTCCTCAAGGGGCGTAAATCGGACCGTGGTCCGAATAAGAATGGTCCCGAAGAGTCACGTCCGTCGCTCAGCGGTGACAGTTATCGCTAACCTCCCCATGTGGGACGTCATCGGTCGGACCCTAGGGGTCTCGCGCGCATACTGATCGCGGCATTGGCCGTGATGGCCGCTTTGGCCCTCCTCGTCGTGGGCGGCATGGCACTGATCAACGCGGTAACGGGCGAACCTGAACAGAAGGGGCCGTCGACGGCCGCCTCGCCTTCCGGTGACGGCGACGGCGGCGGCAAGGCGTCCCCGAGCAGCACCGAGAAGACGACGCCCGCGGCCCGGGTGCCGCTCGTCATCAGCGTCACCGGCCAGCCCACGACCGTGGTCGTCCGGGTCGCCGACGCCGGCGGCAAGGTGCTCACCAACGGCCAGCTCAACACCGGCGACACGCTCAAGTACGATCAGGCGCCCCTCCAGGTCGTCGCCACCAACGGCGGCTCCCTGAGGGTCGTCATCTACGGCGAGGTGCAGCCGGCGAAGCCCGCCGGCCAGCGCGGCGAGTGGCTGGTGAGGGCCAAGGGCTAACCGAGGAGGAGATCCGCCGCGTCGTAGGGGTGGCGGTACACGAGCCCCTCCTCCGCGATCCGTCCGGCCGCGCCACGCTCCAGGATCGTCGCGACCGCCACGACCTCCGCCCCGGCCTCGCGCAGCGCCTCCACCGCCGTCAGGACCGAACCTCCCGTCGTCGAGGTGTCCTCGACGGCGAGAACGCGGCGGCCCGCGACGTCCGGCCCCTCGATGCGGCGTTGCAGCCCGTGCGCCTTGCCCTCCTTGCGGACGACGAACGCGTCCAGCCGCCGCCCCCGCGCCGCCGCCGCGTGCAGCATCGCCGTCGCCACCGGGTCGGCCCCCAGCGTCAGCCCGCCCACGGCGTCGTAGCCGAGGTCGGCGGTCTCGTCCAGCATGACCCGCCCCACCAGCGGCGCCGCCGCCCCGTCCAGCGTGACCCGGCGCAGATCCACGTACCAGGACGCCCGCTTCCCCGAGGACAGCACGAAGTCCCCGTGCACGACGGCCTTGTCCTTGATCAGCTGCAGCAGTTCATCACGATCGCTCACGGTGGAAGCCTATTGACCCCGCGTCCCCGCCACGGGACCGCCGTGTAGGTTCGGTGGGTGACATCCGGGACCGTCGTTCTGCTGCACGCCCCCCGCGCCACGGCGGCCTCCTGGGGCGATCTGCCCGAGATGCTGCGCTCGTACGGCCTGGACGTGGTGGCGCCGGACGTCCCGGACGAGACCGGCCCCCGCTACATCGCCCGCGTCTCGCTGATCATCACCGCGACCGACCCGGTGGCGCCCCTCGTCCTCGTCGCCCACGGCACGGCCGGCCGCCTTCTGCCCGGCATAGCCCTGGCCCAACGCGCGGCCCACCGCCCCGTGGCCGGTTTCGTCTTCGTCGACGCCGACCTACCGCGCCGCGGACAGCACGACCACGGCGCCCCCGAGAACACCCTCCCCATGGCCCCAGATTGGCCGGAGGCGCCCTGCGGCTACCTCCGCACCCATCCGGACCCCGCGGCCCCGTCCAAGCACGAAGAGGCCCTCAGAGAAGCCCGCCTCCGCGGCTGGCAGACGACCGAACAAAAGCCCCCCACCACCGTCCCCCAATCCCTCAGCGAACTGATCACCGCCCTCTAGCCCCACCGCACCACGCCCCCGCCGGGCACCGGACGCTAGAGCCTCCTTGGACGTGTCAGGACTGACGCTCTTGGACTCGACCCGAGCCACGGCACAGACAGAAGCGACACCCACGGGCAGGCACGCGGAGGGAGCGCCAGCGACCGGAGCGGGCATGCCCGTCGACGCGGGCGACCGCAGCGACGCCGCGCACGTCAGAACGGGCACGACAGACCGCAACGGCGGCGTGAGGATCGCCTGCGTCGTGACGGGGGTTCCAGGGGGTCGCCCCCCTGGGCAAACACGGCATGCGCGTCGCAACGGGGGTTCCAGGGGGTCGCCCCCTGGGCAATCACGCGTTCTTGAGGAGGTCGTCCAGGAGGGCGTCGTAGTCGTCTTCGCGGCGGCCCAGGTCTACGCGGGCGCGGTAGCGGAGGCGGAGGAGGGCTTCGAGGCTGTCCTCGGCGATGGCGACGTCGTCGGGGCCCGGGGTGAGGGAGTCGGCGTCGGGGGCGGGGGCCTCGTCGGGGCCGCCGCCCATGCCGGTGCCGACGGCGCGGTCGCGGAGGGCGAGGACGACGTCGGCGCCGCTGGTGGCCCATTCGTGCGCGCCGGTCGCGTCGCCCTGGGCGTAGAGGACCTCCGCCACGGCGCGGTACACCTCGGGGTCGCGGGGGCTGTCGGCGCGGATCTGGTCGAGGAGCGTGCGGGCCTCGTCGGCCCGGTTCAGTTCGAAGAGCGCGTCGGCGAGGTAGGCGCGCGGGTCGCCGTAGGTCTCGCCGCCGTCTTCCATGGCACGGCGGTACAGCTCGGCGGCTCGGCCGTGGTCGCCGGCGTGCTGCCACTGCTCACCGGCGCGGAGCAGGACGTTGGCGCGTGACACCCCACCGGAGACCGACTCGGCCAGCTCGGACAGCCGGCGGGCCGCCGAGATGTGATCGCCGGTGCGCAGGGTGTCGAACTCCAGGTCGTCGAGATCGTCTTCCGTCACATGCGTCACGCTTCAACGCTACCCGGCGGCGCCCGGCCGAAGCGGGCGAATCAACGATGATCGTGGAATACCGCCGCGTACCTGTCAGCTCACCTGCGGGAACGTTCGAGCGCGTCCCAGAATCCGCGGCGCAGCGCGTGCCGCACCTCGTCGTGCAGCAGGAAGTCGATCGGCAGTGAGGAGCCCTGCAGGAGGCGCGCCTCCAGGTCGGACGGCATGCGCGGCTTGCGGGCGAGGACGGCCTCCAGCCACAGCGCGGGCGCGTCCCGGGCGACGGACTCGCCGAAGTCCTGGCCTTCCTGGTGGGCGGCCTTGACGGCGTCCGAGAGGGTCGGGGTGTTCTGCGCCGGGACGGGCGACGACTGCGGCCCGGTGTAGGGGCTGGGCTGGCCGTGCTGCGCCGGCATCGTCTGGGGGGGCGGCGGCGGGGACGGGGCCGGGATGGGCGACGAGCCGTACTGCGGCCCGGGGCCCGGCGACTGCGACGGCATGGGCGGCGCCGCGGACGGCCCGGGGAGCGGGGAGGGCCCGGACGTGGTGGCGGGCTGGAGCGGGACCTGCTGGCCGCCGCTGCCGTAGGACGATCCGGCGAGGCCGCCGCCGGTTCCGCCGGGCACCGGCATGGGGCCGGTGCCGACGCCGGCGGAGCCGCCGTTCAGCCCGCCGGTCATGGCGGGGCCGAGGTCGCGGACGGGTGGCGCGGACGGGGCCGGCGGCCCGCTGACCGGGGACGCGGGCGGCGGCCCGTTGTGCGCGGCGGGCTGCAGGGGGCCGAGCGAGCCGCCGTGGCCGTTGGAGGCCGCGTGCCCGTTGGAGGTGCCGTGCCCGTTGGACAGCGGGCTCGTCCCGAGGGAGGAGCCGGACGAGCCGAGGGACGACGCCCCGAGCGGGGAGCCGAGTGCGGGGGCGGGCGCCGCGAGGGAGGAGCCGGACGTCCCGTCCATGCCGGCGAGCAGGTTGACGTAGGGGCGCAGGTGGCCGGAGCCGATCTCGATGAGGTCGTCGCATTCCTGCCGCAGCACGCGGGAGATCGTCCAGTTGCCGTCGACGGCGACGTGCACGACGGTGACGCGGACGCCGAGGTCCTGGGCGTCGGTGACGACCTGCGCGAGGTCCTCGTCGCCGCTGACCAGGACGGCGTCGGCGAGCGCGCCGTTGCGGGCCAGGGTCATCAGGTCGCGGTGGATCTCGCTGTCGACGCCCTCCCGGCGGCCGGGCCGGACCCGGCCGAGCCGCAGTTTGAGGCCGGGCAGGTCGGCGAGCGCGTCGTGCTCGGGCGCGCGGCGGCCCTCGATGGTCGCCTCGTACCAGTAGCAGCGCATCAGCGGGAGGCCGGTGCGTTCTCTCGCGAGGTTGCCCAGGAGCTGCAGCAGCCCGCCGAAGTCCCACGAGACAGTTTCGCGGTGGCGCGTGCCGTGCACGGCCATGGCGCCGTCCGCCAGCAGGTAGCCGGCGTCCACGAACAGCGCGCAGCGATCCATGCGGCACCGTCCTTCCTCAACACGGGAGCTCACAGCGTGCCCACTAGACGTAGCGACCCCGGGCGCTTATAGCGTAGTGAAGCCCTGCAGCCCAGTAGGCCAATACGGCGATTCGCCACTCTTTCATGACGACCCGCCCGTTGGCGACTCCCCGGTAACCACTAATTGGGAGCCGCGGCGGACGCTACCAGCCGTTTCGGGCCTGCCCCGCGCTTCGGCATGATCTTTACGGGAAGCGGCAGGTCACGAGTTGAGTTCCGGGATCTGGGCGCGACCCGAAACCTTTCAGGGCCTCGCTCATTGTGGTGGCTTGACCACTGTCCGTCATGCATTTCGGGTGCGTTTTCCTTTTCCCGGGTCGCGGGCGCGCGGAGCGGCGGTCAGGTGATCGAGGCGCGGCCCATCTCGGTGAGTTCGCCGCCCTCGTGCGGAGTCTCCCAGCGCACGTTGCAATCGCGCCCGGCGATCTCGACGGTGGCGATGGCGTTGTGGAACCAGGGGCCCTCGGTCATGCGCCACCGGATGGGCGGGACGGGCACCTTCGCGAGCTTCGCCAGCATCCGGAACGGGACGCCCGCCGCCCGCGAGTACGCGATGCGGTTCGCCCACTTGAACTTGCCCTGCAGCGGGTTGCGCAGCGGCGAGCAGACGACTTGGGAGATCTTCGAGTCGGTGCCCGGACGGGTGATCCGCGCCAGGTACGAGTAGTGGATGTCGCCGGACAGGAACGAGATGCTCGCCGGCGCCGGTCCGCGCTCGCCGCGTCCGACGGCGACCACGTCAGCGGCCACATCGCGGAACGAGCGCTCGAACGCGGCCCAGTGCTCGAGGTCGGCGGCCTGCCGGATCTTCTCGCCGAGCCCGGCGCCGCGCCTGCCCCAGGCTCCCTCGGCGACGGCCTCGTTCCACGACTCCGCGTGGTGGATCGCCATGGGGAGGAGGTAGGGGAGAGAACTCGCGATGAGGAGGTGGTCGACGCCGCCCTGGCACCGGCCGTCCAGCCACGCGAACTCCTCGTCGTCGAGCATGCCGCGGCGGTCCTGGGTGAGGAGCCGAGAGCACCGGCTGTCCACCACGATCAGGCGGGTGCCGCCCCAGTCATGGGCGTAGCTCCAGCGCGTACTGGCAGGGTCCTTGTCGGCCTTCTCCGCGAACGCGTCCAGGACGGCGCCGGCGTCGCCCGTGCTGTCGGACGCCTCGCGCAGCGCCGCGAAGAGGGGATCGGACGCGCGGTCCTGCGGCGACATGTTCCCGAGGTGCTGGTAGATCCAGTACGAGCCGATCCCGCCGGTGATGCGGTCCCTCCACCAGGGCTGCGCCCACATCTCCGTCCGCCACGCGTAGGAGGTGTTCCAGTCGTCCCGGATGTCGTGGTCGTCGAAGATCGTGAAGGTGGGGACGGTCGACAGCAGCCACCGCACCGCCGGGTCGCGGTGCCAGGCGAGCTGGTAGAGGAACGTGTAGTCCTCGAAGTCGGCGGCCTCGTCGGCGGGCGGCTCGTCCGGCCCGCGCCGTCCGCCGATGAACGCGCGCATCTCGTCGCTCAGCTCGTCGGCGTACACCTGGTCGCCGACCATGAGCAGGATGTCCGGCCAGGCGACCGCGTCGCCGCCGGTCCGCAGCCGCTCGGCGAAGGCGGAGAGCGCGTCGTGGCCGAACTCCTCCACGGTGCCGGGGGAGCGGCGGCAGGACCCGAACGAGATGCGCAGTTCCCCGTGGTCGCCGAGCGTCCTGATCTGGGACGGCGGGAACCCGTCGTCCTCCGGCCAGACGGTCTCGCCGTCGGTCAGCACCCGGTAGGGGACGCGGGCTCCCGGCGCGAGCCCGTCGATCTCGACGAGCGCGTAGTGGTGGCCGTGCGCGGTGAACGTCCTGGCCGACGCGTCGACACCGTGCTCCTCGCTGACGACCCGCACTACGCAGGGCCGTTCGGTCTCCACCCAGATCGTCGCGGTGCGGTGACTCACATGCCGGAGATGGGGCCCGAGTACCAATGCGCTCATAGAGGGTCTCTCTAGCGGACCGGACCCCGCCGCGTCCACTCCGCCCCGATCGGTCCCCGGGAGCCCGGGGACCGATCGGACCGTGACCGTTCTCCCGTCACTTACCGAGTCGGCAGGTGGCGAGTGTTTCGAGGCCGGTGGGTCGGGTTGTGGTGCGGCCGATGGCGATGGAGATGCGTTCGCTGGTTCAGCCGCGCAGGAGTTCGGCCTCCTTGCCGGCGTCCAGCCCCACCGCGGGACGGTCGGGGCGTTGCGGCGCCTGTCCGCCAATCGACCGGAGCCACTCCCAGGTGTCCGCGACCGTCTCCTGGACGGGCCTGCATCGCAGCCCCGAGGAAACGGCCTTGTCGACGTTGGCGCGGTGCATGGTGTCGTACGCCTCGCCGGGCGGGAGCCAGACGGGAAGGTCCGTCCACGGTTCGATGCCCGCTTCGAGGATCGCTTCCGGGGCCGTCCAGACGAGGTCGGCGTTCGACCCCGTCACGTGGATGCACGCCTCGAGCAGCTCGCTCATCGTCGTGTGGCCGGGCTCGCTGACCAGGTTGTACGGGCCGCCGAGCCCGCGCTCGACCGCACCCAGCGTCCAGATGGCGAGGTCCCTGGCGTCGATGTACTGCAACCCCGCGTCGCGTGGGCCGGGCGCGAGAACGGGGCCGCCCTTGGCGATGCGCCCCAACCACCAGGGCAGCCGTCCGATGTTCTCGTCGGGGCCCAGGATGAGACCCGCCCGCACCAGCAGGGCCTCGTCGCCGAACGCGCCGAGCGCCGCCAGCTCACCGCCGCGCTTGGCCGCCGCGTAGTCGACATCGCCGTCGTCCGGGGAGCCGTCCACGACGTCGGCGTCCTCCGCGAGCCCGCCCGGAGCGGGGAACCGGTAGACGGAACGGCTGGAGATATAGGCGTACCGTCCGACGCGTCCTGCGAGCAGTCGCGCGGCGTCGCGCACGGCCGAGGGAGCCGCCGACCAGGTGTCGACGACCGCGTCCCACTCTCCGTGACCGAGTGCCTTGAGGCCGCCTTCCGCCGTCCGGTCGCCGTGCAGCGAGGCGACCCCTTCGGGCGGCGCGTGGCGTCCCCTGTGGAAGACGGTCACGTCCCACCCGCGGGCGAGAGCCTCGTGGGTGATCGCGCGCCCGACGAACTCCGTCCCGCCCAGTATCAGAAGCCTCATGCCGAGAACTCTGCCTTCTGTACGTTCTGTACGGAACGTCTGCACGCTCTTGGCGTAATCGCCCCGCTCCCAAGATTCTTCCGCCGAGCCTGTCGAAATCGGCCGCGCCCGGTCGTCCGGCTGAACCGCGCCGTCGCCGTACGGCCCGGGGTTGTGGGTGGGTCGGAATGGGGCGGCCGGGATGGGCCGATTCTGCGTGCGCGGACGCTGTCACCGCGCTGACCGGTTCGGATACGGGGTGGTATTTATGCCCCGAAGGATCGTTCTTGTGGGGCTTTAACTGTTTGGTGTTGCGGGGCGCAAAGTTCTGGCTATGGTCGAGTTCCTGCAACTCTCATTCGGTGGGGGAATGAGTGCGCATTGACGACTGCCTTGCGCGGATGATGACGATTCCGGGCGCCCAGCGGGTGACCCTGGTGGACTGCGCCAGCGGCCTCGCCGTGGCGGCGGCGGGCCGGGAGGACCTCGTCGACCAGCACGAGGACGCGGCCGGCGCGACCGACGTGGTGCGCGCGGTGCTGGCGTCGCCGGCGCTCAGCGCGACCGCGGCGGGCGACGACATCGAGGAGATCATCGTTTGCGGCGCGGACGGGTACCACCTGTTGGCCCTCTCGGGAGCCGATATGGACGGCCATCTTTTCGTCCATTTACTGCTCGACCGCGAGAACGGAAATCTGGCGCTCGCGCGGCTGCGCGTGCAGGGCCTCGTCCAAGAAATGGCGGACGGCTGACATGCACGGCGACATTTGCGGCGTGCTCGGCGAGCTGGAGCGGGAAAAGCGCACCGGCGTGCTCCGCGTCGGCGGCGACGGAGCGTTCCACGTCGACCGCGGGGCCGTCGTCCGGGCCGAGAGCCGGCACGCGCCCGGTCCCGCCGACCTGCCCGGCGGCCCCGACCCGGAACTGCCGGCGCTGCTCGCGATGTTCGACGCCGCCTACTTCCTCCTCGGCTCGGCGGCCGAGCCGGTGTTCACCGAGGGGCCGCGCAGAGGCCGCCCCACGCGTGTCACCGTGGCGACGCTCGTGCACGAGCAGCGCCGGCGCCGCGCCCGCCTCGACGCGGCCTGGCCGGACGGGCGGGTCGACGCGGCCCCCGTCGTGCCGGTCCGGCGGGTGCGGCGGCAGCGCGTCATCCTGACCGGCGTCCAGGCGGAGATCCTGCTCAACGCCGACGGCCGCCGCACCCCCGCGCGGCTGGCGCGCGACCTCGGCCGGACGGCGTTCGGCTGCCTGCTCGCGGTCCGCGGGCTGGCCGCGGCCTCGCTCGTCCGGACCGATCCGCCGGACGCGCCGGCGGCGGCCCCGGCGGAGATCCCGGCCGAGTGGGCGCCGCCCGACCACGCCCTGCTCGACCGGCTCCGGACGGCGCTGGTGGAGCTCGGTTGACCGTGCCCGGGGCCGCGGGGGGCGGCCCGTGAGACGTCTGATCGAAAGGCTGGCGAAGGTGGCGAA
The DNA here is from genome assembly GCF_041463655.1 of Actinomadura monticuli. NCBI lineage: Bacteria > Bacillati > Actinomycetota > Actinomycetes > Streptosporangiales > Thermomonosporaceae > Actinomadura > Actinomadura monticuli. Next base: position 360,897 of record NZ_JAXCEI010000006.1, read on the forward strand.
ACGAGCGGGGGCGGGGACGGCGGCGCGGGTCCCCGAGACCGAGGTGGCGGCGGAACTGCGGACGCTGCGGGCGCGCGTCCCGCAGCTCACCGGCAGCCTGGTCGCGTCGGCGGACGGGCTGCTCATCGCGCGGGACCTGCCCGACTCCGTCGAGCCGTCCGGGATGGCGGCGGTGACGGCGACGGGCCTGTCGCTGGCGCACCGGATCGCGCAGACCGCGCACGGCGGCGCCTTCCACGAGGTGGTGATCCGCGGCGTGGACGGCTACGTGGTCATCTACGCGGCGGGCCCGACCGCGTCCCTCACCGTCCTCGCGGCGCCGACCGTGAACGTGGGGCGGCTCCACCTGGAGTCGCGTCCGGCGGCCCGTGCCATCGCCGCGCATCTCGCCGGCACGCGCCGCACGTAACGACGAACCGTACGCAACGACACCGCACGCAACGACAGACCGGAAGGGGAATACGCATGTCCAACCTCGACCTCTCGCTGAAGGACATGATGGCGATCGACGGGGCCGTCGGCGCCGCCGTCGTCGACTACAACAGCGGCATGGCCCTCGGGCAGCTCGGCAGCTCCAAGGCCCTCGACCTGCAGGTCGCCGCCGCCGGGAACACCGAGGTGGTGCGGGCCAAGCTGCGCACCATGGAGCAGCTCGGCCTCAAGGAGGAGATCGAGGACATCCTCATCAGCATCTCCAGCCAGTACCACGTCATCCGCCCGGTGACCGGGCGCAAGGGCAAGGGCCTCTTCCTCTACATGGCCCTCGACCGGGGCCGCGCGAACCTGGCCCTGGCCCGGCACCGCCTCCGCGACATCGAGGAGAACCTGGAGGTGTGAGCCCGCGGCGGGCGGCCCGTCCACCGGTGCGCACACGGGGGACGGGCCGCCGCCGTCGGCGGGGCGGTCAGCTGTTGAGCAGGATCAGCATCTGCTTGATCTCGGCGGTCCGGGAATCCACGACGCGGTCGGCGAACGCCTTCGCGTCGGGGCTGGCGCCCTTGCTCTGCTCCGTCCGCGCCATCTCCACCGCGCTGCCCTGATGGCCGATGAACAGGTTGAGGAACGCGGGCTCGAACCCGGCGCCCTTCGTCTTCCGCAGGGCGCTGATCTCTTTGGCGCCGGTGGCGGGCGCGGCGCCGTGGTGCAGGTGCGTCTTCGCCGCCGCCTCGGACGTCGCCGGCTTCGACCACGTGCCGAGCCACGTCGTCATGAGCTTCAGCTCCTCCGTCTGCGTCGCGTCGACGGCCGCCGCGAGGGTCCGCACCTCCTTGCGCGGGGCGCGTTCGGCGGCCGTGCGCGCCAGCTGCAGGCCCTGCCGGTGATGGGCCACCATCATCTGCAGGAACACCACGTCCTGGTCGTTGTAGCCGGCGGACGGGGCGCTGGACGCGGCGCTCGCCGGCTTCGTCTCCGCCGGCTCGGCGCTGCACGCCGCCGGCAGGAGGGGCACGGCGAGGGCGGTCAGCAGGACGGCACGGCGCCGGGCGCTCACAGCGGCAGCCACAGGGCCAGCGTGAACTGCGACGGCTCCCAGCCCTGGAGGGCCGTGTGGCCCTGGCGGCAGCGGAACCGCGCGCCGTCGAAGGTCACGACGTCGCCCGTCTTGTACGTCACGCCCGCCTTCCACGTCCCGCCGGCCGCGGGCTCCCCGGTCGGCGCCGGAGCGCCCCCGCCGGGCGCGGGCGCCGGGGTCGTCGGACGGGTGGTGGGCGGCGCGCTGGGTTCCGGCGCCGGCTGCGAGCCGCCACCGCCTCCACCGCCGCCGATGGTGAGGTCGATGCAGCTGTAGAACGCGTTCGGGGTGTCGCCGATGTTCCACACCGCGAGGACGGTGTGCTTCCCGGGGAACGCGCCGAGGTCGATGTCGTGCGTCACGACCGCGTCCGGCTGCCGGTTCCCGCCGTCGACCGTCGCGACCTTGGTCCCGTCGACGAAGTACTCCCAGTTGGACGTGCGGTGCCGCGCGGTGAACACCCACCGGAACGGGACGGTCGTGCCGACGGACGCGGCCGGCCAGTCGCGGCTCTCGTCGGCCAGGACGGCGAACTGGCCGAGGCCGCCGTCGCAGCTCTTCAGCCCCTTCGGCCCCTCGACGCTCTGCGGCTCGAACCGGATGGGGCCGCAGTCGGGGACGGCGCCCGTCGCGCACAGCGCCTGCCGGCTCGGGGGCGCGGAGACATAGCCGTGCGCCGAGGCGGGGGCGGCGACGAGCACGGGCGCCGCGACGGCCGCCGCGGCGGCGAGGGGGTAGGCGACGGACCTGCGCATGGAGAACACTCCCAACGGTCGACCGCGGCCACCGGATTTCGGTGCGCCGCAATGCCGTGGGACGCTAGCGGCAATATCCCTAAAGAAACTTTAATAATCCTCGAAGGGACCGTGAAGGCGTCTCCGGAGGCCCTCGCCGGCGCGGCACGCTGGGGAAACGAGAACGGGCCGGCGCGCTGTGGCGCCGGCCCGCAGGACCCCGTGGGGCCCGGTCACTTCGTGGGGCCCGGTCACTTCGTGAGGCTGAGTCCGCTCTTCGGCTCGACCGTCAGCCGGTCGGCGGCCTCGTCCAGGTCGACGACGACCTCGTCGCCGTCGCGGACCTCACCGGAGAGCAGCTCGCGGGCGAGCTGGTCGCCGATCGCCGTCTGCACGAGGCGGCGCAGCGGGCGCGCCCCGTACAGCGGGTCGTAGCCGGTCAGCGCCAGCCACTCGCGGGCCGCCGGCGTGACCTCCAGCGTCAGCTGCCGGTCCGCGAGCCGGGCGGCGAGCGTGTCGACCTGCAGGTCCACGATGCGGGTCAGCTCGTCCGTCGACAGCGCGTCGAACAGGATCACGTCGTCCAGGCGGTTGAGGAACTCCGGCTTGAACGAGTTCCGGACGGCGTTCCACACCGCCTCCCGCTTCGCCCCGTTCTCCAGCGCCGGGTCGACGAGGAACTGCGACCCGATGTTGGACGTCAGGATCAGGATCGTGTTGCGGAAGTCGACCGTGCGGCCCTGGCCGTCCGTCAGCCGCCCGTCGTCCAGCACCTGGAGCAGGATGTCGAAGACCTCGGGGTGCGCCTTCTCCACCTCGTCCAGCAGGACCGCCGAGTACGGGCGGCGCCGGACGGCCTCGGTGAGCTGCCCGCCCTCCTCGTAGCCGACGTATCCGGGCGGCGCGCCGACCAGCCGGGCGACGCTGTGCTTCTCGGAGTACTCGCTCATGTCGATGCGGGTCATCGCCCGCTCGTCGTCGAACAGGAACTCCGCGAGCGCCTTCGCCAGCTCGGTCTTGCCGACGCCCGTCGGGCCGAGGAACAGGAACGAGCCGGTCGGGCGGTCCGGGTCGGAGATGCCCGCGCGGGCGCGGCGCACCGCGTCCGACACCGTGCGGACCGCGGCCTCCTGCCCGATCAGGCGCCTGCCCAGCTCGTCCTCCATGCGGAGCAGCTTCGCCGTCTCGCCTTCGAGGAGCCGGCCCGCCGGGATGCCCGTCCAGGACGCGACCACGTCGGCGACGTCGTCCGGGCCGACCTCCTCCTTGACCATCGCGTCGCGGTTCTCGGCCGCCTCCGACGCCTCCTCCAGCTGCTTCTCCAGCGCCGGGATCTCGCCGTAGGTGAGCCGCGCGGACGTCTCCAGGTCGCCGTCGCGCTGGGCGCGCTCCGCCTCGCCGCGCAGCTGGTCGATCGTCTCCTTGATCTCGCCGACCCGGTTCAGGCTCGCCTTCTCCTTGTCCCAGCGGGCGACGAGGCCGGTGAGGTGCTCCTGCTTGTCGGCGAGGTCCGCGCGCAGCCGGTCGAGCCGCTGCCGGGACGCCTCGTCGGTCTCCTTGGCGAGGTTCAGCTCCTCCATCTTCAGCCGGTCCACCGAGCGCTGCAGCTCGTCGATCTCCACCGGACGGGAGTCGATCTCCATGCGCAGCCGGGACGCGGCCTCGTCCACCAGGTCGATCGCCTTGTCCGGCAGGTACCGGGAGGTGATGTAGCGGTCCGACAGCGTCGCCGCGGCGACCAGCGCCGAGTCGTTGATCTGCACCTTGTGGTGCGCCTCGTAGCGGCCCTTCAGCCCGCGCAGGATCGCGATCGAGTCCTCGACCGTGGGCTCGCCGACGAACACCTGCTGGAAGCGGCGCTCCAGCGCGGCGTCCTTCTCGATGCGCTCGCGGTACTCGTCCAGCGTCGTCGCGCCGATCATGCGCAGCTCGCCGCGCGCCAGCATCGGCTTCAGCATGTTGCCGGCGTCCATCGCGCCCTCGGCCGCGCCCGCCCCGACGACGGTGTGCAGCTCGTCGATGAACGTGACGATCTGCCCCTCGGACTCCTTGATCTCGTTCAGGACGGCCTTCAGCCGCTCCTCGAACTCGCCGCGGTACTTCGCGCCCGCGACCATCGCGCCGAGGTCCAGCGAGACGAGCTTCTTGCCGCGCAGCGACTCGGGCACGTCGCCCGCGATGATGCGCTGCGCCAGGCCCTCCACGACCGCGGTCTTGCCGACGCCGGGCTCGCCGATGAGCACCGGGTTGTTCTTCGTCCGGCGCGACAGCACCTGCACGACCCGGCGGATCTCCGCGTCGCGGCCGATGACCGGGTCGAGCCGCCCGTCGCGGGCCGCCGCCGTCAGGTCGACGCCGTACTTCTCCAGCGACTGGTAGGTGCCCTCGGGGTTCTCGCTGGTGACGCGGGCGTGGCCGCGCACCTTCTCGAACGCGTCCAGCAGCGCCTGCGGCGTCGCGCCGAACTCCTTCAGCAGGCCCGCCGCCGGGCCGCCGTCCGCGGCGAGCCCGACCAGCAGGTGCTCGGTCGAGACGTACTCGTCCTCCAGCTGCTGCGCCCGGTTCGCCGCCGTGTTGATCGACCGCTGGAGCTGCGCGGCCAACCGCGGGGACGACACCGTCGACCCCTGCGCCCTCGGCTTCGCGGCGAGCTGCTCCTCGGCCCGCCGCCGGATCGCCTGCCAGTCGGCGCCGACCGCCTCCAGCAGCGGCACCGCCGTCCCGTCCGGCAGCGCGATCAGCGCCGCCAGCAGGTGCTGCGGCTCGACCTCGGGGTGCCCCTCGGCCGCCGCCCTGCGGACCGCGACCGACACCGCCTCCTGGCTCTTCTGCGTCAGCTTGTAGTCCATGTCCCGTCCCCGTGAAAGTGCTGTGCTTAGTGAGTTGCGGACTAGTCGGTGTTGCGCTCGTGCCAGACGACGACGCTGGTGTGCCTGATGGGCACCAGGTCGGCGCCGGGGGTGCCGGTCGGCTCCCCGTGCCGCCGCTGCTGTGCCAGCCGCGCCGCCACGGACCGGGTCGACTCGAGTTCGTTGGCGAGATCCTCCAGCGCGGCGTGCGCCTTCGCGAGCTCCTCGCGGAGCCGCACGTTGTCGCGCTGCAACTCCAGGATGTGCTTGATCCCGGACAGGTTGATGCCCTCCTCCTGCGAGAGCCGCTGGATCTCGCGGAGCATCACGATGTCGCGCATCGAGTAGCGGCGGCCCCGGCCCGCCGTCCGGCCCGGGCACACCAGCCCCATCCGGTCGTACGTCCGCAGCGTCTGCGGATGCAGCCCGGACAGCTGCGCCGCCACCGAGATCACATAGACCGGGGTGTCATCGCCGAAGGGGTCAGCGCTCATGGCTCACTCCGTTCGCCCGCGCCCGGGAGCACGCCGCGCCGCGTGTGGGCGTCATGCCTTCACTCCTGTCTGGCCTGCTGGAGGAGCTCGGTGCGGAGGTCCTCGCCGCCGCCCGACTCACGGAGCTTGGCCAGCGCCTCGCGGGACTGCTCGTCGAGCTTCCGCGGGACGTGCACGTCGACGGTCACGAGCAGGTCGCCCTTCGTCCCGTCCCGCCGGGTCGCGCCGCGGCCCTTCACCCGGAACTTGCGGCCGTTGGGCGTGCCCTCCGGCAGCTTCAGCGTGACGGGCTGCCCCTGGAACGTCGGCACCCTGATCTCGCCGCCGAGCGCCGCCTCCGGGAACGTGACCGGGACGGTCAGCGTCAGGTTGTCGCCGCTGCGGCCGAACACCGCGTGCGGGAGCACCTTGATGTGCACGTACAGGTCGCCGGCCGGGCCGCCGTTCTCGCCGGGCGCGCCCTTGCCCTTCAGCCGGATCTTCTGCCCGTCCGCGACGCCCGCCGGGATGCGGGCCTGGATCGTCCGGGTGCCGGTCGCGCGGCCGCTGCCGTGGCAGACCGGGCACGGGTCGTCGACGACTAGGCCCCGGCCGCGGCACTCCTTGCACGGCTCCTGGAAGCCGAAGTTGCCGAGGTTGCGGGTCTCGTGCCCGGTGCCCTCGCAGTTCGGGCACACCCGCGGCACCGTGCCGGCCTTCGCGCCCGTCCCGCGGCAGCTGTCGCACGCCGCCTCGCTGGTCAGCTTGATCGGGACGGTCACGCCGTTCATCGCGCGCCCGAACGACAGCGTCACCTCGGTCTCGACGTCCGCGCCGCGCCGCGCGCGCCGCGTGCCCGTCGTGCGGGTGCCGCCGCCCCGGCCGAACAGGCCGCCGAACAGGTCGCCGATGCGCTCACCGGCGCCGCCCGTCTGCGTCCCGCCGCCGGGCTGGCCGAACAGGTCGCCGAGGTCGAACCCGAAGCCGCCGCCGCCCTGCTGGCCGCGGAACCCGCCCGGCATCGACCGGACGGCGTCGTACTCCTTGCGGCGCTTCGCGTCGGACAGCACGTCGTAGGCCTCGGAGACCTCCTTGAAGCGGTCCTCGGCGTCGGAGTCGCCCTTGTTGGCGTCCGGGTGGTACTTGCGCGCCAGCTTCCGGTAGGACTTCTTGATCTCCTCCTGCGAGGCCGTCTTCGCGACACCGAGGACCTTGTAGTAGTCCTTCTCCAGGTAGTCCTTGGTGCTCACGGCGCCCCGCCTTCTGCTATCGCCACTTGCCACATGTCGTCCACGCCCCCGGCCGGGGCCCGCCGCTCGGGACGGGCCCCGCGGGGCTCATTCGCCGTCGTCGCCCGGCTCGCCGTCCGCCTCACCGGCGTCGGCGTCCGGGTCCGGGTCGGCCACCGCGACGCGCGCGGGCCGCAGGATCCGCTCGCCGATGCGGTAGCCGGGCTGGAGGACGTCCACCACGCTCGTCTCGGTCACCTCCGCCGAGAGCGAGTGCATGAGCGCCTCGTGCACGGTCGGGTCGAAGGGCTCGCCCTTCTCGCCGTACCGCTCCAGGCCGAGCTTGCCGGTGACCGCCTCCAGGCTCTCCGCGACGGACTTGAACCCGCCGGTGAGCTCGTCGTGGTCACGGGCGCGGCCGATGTCGTCCAGCACCGGGAGCAGTTCGGACAGCACCTGCCCGAGAGCCTGCTCGCGGACCGCGACCCGGTCCCGCTCGACCCGCCTGCGGTAGTTGTCGTATTCGGCCTTCAGGCGCTGGAGGTCGGCGAGGCGCTCCGACAGCTGCGTCTTCAGCGCGGACACCTCCTCGTCGGCGGCCCCGCCGGTCTGGTCGGCGCCCCCGTTCGCCGGGGCCTCCGGGGCCGGCGACTCCGCCGCCGACGCCCGGACCTCCCCTGTCTCGGGATCGATGCGCCGCTTGTCGCGGATCACCGGGCCCTCCTTCTCCTCGCCCTCGTCAGGGGAGGACGTCACGATGCATCACCCTTCGGCTTGTCCTCGTCCACGATCTCGGCGTCGACGACCTCGTCGTCCTGCGGGCCCTGGGCGTCGGCCGTGGGACCGTGGTCCTCGGCGCCGGCCTGCGCGCCCTCGGGGTTCTGCGCGTACATCGCCGCGCCCATCTTCTGGGAGACCTGCGCGAGCTTCTCGGCGCTGCCCTTGATGGCGTCGACGTCGGTGCCCTCCAGGGCCTTCTTCACCTCGGCGACCGCGTCGTTCACCTCGGTCTTCAGCTCCGCGGGGACCTTCTCGTCGTTCTCCCGCAGGAACTTCTCGGTCGAGTACGCGAGGGTGTCGGCCTGGTTGCGGACGTCGGCCTCCTCCTTGCGCTTGCGGTCCTCCTCGGCGTAGTCCTCGGCGTCGCGCATCATCTTCTCGATGTCCTCCTTCGGCAGCGCGCTGCCTCCGGTGATGACCATCGACTGCTCGCGGCCGGTGCCCTGGTCCTTCGCGCTGACGTTCACGATGCCGTTCGCGTCGATGTCGAAGGTGACCTCGATCTGCGGGACGCCGCGCGGCGCCGGCGGCAGACCGGTGAGCTGGAAGGTGCCGAGCTTCTTGTTGTACGCGGCGATCTCGCGCTCGCCCTGGTAGACCTGGATCTCCACGGACGGCTGGTTGTCGTCGGCGGTGGTGAACGTCTCCGACCGCTTGGTCGGGATCGTCGTGTTCCGCTCGATGATCTTGGTGAAGATGCCGCCCTTGGTCTCGATGCCGAGGCTGAGCGGGGTCACGTCCAGCAGCAGGACGTCCTTGACCTCGCCCTTCAGCACGCCGGCCTGGAGGCTGGCGCCGATCGCGACGACCTCGTCGGGGTTGACGCCCTTGTTCGGCTCCTTGCCGCCGGTCAGCTCCTTCACCAGGTCCGACACGGCGGGCATCCGGGTCGAGCCGCCGACCAGGACGACCTGGTCGATCTTGTCGACGGTGATGCCGGCGTCCTTCAGCACCGAGTGGAACGGCGCCTTGGTCCGGTCGAGGAGGTCGGAGGTCATCCGCTGGAACTCGCCCCGGGTGAGCTTCTCGTCCAGGTGCAGCGGGCCCTCGCTGGACGCGGTGATGTAGGGCAGGTTGATCTGCGTCTCGGACGAGCCGGACAGCTCGATCTTCGCCTTCTCCGCGGCCTCGCGCAGCCGCTGCAGCGCCATCTTGTCCTTGGACAGGTCGACGCCGTTGGCGTTCTTGAACTTCTCGACCAGCCAGTCGACGACCTTGTTGTCCCAGTCGTCGCCGCCCAGGTGGTTGTCACCGCTGGTGGCCTTCACCTCGACCACGCCGTCGCCGACCTCCAGGAGGGACACGTCGAACGTGCCGCCGCCGAGGTCGAAGACCAGGATGGTGGCCTCGTTCTCCTTCTCCAGGTGGTACGCCAGCGCCGCCGAGGTCGGCTCGTTGATGATGCGCAGGACGTTCAGGCCCGCGATCTGGCCGGCCTCCTTGGTGGCCTGCCGCTGGTGGTCGGAGAAGTAGGCGGGGACCGTGATCACCGCGTCGGTGACGGTCTCGCCCAGGTAGGACTCGGCGTCCCGCTTCAGCTTCTGCAGCACGAACGCGCTGATCTGCTGCGGGTTGAAGTCCTTGTCGTCGATCTTGGTCTTCCAGTCGGTGCCCATCTCGCGCTTGACCGACCGGATGGTGCGGTCCACGTTGGTCACCGCCTGGCGCTTGGCGACCTCGCCGACCAGAACCTCGCCGTTCTTGGCGAAGGCGACGACGGACGGCGTGGTCCGCGACCCCTCCGCGTTGGCGATGACGGTGGGCTCGCCGCCCTCCAGAATCGCGACGACCGAGTTGGTCGTCCCGAGGTCGATGCCGACCGCACGTGCCATGTTCTCGTCCTCCGTCGTTTCCGGTGTTATCGCAGCCCCGGTCGCCCCCAGGGCGCGGCCGGTTCGTCGTCTCCGTCTGCAAGGTTGCCCTGAGATCGACCTTCTTGTCAAATCACTTGAGTCAACCTCACTCAACTTTGCTGACGACCTCTACAACAGGACGATTGAGCCACCTATTCCGGTTCCCGGCATCGGCTCCATCCGGTCGGAGTTCGGCCGGACGGAGGAGGGCCTCCCGCCGCCGTCCCCCGCCAGGAGGACGCACCGCCTCGTCCGCACGACCCCCTCGGAACGCCGGCCTCTGACCGCGCACGCGCGGATCGCGGCCCGGCCGACGCCCGTGGCCGTGGCGCGCAGAGTCGGCCGAAAGCGGCAAACAATCCGATATGGGTGTCGAGAGTGGTCATGCTGTCCCGGTGAACGACAGCACCCCGAGGCCGCGCCTCGTCCTGCGGGCGGTCCTGGTCGCCGTGAGCGCCGCCGCCCTGGCCGCCTGCCAGTCCTCCGACGAGCCCGGCCCGGCGGCCCATGCGTCGCCGCCGGCCACGAGCGCCGCCCCCGCGCCGTCCCCGACCGCCCGGGAGCCGGTGCGCCTCGGGGTGACGGTGCCGACCACGAACGGCACGCAGGGACGGGCGCGGGTCACCGTGCTCGCCTACCGCCAGCCCTTGCGGCCTCGTCCGGGGCGGGGCGCTCCACAACGTGCGGGTCATGTGTACGCCGGGCTCGACGTCCGGGTCTGCGTCGACCGCACCGCCAGCGTCGAAAGGCTCGTCTGGACGCAGTGGAAGCTCGTCTACAGCGGGGGGCCCGCGACCTCCCCGGTGGCCTCCGCCGGCCAGGACTGGTTCTCGGTGCAGGTCTACCCCGCCGCCCGGTACGTGCGCGCGGGCCAATGCGTCCGGGACTGGATCCCGTTCGAGGTGCCGAAGGACAAGCGGCCTCAGCGGGTGGAGTTCACGCCCCAGAACGACTCCGGCCAGCCGGTCGACGGCGGACCCGGCTGGGCGCTCTAGGTTCCGTGCGCAGGCCGAGGTGAGCGCGGCCCTTCCGCAACGGGGCGCCAATGCCCTCCCGCCGGTGCACCCCGGGCGGAGGCCGTTCGGGCGTGGAGTCCCCCCGGCGATGCCCCGCCCGCCGTCCGGGCGGGGCATCGTGCCGTCGTGCCCCGGACGTGTCAGGACGTGAGGTCGTCCGGGGCGGTGCCGGACTCGGTCAAGGGGAGGGCCAGGGCGGCGCGTTCGGCCAGCCAGCCGCTCGGACGGTAGCGGGGGTCGCCGGTCGCCTCGTGCAGGCCGCGCAGGATCCGCAGGACGCGGCCGGCGCTCTCGTGGTCGCCCCACTCCAGCGGGCCGCGCGGGTAGCCGAGGCCGAGCCGGACGGCGGTGTCGATGTCCCGCGGCAGGGCGAGGCGCTGCTCGGCGATGCCGCAGCCCACGTTCACGATCGAGGTGACGAGCCGCTGCGCCACGGTCGCGGGGGCGTCGCGGACCACGGTCACGGCACGTCCGGTGGCGGCGAGGGCGGCGAGACCGGCGCGGCCCGCGTCCCTGTCCACGCCCGGATGGACGGCGACGGTGAGGCGCGTGAAGAACCCGCCGAGCGGGTCGACGCCCAAGGTGCGCTCCAGGGGAAGGCCCTCGGCGGCGGCCACGGTGCTCTGCCCGAACGGCGCGACGAGCACGACCGCGTCGGCCGACGGTCCTTCCCCGGACTCGACGTCCACTCCCGCTGTGGAGAGCAGCGCGCCCAGTTCTTCGCGGACGTCGCCGTGCACCCAGACTGGGCGCGGCTCCACCGCCGGGACGGTGACCTCCGGTGGCTCTTGCTTGGCGCCGTCCACGTACTTATAGAAGCCCTCGCCCGTCTTGCGTCCGTACAGGCCGGCCTCCATGCGCGCCCGCCCGATCCTGGACGGACGGAACCGCGGCTCGGTGTAGAACCCCGTCCAGATGGACTCCATGACCGGGTGCGACACGTCCAGGCCGGTCAGGTCGAGCAGCTCGCAGGGGCCCATCTTGAGACCCAGGACGTCCCGCGCGATGCGGTCGATGTCGACAGGCTCGGCGATCCCCTCCGACAGGATCTGCAGTGCCTCCGTCACCAGGCCGCGCCCGGCATGGTTGACGAGGAACCCGGGCGCGTCCGGGGCGATCACCGGTTCGTGCCCGAGGCGCCGGACGAGTTCGACCAGCGCGTCCGGGATCCACTCCGCCGTGCGCGCCCCCGGAATCACCTCGACGAGACGCATCAGCGGCACCGGGTTGAAGAAGTGCAGCCCCGCCACCCTGGACGGGTCGTCCAGGGCCGCCGCGATCGCCGTCACCGGCAGCGAACTCGTGTTGGTCACCAGGACCGTGTGCTTCGGGCACACCTTCTCCAGGGACCTGAACAGTTCGCGCTTGGTGTCGATGTCCTCCCGGACGGCCTCCACCACGAGGTCGCAGTCCTGGAAAGGGGTGAGCGGCTCCCCGACCGGGCGGAGCCGTCCCTTGGCGGCCTCCGCCTCCTCGGCGGTCATCCGGCCCTTGCGCACGAGCTTGTCGAACATGCCGCCGATGTACTCCGTCGCGGCGACGACGGCCTCCAGCCGGATGTCGGCCAACTCCACGGTCAGCCCGCCCGCCGCCGCGAGCTGCGCGATGCCGCGCCCCATCGCCCCGGTGCCGATCACCCGGACCGTCGTCACCTGCCGCGCCCACTGCTCCACCGTGGCCTCCTCGCCTCGTCCCTCCCAGGCATTCAACATGCATCCGGGGTCGGATCGGCGCCGAGGGGCCGAGGGGTTCGCGCGACGGCCTTGGCGCGGCGGTCAGGCGGCGGGCGGAGTCCAGGACGGGTCGCGGCCGGTCATCGCGATCAGGCGGTCGAGGGCGGGGGCGTCGGCGGGGACGTCCACGGCGGGGCCGAAGAGGCCGGGGACGCCCTTGCCGCCGCTCTGCTCGACCGTCGGGCCGACGAAGGCCAGGCAGGACTCGATCTCGTCCTCGCCGGCGTCGTAGGTCTGGCCGGTGGCGCGTGCGACGTCCCAGCCGTGCACGATGAGCTCGTTCATCGCGACGTGCCCGGCCTGCTCGCCGGGGAGGTCGATGCCCCCGGCGGCGGTCATGCCGGACCAGGCGTCCGGGGAGCGCCAGGCGGCGGCGAGCGCGTCGAGCCGCTCGGGCACGCGGGCCCGCCAGTCCGGGGCGAGGCTGGACGCGTCGGCGGACGGCGGCTGCGAACCGCCCTCCGGGAAGTCCTTCGCGGCGGCCCAGGTGAAGGCGAGCGCCAGCCCGTTCACGTGGTCGATCAGCGCGCCGAGGGACGTGTCCGCGCAGGGCGTCGGGGCGTCGAGCCGGTGGTCGGGGACGTTCGCCAGCAGGGCGGCCATGCGGCGGGCGGCGGGCTCAAGGTCTGGCATCGGGGTCATCTCGGTCCCTTCGTTCCACGTTCCGGTGGACGGGATCGCCCTGGACGGGCGGCGTCCTGTGGTATGGACTTCGGAACCCGCCGATACTCATCGGCGCCGGGAATCTCTAAGGTATGACGGGCGACACGGCCTCCGGGCGGTGCTTCCAGGGCCCCGGGAGGGGTTGGGAATGTGTTGACCAGGGCATGTGACGCATAAGCTACTACCGAGTAGTATTCGGGCCCCGGGTGAAGAGCGGTCTGTCGCGCGCCCTACGCTGACTGCCAACGCCCGTACCCCAGGAGGACGGAACAGTGTTCTGGATCACGTTGGTCATTGGGCTCGCCGGTGCGGCGGTCGCTCTGGCGCTCGCTGCGCGGCGGGTGCTGTTCCTGTACGCCATCGCCAAGAGCGGGCAGCCCGACCCCGAGCGGACGCTGCAGGTCAAGCGTGACCCCAAGAAGGCCGTCGAGGGCCAGGCGGTCGAGGTCCTGGGGCAGCGCAAGCTCCTGAAGTGGACGGTGGCCGGCGCGGCGCACTTCGCCGTCATGTGGGCGTTCTTCCTGCTCGCGACCGTCTACCTGGAGGCGGCCGTCCAGCTGCTGTTCGGGCTCGAGGCGCACATCCCCGGCCTGCAGACGTGGGGCCCGATCGGGTTCGTCCAGGACACCATCGCCCTGGCGTGCCTCGCCGGCCTGATCGTCTTCACCGCGATCCGGGTCAAGAACTCGCCGAAGCGCATCGGCCGCAAGTCCCGGTTCAAGGGCTCGCACCTGTCCGGCGCCTGGATCACGCTGTTCATGATCTTCAACGTGATCTGGACGATGTTCTTCTTCCGCGGCGTCGAGGTCGCCCGCGACAACTTCGGCTACGGCGGGGCCGCCTACTTCTCGCACCTGACCGGCAAGCTGTTCGACGGGATCGGCAGCGACACCACGCTGGAGGTCCTGGAGTCCGTCGGGCTGCTGCTGCACATCGGCGTCGCGCTCGTCTTCCTGGTCTTCGTCGTCCACTCCAAGCACCTGCACATCTTCCTGGCGCCGCTGAACGTCATGTTCAAGCGCCGCCCGGACGGCCTCGGCGCCGCGCAGCCGATGATGTCGGGCGGCAAGCCGCTCGACTTCGAGGAGGCCGACCCCGACGAGGACGTCTTCGGCCGCGGCAAGATCGAGGACTTCACCTGGAAGGGCTTCCTCGACATGGCGACCTGCACCGAGTGCGGTCGCTGCCAGTCGCAGTGCCCCGCCTGGAACACCGGCAAGCCGCTGTCGCCGAAGATGCTCGTCCTGGAGCTGCGCGACCACGCGCTGGCCAAGGCGCCGTACATGACCGCGTCGGAAGAGGCCCGCAACGCGTTCACCGACGAGCAGAAGCTCGCCATGCAGGTGGACAAGGAGCTCGTCGGCGAGGACGGCGTCATCCACCCCGACGTCCTGTGGTCCTGCACCAACTGCGGCGCGTGCGTCGAGCAGTGCCCGGTCGACATCGAGCACATCGACCACATCCTGGACATGCGCCGCTTCCAGGTCATGATCGAGTCCTCGTTCCCCAGCGAGGCCGGCGTCATGCTGAAGAACCTGGAGAACAAGGGCAACCCGTGGGGCATGTCCGAGATGAAGCGCCTCGAATGGATCGAGGAGCTGGACTTCGAGGTCGAGGTCGTCGACGACAAGGTCGCCGAGGACACCGAGTACCTGTTCTGGGTCGGCTGCGCCGGCGCCCTGGAGGACCGGGCCAAGAAGACCACCAAGGCCGTCGCGGAGCTGCTGCACATCGCGGGCGTCAAGTTCGCCGTCCTCGGCCCCATGGAGGCGTGCACCGGTGACCCGGCCCGCCGCCTCGGCATGGAGTTCGTCTTCCAGATGCTCGGCCAGCAGAACGTCGAGACGCTGAACGACGCGGGGGTCAAGAAGATCGTCGCGACCTGCCCGCACTGCTTCAACACCCTGGCCAACGAGTACCCGCAGATCGGCGGGAACTACGAGGTCGTCCACCACACCCAGCTGCTCGCGCACCTCGTCGAGGAAGGCAAGCTCACCCCGGTCTCGCCGATCGAGGAGAACATCACCTACCACGACCCCTGCTTCCTGGGCCGGCACAACAAGGTCTACAAGCAGCCGCGCGACATCATGGCGACCGTCCCCGGCGTCAAGACGCAGGAGATGCACCGGCACAAGGACCGCGGCTTCTGCTGCGGCGCCGGCGGCGCCCGGATGTGGATGGAGGAGCGCATCGGCAAGCGCATCAACACCGAGCGCGTGGACGAGGCGCTGGAGACCAACCCCGACACCGTGTCCACCGCCTGCCCGTTCTGCCTCGTGATGCTGGGCGACGCCATCAACGAGAAGAAGAACGAGGGCGCGGCCAAGGAGACGCTGGAGGTCGTGGACGTGTCCCAGCTCCTGATCCGCTCGATCAAGGGCGAGGGCCGCGCGCCCGAGAAGGAGACCGTGGCCGCCGAATAGCGCGACCGACGTCGCAGGACCCCGGGCCCGCGGCCCGGGGTCCTTCCCGTTCACGGGCCGGGAACCGGCCTGCTCACAGGCGCGGAGCCCGCTCCACGGGCGGGACCGCCGGTTCCGGCTCGGCGTCCGCGGCCGGCGGGACGGCGATGAGCATGTCGCGCAGGGCGTGGACCGCCTGGTAGGGCAGGATCGCCCGGGTCGCGAGGTCGTCCACGGAGACGAGCGGGCCGTGCGCCGTCCGGGCCAGCACGATCAGCTTCGCGTGGTGCGGGTCGACGCCCGGCAGCGACGCGAGCAGGTGCTCGGGCGCCGAGTTGACGTCGACGAGCCCGCCGTCGTCGAACGTGCGCGGCAGGTCGGGACGTCCGACGGCGAGGCGGCGGGCGATCGACGGGTGGTGCGCGGCGAGCGAGCGCGCCTGCTCCCGGCGGACCCGCCGCTCGATCAGCTGGACGTTCAGCAGCGGCGGCCCGCCCTGATGACCGGCCGGATGCGGCTCGGCCGTGAGGATGGCCATGTGGACGGCGCCGCCGAACATCGTGACCAGCACCGTGAAGAAGATCGGGCCGTCCCACGGGGTGCTCTGCTCGGTCTCGGTGCTCATGACGCCGACGAAGAACAGCAGCGACAGCACCAGGTAGCCGGCCCCCATCAGCGCCAGCGCGCGGCTCCGGCGCCGTGCCCCGTAGTAGACGACCAGGGCCCAGGTCATGAATCCGAAGGTGAACACCGGGAGGGCCAGCAGGACGGTCCGCAGCGGCCATGCGACCCGCCGGGCGGGCGGCGGCGGGGGCGGCCAGGCCGCATGCTCGCCCGCGAGATGGTGGGCCGGGATGTAGAGCGGGGCGGGAGGCGGGTGGACGGCCGCCGTCGGCACCGGCGTGATCGTTTCCAGCGGGTCGGGCGGCGCGAGGCGCAGGGCCTCGGCCGCGTCGGCAGGCGGGTCGGCAGGCGGGTCGGCAGGCGGGTCGGCAGGCGCCGGCGCCTGCGCGGGCGTCCGCGCGGGCGCCCGCGCGGTCGAGGCGGCCAGGGACGGATCGGAGCGCAGGATTCCCAGGTGCAGGTTCTGCAGGCGCTCGCCGGGCTCGACGCCGAACTCGTCCGCGAGGAGGTCGCGCGCGTCCCGGTAGGCGGCGAGGGCCTCGGCCTGCCGCCCGCACCGGTACAGGGCCAGCATCAGCAGGTACCGGAACCCCTCCCGGAGCGGGAACTCGGCGACCAGCCGCAGCAGCTCCGGGACGAGACGCGCGTGCTCGCCCGACTCCAGCGCGGCCTCCGCGCACGCTTCCAGCCCGGCCGCGCGCGTCTCCTCCAGGCGGTCGCGCGCCGCGTCGAAGAACGAGCCGCTCAGGTCCGCCAGCGCCGGGCCCCGCCACATCGCGAGCGCCTCGCGCAGCATCGGCTCCGCCCGCGCCGCGTCGCCCCCGGCGAGCACCGCCTGGGCCGCCCTCACCCGCTCCTGGAAGACCTCGGCGTCCAGCGCCTCCGGCGGGACGTTCAACGCGTATCCGGCACCGGTCAGCGTCAGCAGCCGGCCCGGGGCGCGCGGCGAACGGTCCGGCTCCAGCACGCGCCGCAGCCCGGCCACGTACTTCTGGACGACGTTGGCGCCGTTGTCGGGCGGCTCGTCCCCCCACACCGCCCGCACGATCGACGCCGTCGACACCGGCCGGCCGAGCGTCAGCAGCAGGACGGCGAGGACCGCGCGCTGCTTGCCCGGCCCCAGGTCGAGCTCCCGTCCGTCCCGCCACGCGGCCGTCCGCCCCAGGATCTCGAAGCGCGGTGATGGTCCTTCGTCCGGCAGCGCCACCACCTCCGTTCACCGTCGCCGGGCGCCGCGGCAGTCGTTCGGCAGCCCGGACGCAGTGACCGCAGCATAACGACAGTGGTCCCGCACCGGCCTGCAACAGGCTGGATCCGGACATCGGGGGCGATGTCCCACGAAGGCAAACAGAGAGGGGACCTCCGGTGCCTCATCGCACACTGCGGGATCACACACTGCGGGCCGCCGGCACGCCGGCCGCGCTCATGCTCCTGCTCGCGTCCGTCGCCGCCTGCGGGCCGGCCGAGAAGACCGAGACGACACCGAGGGCGGCCTCCACGTCCGCCACCGGCTCCGCGTCGCCCGCCGCGGCGTCCAACGGGGTGGAGAAGCTGAAGTCCGCGGAGATCCTGGCCCGCGCCCGCAAGGCGACGGGGTCCGCGCGCTTCCTGCGGATGCGCGGCGACGTCCAGGAGGGCGGCGACACGTTCAAGCTCGACTTCCGCTTCGCGGGCAAGACGAAGGCGACCGGCTGGTTCCAGCAGGGCGCCGAGCGCGTCGAGATCACCAGGATCGGCAAGGACGTCTACCTCAAGGGCAACAACGCGTTCTGGAAGTCGATCGGCGGGAAGGGCGCCGTGCAGCTGTTCTCCGGCAAGCACCTCAAGACGACGACCAGCAACGCCGACTTCAAGGACCTCGCGGCCTTCACCTCCCGCACGGCCCTCTTCGACGAGGCCGTGAAAGCCGTCGGGACCTGGACGAAGGGCAAGACGGGGGCGATCGGCGGAACCCCCGCCGTGACCCTCACCGGCGCACCCGGCGAGGAGATCAGCGTCGCGACCCGGGGCGAGCCCTACGTGCTGGTGATGAACGGCGGCCCGGGGAACCGCATCGAGTACCTCGCATACGAGCAGCCGGTGGACGTCCAGCGCCCGCCCGCCGCGAGCGTCGTCGACGGCGACGCGTTCGAATGAGCCGCCGCCCGCCCGGCGTCCCGGGGCCGCGGGCCGCGCCGGGCGGGCGGCTCCCCACCCGCGGATGAGGTTGTGAACGCGGACTCCTGGTAAGACTCGGGCATGGCCGTGCTCGTGTCCGTCCTCGCGTTCGTGATGACGCTCGCCGGCGGGCTCGCCGCGATGCGCGTGCGCGACCGGCGACACCTCGTGCTCGGGCTGGCCGGCGGGCTCATGCTCGGCGTCGTCGCGTTCGACCTCATCCCCGAGTCGCTGCAGATGACGCGGCACAGCCCGCTCGGCGTGCCCGCACCGATGATCGGCTTCGCGGCCGGGTTCGTGCTGCTGCACGTCGTCGAGCAGGCCGTCGCGATCCACCGCGCCCACGAGGACGAGTACGCGCCGCACGTCCACACCCACGGCCACCGGCCGGGCGCCGGGGGGCTGCTCGCGGCGTCCGCGCTCGTCCTGCACAGCCTGGTGGACGGCCTCAGCATCGGCCTCGGCTTCCAGTCCGGGACGGACGTCGGCGTCTTCGTCGCCCTCGCCGTGATCACCCACGACTTCGCGGACGGCTTCAACACCTTCACCGCCGCCTCGCTGAACCGCGACGACCGCCGCCCCGCCGTCCTGCTGCTGCTCGCCGACGCCGCCGCGCCCGTCGCCGGGGCGGCGCTCGGCACCCTCGCGACCGTCCCGGACGCCGTCCTCGGGCCCTACCTGGGGACGTTCGCGGGCGTCCTGCTGTACCTGGCCGCCGCCGAGATCCTGCCCGAGGCGCACAGCGTCCACCCGCGCGTCATGACGCTGTGCGCCACCGGGGCCGGGCTGGTCGCCGTCCTGTTCGCCGTGAGCCTCGCCGGTTGAGGCCCGGGAACGGCGAAGGCCCGCCCGGCATCGCCGGACGGCCCTTCCTTCCGCCGACGGATCAGCTCGTCAGGGACGTCGCGTAGCTCTGGTTCGTCTTGAGCCACTCGTCGACGGCCTCGTCGGGCTTGCCCTTGTACTTGTTCTCCATGAGGTCTTCGAGCGACCCCAGCTGCTTGTCGTCCATCTTGAACTTCTTCAGCCAGTTCGCGACCTCGGCCTGGTCCTTGCCGAAGCCCTCGCGGGCGACCGTGTAGATGGCGTCCGGCTTGCCCATCGCGCCCTTCGGGTCCTTCAGGTCGCGGATCGGGTACTTCGCGTACGCCCAGTGCGGCCGCCACAGCGTGACGACGACGTCCTTCTTGGCGTCGATGGACTTCTTCAGCTCGGCGAGCATGGCGGACGTCGACGACGTCGTCACCTTGAACTCGTCCTGGAGGCCGTACGCGGGAAGCATCTTCTCCTGCGACACCCGGTACAGGCCGGAGCTCTTCTCGATGCCGATGATCTCGCCGCCGTACTGGCCGCCCTTGCCCTTCAGATCCTCCAGGGACTGGAGCGGCGAGTACTCCGGCACCGCGATCGTCAGCGGCGCCGCGTCGTACCAGGCGCCGACCTTCTCCAGCTTGTCGCCGTACTTCTTCCAGTAGTCCTCGTGCGTGCCGGGGAGCCAGGCGTCCACGAACAGGTCCACGTCGCCCTTCGACATGCCCGCGAAGAGCACGCCGACGTCGAGGGTCTTGACGTCCACCTTGTAGCCCTTGTCGGTCAGGATCCGCTTCCAGAGCGCCGTGGCGGCCTCACCCTCGGCCCAGCCCGACATCATGCCGATGGTGATCTCCTTGTCGTTCTCACCCCCGCCCGAGTCGGAGTCGCCGCACGCCGCGGCGCTCAAACCGAGCGCCAGCGTCAACGCCGCGACCGTCAGACCCTTGAACTTGAAACGCATGCCCATCCCTTCGTTGGCTTGCATCAGTGGGAGTAGGGGGAGCGGAACTCTCCGCCCGGCGGGCGGATCGGCTCTGCCGTGAATGTCAGCCGACGAGGTCGGCCGACGGTGTGGCCACTTCGCGGGGGGCCGCTCCGCGGGTGGCCTTGCCGCGCGCGAACAGCGCGCGGAGCATGCCGGGGCCCTCGCCCAGGGCGCCGGTGAGGCGGTCCAGGTAGATGGCCAGGATGACGACGGCGATGCCGCCCTCGAAGCCCTTCGCCACGTCCACCCGGTTGATGCCCTCCAGCACCACGCCGCCGAGGCCGCCCGCGCCGACCATGCCCGCGATGACGACCATCGACAGCGACAGCATGATCAGCTGGTTGACGCCGGCCATGATCGACGGCATGGCGAGCGGGATCTGGATCCGGGTCAGGATCCGGTTCGGGGGCGTGCCGAACGCCTCGCCCGCCTCCACCATCTCCGGGTCGACGCCGCGGATGCCGAGCTCGGTCAGCCGCACCCCGGGCGGCATCGCGAAGATGACCGTCGCGACCACGCCCGGCACGGAGCCGATGCTGAAGAAGAAGATCGCCGGGATCAGGTAGACGAACGCCGGCATCGTCTGCATGAAGTCGAGGACGGGCCGGACGATCCGGCTCACCACGTCGCTGCGCGCCGCCGCGATGCCGATCGGTATCGACAGGACCGTGGACACCACCGCCGACACGAGCACCAGCGCCAGCGAGTCCATCGAGTCGTCCCACAGCTCGATGCTGTCGATCAGCGCGAAGCCGAGGACGGTGAACAGGCTGAGCCGCCAGCCGCTGACCGCCAGCGCGATGACGGCGAGCACCAGGGTCACCCCCAGCGGCGGCAGGAACGTCAGGACGTCCGTCAGCCCGTCGACCGACGTCTCGATCGCCGTCCCGATCCCGTCGAACAGCCACGACAGGTGGTCGGTGCACCAGCTCACCAGGGTGTCGAACCACTCGCCGATCGGCGCCCTGGGCAGCTCGATCGCATCACTCACCGTCGCCGCCCTCCTTCGCCAGCGCGAGTTCCGGACCTTCCCCGGCGGCCTCCCCGACAGCCTCCCCGACGGCCTCCTCGACCGTCGAGTTGATCGCGCCGAGCGCCGCCAGCAGCGTCACCCGCGGGATCACGCCGAGCAGCCTGCCGTCCCCGTCCGCGACCGGGACCGGCAGCTCGCTCTCGGCGCACCGGACGAACAGGTCCGCGACCGGGGTGTCGGGCGCCACGGGCCCCGGCTCCCCCAGGTCGATCAGCCCGTCCAGGCTCTGCACGTTCTCCCGCACCGCGTCGGCGATCACCGTCGCACGGACCCGGCCGATCAGCTTGCGGTCGCGTCCGACGACGAACGCCGCGGACGTCTGGTGCTCGCGCATCGTCCGGAGCGCCGTCCGCGGCCCCGTCGACGCCGGCACCGTGACCAGCGGCTTCTCCATGACGGACGACGCCGTCAGCACTCTGGTACGGTCCACATCCGCGACGAACTGGGCGACGTAGTCGTTGGCCGGGTCCGTCAGGATCTCCTCGGCCGTGCCGATCTGCACGATCCGGCCCTCCCGCATCACGGCGATCCGGTCGCCGATGCGCATGGCCTCGTTCAGGTCGTGGGTGATGAAGACGATCGTCTTCCCGAACCGCCCCTGCAGATCGAGCAGCAGATCCTGGACCTCCCGCCGGATGAGCGGGTCCAGGGCGCTGAACGCCTCGTCCATCAAGATGATGTCGGTACCGGACGCGAGCGCCCGGGCGAGCCCCACGCGCTGCTGCATGCCGCCGGACAACTGGCCGGGAACCTTGTCCTCCCAGCCCTCGAGTCCGACCAGGGCCAGGAACTCCCGCGCCTTCCTCTCGCGTTCCTCCTTCGCGACGCCGCGGACTTCGAGCCCGTACGCCGCGTTGGCCAGAACCGTCCGGTGGGGGAACAGCGCGAAGTGCTGGAAGACCATGCTGACCTTGTTCTGCCGGAGCGCCCGCAGCGCCTTCGGCGACAACTTCGCGATGTCCTGACCGTCGATCTCGACGCTTCCGGAGGTGACCCCGAGCAGCCCGTTCAGCATCCGGATCAGGGTCGACTTCCCCGACCCCGACAGTCCCATGACCACGAAGATCTCGCCCTGCCGGACCTCGAACGAGGCGTCCACCACGGCGGGTGTGACCCCGAGCGCGCGGACCGCCTCCAGATCGGCGCCCGCCTTCAGTTTCCGGTGTGCCTCTGCCGCCTTACGACCGAACAGCTTGGTGACGCTTTCCGCGCGGAGTACTGACACGATCTCCTTCCGGGTTCCCACGGTCATGCGCGGAAACGGGTCGCCCTGGACGTCCGCACCTCACGCGAAGAGGCCGTAAACCGGACGCCGAACCTGTGCGTCACCCGAAACTACCCGTCCAGAGAACATGTTTCATCTTTTGGGCACTCTCGTCACGTTCAGGTCACAAAAGGACTACACCTTCGTCCGGTGGAAGTTCAGGAACGACCGCGACGGCGTCGGTCCCCGCTGGTCCTGGTACCGCGACCCGTACTTCGCCGACCCGTAGGGGTACTCCGCCGGCGAGCTCGTCCGGAACAGGCACATCTGCCCGATCTTCATCCCCGGCCACAACTTGATCGGCAGCGTCGCCACGTTCGACAGCTCCAACGTGACATGACCGCTGAACCCGGGATCGATCCACCCGGCGGTCGAGTGGGTGAGCAGCCCCAGCCGCCCCAGCGAGCTCTTCCCCTCCAGCCGCGCCGCGAGGTCCTCCGGCAGCCCGAACACCTCGAACGTCGACGCGAGCACGAACTCCCCGGGATGCAGGACGAACGCCTCGTCCGCCTCCACCTCCACCAGCCGCGTCAGATCCGGCTGCTCCACAGCGGGATCGATGTGCGGATACTTGTGGTTCTCGAACACCCGGAAGTACCGGTCCAGCCTTACATCCACACTGGACGGCTGAACCATGCCCGCCTCGTACGGGTCGATCTTCACCCGCCCGGACTCGAGCTCGGCCCTGATATCACGATCGCTGAGCAGCACCCCGAAACGCTATCCCACCCCACACCCCACCCGGCGATCCGGTACAGTATCCACAGCATGGAGCCCCCAGGGGCCCCCACGCGGGTGTAGTTCAATGGTAGAACTTCAGCTTCCCAAGCTGACAGCGCGGGTTCGATTCCCGTCACCCGCTCCACTACAAAGGCCCAGGTCAGGGACTGATCATTGGGCCTGGGCCTTGATCATTTGTGCGCTCTAGCGCCCGCCGTGCAATTGAGCCACCGGCGCGAGCGACCGGGCCGTCCCGCCGTCTCTTCTTCGTCGTCCTGGTTGTGTTGGGGGACTCCCACTCGACCTCGAGGGTGTGCCCGACCCGAACACGTCCCCTGGATCGGCCCGCCCCATCCGGCCTGACAAACGGCCCGGTGTCAGCGGCTTTACCGCTCAGAAATCCTCCGCCACGTCGTCAGTTCTGGTAGCCCCTCGCCACCTGCGGAAGGATTGACGACCATGACCGACGCCAGACTGCTAGGCGACGACGAGGCCGCGTTCATCGCGGCGGCCCGCTCAAACGACGCGGCACAGTTCGCGTTCATCACGGAGCGCTACCGGCGTGAGCTGCAGGTGCACTGCTACCGGATGCTCGCGAACTACGAGGACGCCCAGGACATGACGCAGGAGACGTTCCTGCGGGTGTGGAACAAGCGGGAGTCGTTCAAGGGCCACGCTGCGTTGCGGACCTGGCTGTACCGGATCGCGACGAACGCCTGCCTCGACTTCCTGGAGAAGCGCAACGACCGCACACCCGTGCCTGCCGAGCTGCCGGACGCGGGGTCGCAAGTGCGCTACCTGCAGCCCTACCCGGACCGGATGCTCCCGGAGGACCCGCAGGAATCGGTGGTGGCGCGGGAGACGATCGAGCTGGCGTTCATCGTCGCCGTCCAGCACCTGCCGCCGCGGCAGCGGGCGGTGTTCATCCTGCGCGACGTCCTCGGCTGGCCGGCGTCGAAGGCCGCCGACGCCCTCGAGCTGACCGTCGCATCGGTGACCAGCGCACTGCAGCGGGCGCGCGTGACGATGCGCGAGCAGCTGCCCGCCCGCCGCCTCGACTGGCGGAGCCCCGCCACGCACGAGCTGTCGGATGACGAGCGCGGCGTGGTGAGGTCGTATATGGACGCCCATGAGCGCAACGACCTCGACGGGCTGATGGGCCTACTGCGCGACGACCTGCGCTTCGCGATGCTGCCCGACCCGGGCACCTTGATCGTCACGGCCAAGGACGCGGTGGACGGCTGGGTCTCCGGTGGGCTGTTCCAGCGTGGCCACGACGACTGGCGCTGCATCGCCACGACGGTCAACCGCATGCCTGCCGCCGTGCTGTACCTCCGCACCCCCGACAACCCGGAATACCGTTTGTCCAACATCGCGGTCCTGCACATCGTCGACGGGAAGATCGCCGAACTCACCGGATTCGACGCCACCGACAAACCCTGGCTGGGCCTGCCCGCGGCGCTGTGATCAGACAAGTCCCCATCGTGGACGAGTCCAGCGCACGGGCAGGCGTCACCGAAGTCACCGCGGAATGAGCACCCCGACCAACTGAACACCAACGCGGCAACGCGAACACCAGATACCCGAAGAACACCGTCAGATCAACGAGGCCGTCGGCCCCATCTTCAGCGAGTCGGTCCACAGCTCACTTGGAACGCGAGGCAGGGCCCGGGAAAGGGTTCCCTCATAGCCGAGGGCCATGGTGAGCACGCCAGGAAAGATTTCGACCTGGCCTTACGAGCCGAGCATTTTGGCTCGTGGTCAGCGCCTCGTCTCGTATCGGGTCAGCACCACGCCGCCGGGAAATGTCCGCGTCTCGACCAGGTTCAGTTTCACCCAGTTGTCCAGGGCTGTGAAGAACGGCGTGCCGCCGCCCACCAGGACCGGGTGGGTGACGATCGCGTACTCGTCGATCAGCCCGGCCCGCATGGCCGCCGCGGCGAGTGTGCCGCTGCTGACGTCCATGGGGCCGCCGTCCTCGGCCTTGAGCCGGGTGATCTCGGTGACCGCGTCGCCGGTGACCAGGCGGGCGTTCCAGTCGACCGTGCTGATCGTCGAGGAGAACACCACCTTCGGCATGTCCCGCCAGCGGCGGGCGAACTCGACCTGCGCCGGTGTGGCGCCAGGCTGCTGGTCGGCGGTCGGCCAGTGAGAGCTCATCGCCTCCCACAATTTGCGCCCGTACAGCGCCAGGCTCGTCGCGTCCACCCGGTCGGACCACCACTGGAAGAACTCGTCGCTCGGCACGCTCCAACCAAGGTCGTCGCCAGGCGCGGCGATATAGCCGTCCAGGGTCACGTTCATGGCGAAGATCAGTTTCCGCATCGTGCCAGCCTCCTGTGAGTCGATCTCGCACGTACAGACGGGCGCGGCGCGGAAACCTAATCGGTGCGCGATCTGCGTCCGCGGGTAGTCCTCGCGTTCCCGGCTCAGCACGACGTACTCGGTGGTCTCGGCGGGCTCGAGCACCACCGACCGGATCTCGATCTCCATGAGCGGGCTGTAAGCCAGGGCGATCAAGAGTCATTCACGGTCACTCCCGGAACACCGCGACTGCATGTCGACCGGGTGGACCAGCAAGATCGAAGCTATTCTCAAGCTGACGGCGCGGGTTCGATTCCCGTCACCTGCTCACGACGAAGGCCCAGGTCAGGGACATGATTCCTGACGCTGGGCCTTGATCGTTTTTCGTTGACATCACTATCGTGCAATTAGCGTGGAACCAAGTCACGGGCACCAGTGACCCCGCCGCCCCGTCATCGTCGTCCCCCCAAATTCGGCGTTCCGTGCCTCCTCATGATGATGTGCTCTTCGTGCAGTACCGAGCGGTGCTCCACCCTCCGGCCGCGCCGCCGCAGCACCCGCCCGAGCCGGTTGAGCAGCAGCCGAGCAGTGAACGGCCGAGGCGGCGCCGCGAGTGCATCCGGGGGGATAGGCGCCGCCGCGCCGCCTCAGCCTTCCCAGGACCGTCCCACTCAGCGCGGGGGCGGCCCCAACCGGTGATGACACGCCACCATCACCCGGCTCTTTTCAACACCGGACGCCTCACGCGCTGCCACATTGCTCCAGTGCCTCACGCAACGCCGTCGAGTCCG
The DNA here is from genome assembly GCF_041463655.1 of Actinomadura monticuli. Classification (NCBI taxonomy): domain Bacteria; kingdom Bacillati; phylum Actinomycetota; class Actinomycetes; order Streptosporangiales; family Thermomonosporaceae; genus Actinomadura; species Actinomadura monticuli. The sequence goes on from NZ_JAXCEI010000006.1 coordinate 386,833, forward strand.
ACCGGACCACCGTCGCATCCACGCCCGCGGCCGATGTTGCCCGTGTGGCGGAGGCCATGGACGTGGATCGCACCGACCTCCAACTCTGACCTCTCCAGCGTCCGAGCCCAGACCTTGGAGAAGTCGCTCCTGTCGGAGCTGCCCGCCCGGACGCCGACGAACACGAAGCCGTTGGGGCCGGGTTGGACGTACCCATCCGGGTGCTTGTACAGGTTGGGGATGATGACCAGGCCGATGGGAGTGCTATGTGCCAGGCGTTTGCTATTCGAGTCCTCAATCCGTGCGCTTATGCATGACCGTGAGGTGATGCCGGTCGCGGTGTGGCACGTGGCGGCCACCTCCCGGAAGGCTGAAGACCGCGCAGACGGCGGCGGGCCGGGTGAGGATGCTCGACTGCTTGCCGAAGGTGAGGGTGCTGTTGACTTGGTGCTGGCAGCCTGCGTCGTCAAGGGCCCTGATCAGGTCCTCGCGGAGGATCCTGCGGGCGGTTCAGGGGAAGGAGTCGAGATCGTGGCCTCTATAGTCCGACTGGCCGTGCCCGTTGCGCGCCCGTCAGAGCGGATGATCATGGTCGCGTCGGTCGCCCACGGGGGACGCCGCGGACCATGGCCCACCTTGCGCCGTTCGAATCGAGTCGGCACCTTGGATGGGTCCGGGAGACACAGCATGCCGTAGCATCCTGGTTCATCGACATGGCTCGTCCTGAGTCACCTCCTCATGCGACATTGGAAGCATGTCCCGCGACCGTCGGCTGCGAGTCACCTTCGACAGGGCCGCCGCCATCTATCAGGACGCGCGCCCTGACTATCCAGCCGGGTTGTATTCCGACCTGCTCGCGGTCACGGGGCTCGAAACGCCCGGAAACCTGCTCGAAGTGGGGTGCGGTCCAGGAAAGGCCACGCTGCCGCTGGCACGGATGGGTTTTCGGATCACCGCGGTCGAACTCGGCGACGCCTTGGCCGCGGAGGCACGGCACCGCCTCGCCGACTTCGTCGGCGTATCGGTGATCACGTCGTCTTTCGAGGACTGGAGGCCGCCGACCGGCGCCCTCTTCGACCTCGTCTACGCGGCCACCGCCTGGAAATGGGTGGATCCGCAGGTCAAGTACGCCAAGGCCGCCGCCCTCCTCGCGCAAGGCGGCCACTTGGCCGTCTGGGACGCCACGCACGCCTTCCCTCCGGGCTTCGACCCGTTCTTCACCGACATCCAGCAGGTCTATGACGAGATCGGCGAAGGCGATGGTGGTCCCTGGCCACCGCCAGCACCCGAGGAGCAGACCGATCCGAACGCCGGCGAGTTCGAGGCCTCCGGGCACTTCACGGTCGTCGGGGCGCGACGCTACCTCTGGGCCCTGCGCTACACCGCGGACCAGTACATCGTCCTGCTGCAGACCTTCTCCGGCCACATCGCCATGGAGCCCTCCATACGCGAACATCTGTACCGCGAGATACGCCACCGCCTCGCCGCCCGCCCAGACGGACTACTGACCCGGCACTGGTCCGCCGTCCTGACCATCGGCCGACGTCTCTGACCCGGGGTAGAAGTGAGAATCGCAACCGTATCGCCGTGGCGGTGGGCTGATGACTGCCGAGACAGTGGCGCTCGCCCTCGCCGGCGGGCGAGGAGCATTTCTGCACGTGATGCCAAGATGTCTCGCCATTGCCAAACCATCAGTGCTATTCGCCGTGTCTCGTCTCGGCGCGGGTCAAAGGTTGATCAGGTGCAGCAGGCGCTGGTGCCCTCCTTGGCGAGGGTGTCGGCGTCGTTCTTGACCGTGTAGACCTCCCAGGGCTCGCCGCCGGGGCCGTGGACCCAGACCTTGTCCTGTAGCGCGTAGCAGCAGGACGTGTCGTTCTCCTCCAGGGTGGCCAGACCGGCATCGGCGAGGCGCTTGGTCGCCTCGTGGACGAGGCCGGAGTCTTCGACCTCGACGCCGAGGTGGTCCATGCGGGTCGGCTCGTCGCCCTCGCCCTCGATGAGGACGAGTTTGAGCGGCGGCTCGCTGATGGCGAAGTTGGCGTAGCCCGGACGGAGCTTGGCCGGTCCGGTGCCGAACAGCTCGGAGTAGAAGGCGATCGAGCCTTCCAGGTCGGACACGCGAAGTGCGAGCTGGACGCGGGACATGCGGTTCCTCCTCGGTGGCGGGCCGTGTGCTGCTTAGATATCCGTCTAAGTAGCCCGTGACCCGAGTATGCGCCCAGAGATAGATGGATGTCAAATTAGAGATGTGTCTAAGTAGGGCCGCCGGTACGGGCCGTGGCGCGGGTTCCCTTCTCCGACTTAATCGTTTATCGTCGATGGACGATGAACATGGAGAAGGGGCCGCTCGAACGATCGGCCGCCACCGAGTACGCGGCGTGGTTCAAGGCGTTGGCCGACCCGACGCGCGTCCAGATCGTGTCGCTGCTCGCCCGGCAGGGACGGCCGATGAGCGTCGGCGAGATCGTCGACGCCGTCCACGTCGGGCAGTCGACCGTGTCCGCGCATCTCAAGGTGCTGTCGGAGGTCAGGTTCGTCCTGGTCGACCAGCACGGCACCTCCCGCTTCTACCGGATCAACGCCGCGTGCGTGGGGTGCTTCCCGACCGCCGCCGATGTGGTCATGGGCCGTCCCGCACCGATCACGCCGACCTGCCCGCCCGAAGGGGGCGACCGATGACCGACTCACGCGCCGACGGCACGTCCGCGACCGACGCCACCATCGTGACGAGATACTCCGGCCTCGCCCGGATCGCGATGGCCGGCGACACCCCGCAGGACGGCGGCCAGTGCGGCGACTCCTGTTTCGGTGCCGCCGCCACCGCCGCGAACTGCACGCGGCCGGTTTCACCGCCGTCGCGATCACCCCGACCGGCGAGGCGGGCGGCGGGCTGCACGCGGCCACCGTCCACGCCGTCAAGCCCACTGGCTGACCGTCCGGAAGAGCGCCATGGCACCTCATGACCACGACGTCCCCGGCATCTCCCTTCGGGCGATGCGACCGCAAGACGCCGACCAGGTGTTGAAGATCTACCAGGACGGCCTGGACACCGGTGACGCCAGTTTCGAAACCACCGCGCCCACCTGGGACGAGTTCGACGCCGCCAGGCTCGACCGGTACCGCTACGTCGCGGCCGACCCCGCCGCGGCGGCGAGCACCGACGTGCTCGGCTGGATCGCCGCCAGTCCCGTGTCCGACCGCTGCTGCTACGCCGGTGTCGTGGAGCACAGCATCTACGTCAGCCCCCGCGCCCGTGGCCGAGGCGTCGGCGCCGCCCTGCTGGCGGCGTTCATCGCCGCTACCGAAGCCGATGGCGTCTGGACGATCCAGACCGGCATCTTCCCCGAGAACACGCCCAGCCTCAGGCTGCATGCCAAAGCCGGGTTCCGCACCGTCGGCGTCCGCGAACGGCTCGGCCGCCTGCACGGCCGTTGGCGGGACGTCGTCCTGCTGGAACGCCGCAGCCCCGTCGTCCTGTAGAGGCAGCCGGACGGGACCACACCGGGACGGGGCCGGTGTGGTCCCGCGAGGGCCTACGTGAAGGCCGGCATCAGGTGGTCGTGGATCAGCCGGAGCTGGCCGTCCACGTCGGGGACGCCGGCGAGGTCGCGCCCCGTGAAGGACTTCACGAGGCCGGGGTCGGTGATGGCGCAGATCATGTGGTTCACGCCCGTCGGGGCGATCTCGGACTCGATCTTGGCGCGGACCTCCTCGGGGGTGCCGGCCAGCGACAGTCTCTCGGTGATCTCGGGGGTGGTCATCTCGATGCCCTTGGCCAGGTCGCCGGCGCCGATGGCGTCGATGATCGGGGCCATGTCGGCCGGGTCGACGCCGTTGCGCTCCAGCTGCTCGGCCGGCATCGCCGAGGCGTACAGGCCGACCATGCTGCGGGCCGCCTCCTTGGCGGCGGCCGAGTCGGGGCCGACGGCGAAGACGACCCAGGCGCCGATGTCGAGCGTGCGCCAGTCCCTGCCCGCGCGTTCGGCGCCGGCCTTGACGTGCTCGACGGCGTACTCGTAGGCGCGGCGGGAGTAGCTGAGCGCGTGGTGGACGCCGTCGGACAGCTCGCCGGCCGCCTCGAACGACTTCGGCCCGCGCATCGCGCCGATCTTGACGGGCAGCCGCGTCTGGACGGGACGGGCGAAGGTGAACAGGCCGTCGTAGGAGTAGAACTCGCCGTCGCGGGTGATGGCGCCCTCGTCCAGCAGGGTGCGGACGACGGCGACGGCCTCCTTGACGCGGCTGAGCGGCTTGGTCTTCGTCCAGTCGATCTTGTACTGGGCGAGCACCCCGAAGTTGCCGCTGCCGAGGACGACCTCGGCGCGGCCTCCGGTCAGCTCGTCCAGCGTCGCGGCGGCCTGGGCGATCAGGGACGGCTCGCGCAGGGTCACCGCCGACACCGACGGGCCGAGGCGGATCTGCGAGGTGTTCGCCGCGGCGGCGGCGAACAGCAGCCAGAGGTCCTTGTGCCACGGCTCGTCGGCGGCGTACACGGCGTGGAAACCGAGCTCGTCGGCGAGCTCGATCGAGGCCAGCGACTCCGAGAGCGGGTAGTCGGGGAGCATGGCGTAGCTGAACTTCACGGGGGACGTCTCCTTGCGGTGCGCGCCTTCACGCACGGTTCGGGGATGCGCACGAGCGTAGGTGCTTCAGCGTGGCCGATGTGTGACTATCCGCTACTTTTCCCTGATTTTGGCAGTCGCTACCCGTACCGGGCGCGGCGCGGTCGGTTATGCCAGGCCAGGCCGGGTACGGCCTCGCCCATGTCAGCGCCCATGCCGCCGCCTGGGCCCGCGGCCGGCCCGGGGCATCCGCGTCCCCGGCTGGCGGTGTCGAGTTGCCTGCTGGGCGCGCCGGTCCGCTACAACGGCGGCCACAGCCGCGACCGCTTCCTCACCGGGGCGCTCGCGCGGCACGTCGACTGGGTCCCCGTCTGCCCCGAGATGGAGATCGGGCTGGGCGCTCCCCGTCCCACCCTGCGGCTGCTCTCCGACGGGCGGATCGTCGCCAAGGACGGGGACGCCGACCACACCAAGGCGATGACGGCGCTGGCGGACGACCGGATCCCCGGCCTCGCGGACGTCGACGGATACGTGTTCAAGTCCCGGTCGCCCAGCTGCGGGCTGCTCAACCTGCCGCGCTACGCGTCCGGCCGCCCCGGTGAGCGCACCGACGGGCAGCCGGTGGACCGCCACGGCCGGGGCCTGTTCGCCGACCGCGTGACGAGGGCGCTCCCGCACCTCCCCACTGAGGAGGACGGCCGGCTCAACGATCCCGGCCTGCGCGAGCACTTCATCGAGCGCGTCTTCGCCCAGGCCCGGCTCCGCGAGTTCTTCGACCGCGACTGGCGGCCCCGGGACCTCGTCGCCTTCCACAGCAGGCACAAGCTGCAGATCCTGGCGCACGACCCGTCCGCCTACCGCGCCATGGGACGGATCGTGGCGCGGGCCGGCACCGGCGACCGCGACGAGCTGGAGTCGGAGTACCGCCGCGCCTTCGCCGACGCCTTCGCCATCCGGCCCAAGCGGGGCCGCAACGCCAACGCGCTCCTGCACGTCCTGGGCCCGCTGAGCGAGCACCTCAACCAGGCACGGCGCCACGACATCGTGGCGGCGGTCGAGTCCTACCGCCAGGGCGAGGCCCCGCTCAGCGTCCCGGTGGCCCTGCTGCGCCACCACGCCGAAGGCGAGGACCTCGCCTACCTGGCCGAACAGACCTTCCTCGACCCGTTCCCGGCCGACCTCGTCCTGCGCCACCACCTGTGACCGCGCGGCCACCCCGCCCCAAGACCCCGAACCGCTCCCGCACCGGCGCCGGCTACGTTGACCTGCGGCGTGTTGGTGAAATCGCCCCCTGCCAAAGCAACAACACGCCGCAGGTCAACGAACCTCGGCCGGTCGGGGCCCAGCGTCAGCCGCGCTCACCGGTCACGGAGGCGAGGAGGACTCCCTCCACGACGTCGTCGTGCGCGCCCACCCGCCGCGCATAGAACCGGTCTCCGCCGGTCGGGTCACCTTTAGTGGCGCCGGTGCGTCTGGTGGGTGGACGGGCACGGAGGACAGGAGGCGTCGTGACGGCAGGGAGCACCGATCGGGTCGCGGTCTTCGACCGCGAGCGGCCGCGGCTGCTGGCGGTGGCGTTCCGCATCCTCGGATCGGACGCCGACGCGCAGGACGTCGTGCAGGACGCGTGGACCAGGTACGTCCGAGCCGACGCCGACGAGATCCGCAACGTGCAGGCGTGGCTGACCACCGTGGTGACCCGGCTGTGCCTCGACCTGCTGCGGCGTTCCCGCGAGGAGCCACGGCGCCCGGAGGACCTGCCGCCGGCCCCCGGCGGGGACGACCCGGAGGACGTCGCGCTCCTCGCGGGCGAGCTGACCGCGGCCTTCACGGTCGTGGTCGAGGCGCTGACGCCGCCGCAGCGGGTCGCGCTCATCCTGCACGACGTGTTCGGCGCGCCCTTCGACGAGATCGCCCACATCCTGGGGACGACCGAGGGGTCGGCCAAGAAGCTGGCCAGCCGCGCCCGGGGACGCGTCCGCGGGACGCCCCGGCCGGACGTGGAGTCCGGCGAGGCCCGGCGGGTCGTCGGCGCCTTCATGCAGGCCGCCCGGCAGGGCGACGTCGACGGCCTCGTCGAGGTCCTGCACCCGGACGTGCTGAGGACGGCCGACCCGCAGGTCCTCCGGCCGGGCGCCCCGCAGCGCGTGCAGGGGATCGAGGCCGTCGTCGAGGAGACCCGCGCCATGCGGGCCAGTGCCCGGCGGGCACGTCTGGCCGTCATCGACGGGCGGCCCGGCATCGCCGTCGGGCCGGGCCCGCTCGCCGCGCTCGTCTTCACCATCGCCGACGGCCTCATCGTCCACTACGACGTCATCGCCGACCCCCGGCGGCTGGCCCTGCTGCACATTGAGGACTGACAGTGTTCATCGGCTACGTCGTCGTCACCCTGGTCACGGTCGCGATCAATGCCGCGATCGTCGTCGCCGACCTGGCGAAGGCCGGGTTCGTCCTTGCCAACTCCGCGGAGGTGGGCGTGCCGCGCTCGTGGCTGCCGCGGCTGGCCGCGCTCAAGGCCGCGGGCGCCGCCGGGCTCGTCCTCGGCCTGCTCGGCCTCGACGCCGTCGGGATCGCCGCGGCGGCCGGGCTCGTGGGGTTCTTCGTCGTCGCGGTCGCGTTCCACGTCCGGGCCCGGGTCTTCTCCAACATCGCCTTCCCCGGCGCCTACCTCGGCCTGGCCGCGGCCTCGCTGGTCCTCGCGATCATCGTCTGACGGACCCGCGGAGGCCCCCGCCGGCTGCCGCGGGCACGGCGCCCTTCGGCAGGGTCGATCCGGTCACGATGAGCGAGGTCGTCCACGACCTGCTGCGCAGCGCCTCCTGACCGCGGAGTCGGGCGAAGGGTTTTGGGGGGTGCTGGGCGGATAGGGAGCGGACTAAATGACGTCGTGTGCCTGGGGGAGGCTGCGAATGAGCATGCCGCAGAAGATGATGCGTCGGCTTGAGCAGGTGGAAGCGCTCGACAAGGTCGCGAAGCCGGTGAGCAAGGCGGTGCAGCGGGCGGTACGGCCCCGCATCGTCCGGAACCTGCTCAGCGGGACGAATCTGGGGCATCCGCTGCATCCGGCGCTCACGGACGTGACGATCGGCGCGTGGAGCATGGCCTCGCTGCTGGACGTCTTCGGGGGGTACGAGTCGGAACCGGCGTCCGACATGCTGATGGCGACCGGCGTCATCGCCGCCGTGCCCACCGCCATGAGCGGACTGAACGACTGGTCCGACACCCTCGGCGGGGAGCGGCGGGTCGGGCTGGTCCACGCGGCGGCCAACACCGCGGCGCTGTCGCTGTACGTGGCGTCGCTCGTCGAGCGCGCGCGGGGGCACCGGCGGAACGGCAAGATCCTGGGCTTCGCCGGGTTCGGGCTGATGGGGGCGAGCTCCTACCTCGGCGGCCACCTGTCCTTCGGCAGGGGCGTCAACGTCAACCGCAACGCCTGGCGGGAGGGCCCGGACGAGTGGACGTCCGTGCTGGGCGAGGGCGAGCTGGCCGAGGGCGAGCACCGCACGGCCGACGCCGGCGGCGTGCAGATCCTGCTGCACCGCATGCACGGGAAGGTGTACGCCCTGGCCGCCACGTGCAGCCACATGGGCGGCCCGCTGCCCGAGGGGACGATCGAACGCGGCTGCGTCACCTGCCCGTGGCACGGCAGCACCTTCCGGTTCGCGGACGGCGGCATCGTGCGCGGCCCCGCGAGCGCGCCGCAGCCCTGCTACGAGACGCGGACCCAGAACGGGCGGATCGAGGTGCGCCTGCCTCCGGCGGGCGTCCCGGCGGGCCCGGCCGAAGAGCGCCGCACGCGCACGAGGCGCCGCACGCCGGCCTGGACCGCCGCCACCTGATCCCGGGCGGCACGGCGCCGCCTACCGCCGGCCGCCGAACTCCCAGTCGTGGACTTCGACGCCCGCGTACCGGTCCTGGTCGAGGACGGTGCGCGCGGCGTCGCCGCCGGACGCCCGGACGAGGGCCGCCGTCCCCACCCAGACGCCGCCGTCGTCGGACAGCAGCGGCCCGTACGCGATCAGGTCGTCGTCCCGGCCGGGCGGCACGGCCGGGCCGGGGCCCTCACCCGGTCCGAGGCCGGGGCCCTCACCCGGCCCGAGGCCGAGCACGAGGAACCGGTCGCCGCCGGTGCGTCCGCCGGGGAAGTCCCACATCGTCCGGCCGAGCAGGTTGCGCCATCGGCGTATCAGCACGTCCCGGTACGCGCCCGCCTGGTAGCCGGGCTCGTCGAACGCGAACGCGCGGGCCGCGGCGGGGTCGGGCAGGTCGACGATATGGACGCTGCCGGTGACCGTCTCGCCGTCGTCCGCGAACGTCGGGCCGCGGGCGATCATCTCCGTCCCGTAGCGGTCCATGTAGGACCAGTGCTCTTCCAGCAGCTCCGTGCGCAGCCGCAGCGACCCGGGCCGGTCCCGGTGGTAGACGAAGAACTCCATGCCCGCCAGTCTCGCCCACCGCGCGCACGGAAGCGGCTCACCCGGGCGGTTCGGCGGCGCGGGAGTGGAAGGTGCGGCGGTAGGCGTCCGGCGGGACGCCGACCGTGCGGTTGAAGTGGCGCCGCAGCGTGGTGGCGGTGCCCATGCCGGTGGCCGCGGCGACGGCGTCGATGCCGTCGTCGGTGGTCTCCAGCAGTTCCTGGGCGTGGCGGATCCGCTGGGTCAGCAGCCATTGCAGCGGGGTGGTGCCCGTCACCGCCCGGAAGCGGCGGCCGAGGTGGCGCGAGCTCATCCGCGCCTGGCGGGCCAGGTCCTCCACGGTCAGCGGCTGGTCGAGCCGCTCGATGATCCAGGGGAACAGTGCGGCGAGCGGGTGGTCGCCCGGGTCGGGCACCGGCGTGGGGACGAACTGCGCCTGGCCGCCGTCCCGGTGCGGCGGCACGACCAGGCGGCGGGCGGCCGTGTTGGCGACGGCCGAACCGTGGTCGAGGCGGACGAGGTGCAGGCACAGGTCCATGGCGGCGGCCTTGCCGGCGGAGGTGAGGACGCTGCCGCCGTCCACGTACAGGACGTCCGGGTCGACGTCCACGAGGGGATGGCGGGCGGCCAGGACCTCGGTGTGCGCCCAGTGCGTGGTCGCGCGGCGGCCGTCCAGCAGCCCGGCGGCGGCCAGCACGAACGCGCCCGTGCAGAGCGAGGCCACCCGCGCGCCCGCCTCGTGGGCCGCGCGCACCGCGTCGACGAGGTCGGCGGGCGGTGCCGCGTCGACGTCCGCCCACCCCGGGACGATCACGGTGTCGGCATGCCGGAGCCGGTCGAGCCCGTGGTCGGGTTCCAGCCGGAACAGCCCGGCCCGGACGGCGGCCGGGCCGCAGACGGCGACGTCGTACCAGGGGGCCGTGACGCCGGCCGGGGCGGACGCGAAGACCTCGTACGCGAGCGCCATCTCGAAATGCAGCATGCCGTCGGTGACGGCGAGCGCGACAGAACGCATGTCCGGAATTGTATGGGTCATGGCGTTCCAGACTCTCGCGGTGGTGCGCCCGCCCTCGTCAGGATGTGTGCGGCGGAGCGTTCGAGCATGAGGGAGGGCCCATGGAATCGGGGCGGATCGTGGTGGTGTACGGCGCGTACGGGCACACCGGGCGGTTTGTGGTGGCGCGGTTGCGGGAGCGCGGGTTCGTCCCGGTGCTGTCCGGGCGCGACGCCGCGAAGCTGAAGGCGATGGCGTACGAGTCCGGGCTGGAGGACCGCCCGGCGCCCGTCGACGGCCCGGCCGCGCTCGACCGCGCGCTCGGCGGCGCCGCGGCCGTGGTCAACTGCGCCGGCCCCTTCGCCGTGACGGCCGCCCCCGTGATCGAGGCGGCGCTGCGCGCCGGGATCCCGTACGTGGACGTCGCGGCCGAGATCGAGGCCAACGCCGACACGTTCGCGCACTTCGGCGACCGCGCCCGCGCCGCCGGGGCGGTGGTCGTCCCGGCGATGGCGTTCTACGGCGGTCTCGGCGACCTGCTCGTCACGGCCGCGATGGGCGACTGGACGGCGGCCGACGAGGCCCACATCGCCTACGGTCTGAGCGGCTGGCACCCCACCGCCGGGACGCGCGCCTCGGGCAGGGTCTCCGGGGAGCGCCGGGACGGACGGCGCGTCCGCTTCACCGGCGGGCGGCTGGAGTACCGCCACGACGACCCGCCGACCCTGGAGTGGACCTTCCCCGACCCGATGGGGCCCCGCACCGTCATCGGCGAGTTCACGATGGCCGACGTCGTCACCGTCCCCAGCCACCTGCCCATCCCCGAGGTGCGCACCTACATGACGGTCGAGGCCGCCCAGGACATCGCCGCCCCGGACACCCCGTCGCCGGCTGCGGCCGACGAGCACGGGCGGTCGGCGCAGACCTTCCTGGTGGACGTCGTCGTGCGCTCCGGCGGCGTCGAACGGCGCGCCGTGGCGACCGGCCGGGACATCTACGCCGTCACCGCGCCGCTGGCGGTGGAGGCGGTCGACCGCATCCTCACCGGGCGGACGAAGACCACCGGCGTCGCCTCCGCCGGTGAGATCTTCGACGCCCCCGACTTCCTTCGCGCCCTGTCCCCGCACATCTCCGTGGAGTCGCGCGCGTAGCGGGCTGGGAGGCCTTCGCGGAGGCCGCCGGTCTCGAAGCCGCGAGCGGCGGCTGAAGAGGAGCGGCGGCCGGCGCGGCGGCTGTGGCGGCGAAGGCCGGGTCAGCGGAGGTGGTGGTGGAGGGGGGCGGCCAGCTCGGTGGTGGTGAGGATGAGGGCGACCGTGTAGTCGGTCAGGTGGTCGCGGTCGATGGTGAGGTCCCCGCGGAACCAGGTGGTGAACAGCTCCCAGAGCCCGGCCGTGAGGGTCAGGCCGGTCAGCTCCACGTCGACGTCGGGGAGGAGGACCTGGTCCATGGTGTCGTGGGTCTGCGCGATGAAGATCGCGGCCATGGTCCGGATGATCTCGATGCGGCGCCGCTGGAGCAGCGGCGAGGCGGGGAACGCGTGCGTGAGGATGTGGGCGCGGCGCGGATCGCCGGTCAGGAAGTCGAGGATGGCGGTGACGACCGCGCGGGTGCGGGCGCGCGGGTCGCGGGGCGCGCCGCGGGCGGCGGACAGGATCACCTCGGTGCCCAGGGCGACCTGGTCGTCGACGACCGCCAGGAGCAGGGCGTCCCGGTCCGGGAAGCTCTCGTAGAAGTAGCGGTCGTTGAGCCCGGCCTCGGCGCACACCTTCCGGACGGTCGCGGCGGCCCACCCCTGGGTGCCGAGCAGTTCCAGCCCGGCCTCCAGCAGCGCGGCGCGGCGGCGGGCGCGGCGCTGCTCGGCGGGCACGCCCCGGTAGGGGCGCGCGGGTGCGGGCTCGGACGTCACAGACCCGATTGTGCCGCATCCCTTGACTTCGCCCCCGGATCTGGGGACGCTGAACACCAGAATTCTGGTGTGTCGCTTCACCAGATGAGATGGGAGCGTGAGGTCCGGTGGCCACGAAGAACCCCCCGCAATCGACGCCAGCGGACATCGACCTGAGCGATCTGCGGTTCTGGGTCCGTCCCCTGAACGAGCGGGCGGAGGCGTTCGCGGCGCTGCGCGCCCGGCCGGAGCCGACGTTCAACGAACTGCCCAAGATGCCGTTCCTCCCGCAGAGCCCGGGGTCGTGGGCGCTGACGCACCACGCCGAGGTGACGGAGGCCAGCCGCAACCCGCAGGTGTTCAGCAGCGAGCCGAGCGCCACCAGCCCGGCCGACATGCCGCGCTGGATGGACAAGTACTTCAACTCGATGATCGACATGGACGACCCGCGGCACGCCAAGATCCGCCGGATCGTGTCCCGGGCGTTCAGCCCGAAGATGCTCGCCAAGGCAGAGGACGACATCGCGCGGCGCGCCACCCGGATCGTCGACGAGCTGATCGAGGCCGGCGGCGGCGACTTCGTGTCGCAGGCCGCGGCCCGGCTCCCGGTCGAGGTCATCTGCGACATGCTGGGCATCCCCGTCGAGCACCACCGCCGTGTGGTGGACTGGACCAACATCATCGTCGGCTACAGCGACCCCGAGTACGTCGGCGCCACCGTCGAGTACGGCGGCGACGGCCCCAAGCTGGGCCGGATCGACACGATCCGCATGCTGGGCACGATCGCGTCGGCGGGCTGGCGGCTGCACCGGCTGGCCTTCAAGCTCGGACGGGAGCGCAAGGCCAAGCCCACCGACGACCTGACCTCGGCACTGGTGAATGCCAACGTCGACGGCGAGCGGCTGAGCCCGCGCGAGTTCGCCGCGTTCTTCCTGCTGCTGGTCGTCGCCGGGAACGAGACCACGCGCAACGCGATCGCGCACGGCCTGAAGCTGTTCACCGAGCACCCCGACCAGCGCGAACTCCTCATGGAGGACTTCGACGGACGCATCGCCGGGGCCGTCGAGGAGATCGTCCGCTACAGCAGCCCCGTCATCTTCATGCGCCGCAACCTCACCCGCGACTACGAGCTGAACGGCCACACCTACCGCAAGGGCGAGCGGGTGACGCTGTTCTACTGGTCCGCCAACCGGGACGAGGCGGTCTTCACCGACCCGGACCGCTTCGACATCCTGCGCTCACCGAACCCGCACGTCGGGTTCGGCGGCCCCGGCCCGCACTTCTGCCTGGGCGCCAACCTGGCCCGGCGCGAGATCACCGTGATGCTCCGCGAGCTGTTCACCCGCCTGCCCGACATCACCGCGGGGGAGCCCGACCGGCTCATGTCCGGCTTCATCAACGGCTACAAGCGCCTGCCCTGCACCTTCACCCCGCCCGCCGACCGTCCCCGCGCCTCGGCCTGAGGCGGCCGGGCGGGGGGCGCTGTCGGAACACGCGCCGAGTGACTAATGTGCCGCTGTGGCGCAGGACGCGGGAAGTGCCGTGGTCGGCCGGTACCGGCTGCTGGAGGTGCTCGGCGAGGGCCCGCCGAGGATCGCGCCGGCCCGTCCGTGGACGGCATACTGATCACCACTGCCGGACGAGGGAGTCGATGGTGCCCAGCGACAGGCCGACGTTCTTCGATTCCGCGTTGTTCGCTCCCGCGATGAAGGCCCTCACCAGGGGACATGTGGCGCTCTTCCGTGCCACCGGCGGACGTGCCGGGAGCCGGTTCCGGTTCGGGAGCGCCTTTCCGTCCGGAGTGCCGGTCTGCCTGCTCACCACTCGCGGCCGCAAGTCCGGAAAGCCGCGGACGATGGCGCTCCTCTACCTCCCGGACGGCGACCGCGTCGTCCTCGTCGCGTCCAGAGGCGGAACGGGACGCCACCCGCAGTGGTACCTGAACATCGGCGCCAACCCCAAGGTGGCCGTTCAGACGGGCCGCCGTCCCCGCCCGATGGTCGCTCGTACCGCGGAAGGCGACGAACGCACCGACCTCTGGCGCCGCCTGGTCGAGTTCTATCCCGAGTACGGCGACTATCAGCGCTGGACCGACCGCACGATCCCCGTCGTCGTCTGCGACCCCGCCTGATCCACCCCGGGTGCGTTCTCGGCGAGGTCGAGAAGAGCAGTCGCTCGGCTGAACCACATGAGTCCTGGCCAAGATGACCAATCGTCCGGCTGCGGCACCGGCGGACACCCGTAGGGACGGACCGGGGGTCGTCCCTCCGCTGGTCTTCAGGTGCGGTCGATGACCGCGAAGACGACCTTGCCGGAGTTGCCGGCCAGGGCGCGGATGCCCCAGCAGCGGGCGTACTGGTCGACGATGAACAGGCCACGGCCACTCTCACTGGACGCGTCGGCCGCCAGCAGGTGCGGGAGGCTGCACGCGGCGTCCTGGACCTCCATCCACAGGGCGTCGTCCTCGGTGCGGCTCAACCGCAGGACCACGTCGCCGTCGGCCTCGGACGTCGCGTGCTGGAGCGCATTGGTGACCAGCTCGCTGGCCACCAGGCACGGGACGAAGTCGTCCATCCCGTACTCGCCGGTGACCAGCCGCACGAACTCCCGGACCTCCGCGACCCCCTTGAGGTCCCGCTTCACCACCATCTCGCTCTGCGTCGCCGCCTGCCCCATGACCGCTCCTCACTATGTGTGGCGTACTGCACACAGTTAGCCACTTTCGGAGCTAGGATTCGCATGCACTCCTCAAGTGGATTGCAACGGCACGGAGAGAGACGTATGTGCAAGTTACCAAGAGAGGTAAGTCGCCATGGCCGTACGGCGTCAGCGTCCCGATGACTCCCCCGCCCTCGTCGCGTTCGGCCGCCAAATGCGACGGCTGCGGGAGGCCAAGGACATCAAGCAGGAGACGATCGCCCACCTGACAAAGGTCAGCCCCGCCCAAGTGAGCCGGATCGAGGGCGGTAAGAAGCGCGCCACGCGCACATTCGTGGAACTCGTGGACGACTACCTAGAGGCAGGCGGATCACTCACCAGCCTGTGGGATGACCTCAACAAGGACGGCCACCCGGTACCGATCTGGTTCGACTGGCCGCAAACAGAATCCGAAGCCGCAGAACTGGTCACCTGGCAGCACACCATCGTCCCTGGCCTCCTCCAGACTCCGGCCTACGCCCGTACATTCCTCACCTCGGACGAAGCCGTGGAAGCCCGCATTGCTCGCCAGGCCATCCTCACCCGCGAGGACGCGCCTCCCACGGTGCTGACCGCGCTGCTGAGCGAGAGGGTGCTCGACTACCTGGTGGGCTCGCCCGAAGTGATGCGCGAACAGTTCGAGCACCTGCTCGCCCTCAGCGAACTGCCCAACATCACCATCCAGATCGTCCGCAACAATGGGCGACCGGCGGGCACAGGCGGCGCCTTCGTGGTGGCTACCATGGAGGACCGGAGCGAAGTCGCCTATATGGAGACGACGGTGCGAGGCATCACGACCGACAACCCCTCGGACCTCGCCAAACTCTCCGAATCGCTCCGAGAACTGCGAGCGAGGGCGCTCCCCGAAGACATGTCCCGGGACATGATCAGAGAGGCGTTGGAGAAATGGACCTGAGCAACGTCACCTGGCGCAAGGCAAGCCGCAGCGGTGAGAACGGCGGTGACTGCGTCGAGCTGGCGGGCGTGGCTGGTGCGGTGGTGGCGGTTCGGGATAGCAAGGACCCGGACGGGCCTGTCCTCGTGCTGACCCGTGCGGCCCTGCGCACCGCCGTCCAGTCCGCCGCCGACCTGCACTGACCCCCCCGCGTTGACCTGCGGCGTGTTGTTGTTATGAGCGCACGGAAAGCAACAACACGCCGCAGATCAACGGAAGAATCGGGCTTGACCTTGACGCCGGTGTGAAGGGATAGCGTCGCGATCGGCCACGAGGAGGACGGACCGATGCGGATCGGGGAACTCGCCGCACGCGCGGGCGTCAGCACCCGCACCCTGCGCTACTACGAGGAGCAGGGGCTGCTGCCGGCGCGGCGCGCGTCCAACGGGTACCGGCTGTACGAGGAGTCCGACGTCCGGCTCGTCGCGGAGATCCGGTCGCTGCTGGCGGCCGGGTTCACGCTAGACGACACGCGTCCGTTCGTCGACTGCTTGCGCGCCGGGCACGCCGACGGGGCGTCCTGTCCGGAGTCCGTCGCGGTGTACCGGCGGAAGCTCGCGGAGATCGACACCGAGATCGGCGCGCTGATCCGCCTGCGCGCCGACGTGGCCGGCCAGCTCGCGCGGGCCTGTCCGGGCTGCGCGCTCTCACCGGAGGGGACGAATGCTCACACTGACCAGCGAGAACTTCGACGAGCGGGTGCTGCGCGCCGACAGGCCGGTACTGGTCGAATTCTGGGCGGACTGGTGCCCGCCGTGCAAGATGATCGCGCCGATCCTGGAGCAGATCGAGGCGGAGCACGGTGACCGGCTGACCGTCGCGAAGCTCAACGGCGACGAGAACGCCGACATCGTGGCCCGGTACGGCGTCATGGGCTTCCCCACCCTCAACCTGTACAGCGGCGGCGAGGTCGTCCGGCAGATCGTCGGCGCCAAGCCCAAGCGCGCCCTGCTCGCCGACCTGGAGGGCCACTTCTGATCCGGCCGGTCCAGCGCGGACCCGCCCTGGGACGATCTATGCTCGGGATCACTGGGGTGCTGCCGTCGGGAGGTCGCTCGTGCGGACGTTGCTGAACGTCATATGGCTGGTGCTGGCAGGGTTCTGGATGGCGCTGAGCTACGTGGTCGCCGGAATCATCTGCTGCATCCTCATCATCACGATCCCGTTCGGCATCGCGTCGTTCCGGATCGCGGGGTTCGCGCTGTGGCCGTTCGGCCGGACGACGGTGCCCAAGCGCAACGCGGGCGTCGGCTCCCTCATCGGGAACATCATCTGGATCATCGTCGCCGGCTGGTGGCTGGCGCTCGGGCACCTGGTCACCGGCGTGCTGCTGTGCATCACGATCATCGGCATCCCGTTCGGCATCGCCAACTTCAAGCTGATCCCGATCTCCCTGACGCCGCTCGGCCACGACATCGTCTCGTCCGGCGACCGCTCCGGCTTCTGAGAGCACCCGCCGGCCGGGTCAGGACGTCCAGGGGGTGCCGGTGAGGCGTTCGTAGACCTCGGTGTAGCGGGCGCGGGTGGCGTCCACGACCTCCCGGGGGATGGCCGGGCCGGGCGGGGTGCGGTCCCAGTCGAGGGTGCTGCTCCAGTCGCGGACGAACTGCTTGTCCAGGGAGTGCTGGGCGCGGCCCGGCGCCCAGTCGTCGGCGGGCCAGAAGCGGGACGAGTCGGGCGTCAGGACCTCGTCGCCGAGGACGAGCGTGCCGTCGGCGGCGCGGCCGAACTCCAGCTTCGTGTCGGCGATGATGATGCCGCGTTCGGCGGCGAGGGCGGCGCCGCGCTTGTAGATCTCCAGCGTGACGTCCTTGAGCCGCGCGGCGGTGTCGGCGCCGATCTCGTCCACCACGTCGGCGTAGGTGATGAACTCGTCGTGGCCCTCGGTGGCCTTCGTGGTCGGGGTGAAGATCGGCTCGGGGAGGCTGGACGCGTCGACCAGGCCGCCCGGCAGCGCGATCCCGGACACGGTGCCGTTCTTCTCGTACTCCTTCAGGCCGAGGCCGGTGAGGTAGCCGCGGGCGATCCACTCGACGGGGAGCATGCTGAGGCGGCGGCAGCGGATGGCGCGCCCGGCCCACTCGTCGGGGACGTCCGTCGCCGACACGACATGGTTCGGGATGATTCCGGCGAGCTGCTCGAACCACCACAGGGACAGTTGGGTGAGGATCTTGCCCTTGTCGGGGATCCGCGTGGGCAGGACGACGTCGTAGACGCTCACCCGGTCGGACGCCACGAGGATCAGCTCGTCGCCGTCCGCGTAGACGTCCCTGACCTTCCCGGAGTGGATCAGCTCCATGTCGCTCCTCAGCTAGCGGTCCCGCCGGATAGGAGTCTGGCACAGCGCCCTCCGGCGCCCCCACGAGGGCCGATAGGTTCTGAGCAGCCGGGTGGGGGAGGGCGAGGGGTGCGGGCTTTTCGGGTGGTGGCCGGTGCCGCCGTGCTGGTCGCGGTGCTGGGGGCGCGGGGATGCGAGGCGGCCGAGCCGAGCCGGGTGGCCGCGCCGGTGCAGGCGACGCGGGCGCCGGCGCCGAGTGCGGCGCCCGTCGTCCGGGACGAGGCCGCGGTCTGGCGGAAGTGGGGCCTCGCGCCGCTGCCGCCGGCGCCCGCTCCGCCGCAGGACGCGCCCCTCAAGCTCGGCGGCAAGGGACCCGTGAAGGTCTTCGACCGTGTCCCGACCGAGGAGCGGGTCGTCTTCATCACGATCGATGACGGTCAGGAGAAGGACCCCCGGTTCGTCCAGATGCTGACGGACCTCCGGGTGCCCGTCACCATGTTCCTCACCGACAACGTCGTCATGGACGACTACGCGTACTTCCGGCCCTTGCAGGCTCTGGGGAACCAGGTCCAGAACCACACGCTGACCCATCCCGTCCTGCCGGCGCTCGGGCTGGACGGCCAGAAGCGCGAGATCTGCGGCAACCAGAAGGCGCTGACCGAGCAGTACGGGACGAGTCCCACCCTGCTGAGGCCGCCCTACGGACGATGGAACTGGGTCACGCAGCAGGCGGCCCGCGAATGCGGCGTCGACGGGATCGTCATGTGGCGCGCCTCCATGCAGATCCACGACATGCAGTACGACGACGTGAACAAGAGGCTGCACCCCGGCGACATCCTGCTGGCCCACTTCCGGGGCCCGGAGCAGCTCAAGGGCGAGACGATGACCGGGATGTTCGCCCACATGCTCAAGCGGGTGCGGCGCCAGGGCTTCGCCGTGGCCCGCCTGGAGGACTACGTCAGTCTTCGATCAGGACCCGGATCGTCTTCACCGACGGATCCGCTCCGTCGGGGATGACCATTCCGCCGTCGACGCCGGTGCGCAGGTAGTCCGTGACCGGCGCCGTGATCCGTTCACCCGGCAGGACGGCCGGGATGCCGGGCGGGTACGGGGTGAGCATCTCCGCGCTGACGCGTCCGATGGCGTCGCGCGCGGGGACCTGCTCGGCGGGGCCGAAGAACGCGTCGCGCGGCAGCACGACCAGTTCGAGCCGCAGCTGCTTCGGGGACGGCACGTAGATCTCCGGCGACCCCTTCAGATCGCCGGCGTGCGCGTGCAGGTCGCCGAGCGCGGCGAGGAGTCGCGCGGCCGTGTCCTTGTCGTCGGCGAAGGTGAGCTGCGCGCTGATCCGCCGGTGGTCGGCGAGGTGCATGTTGACGCGGTGGTGCTCGCGGAGCCAGTCGGCGGCGCGGTAGCCGGTGACGCCGAGCCCGGCGATGTCGATGACGATCGGCAGGGGATCGAGGTCGCGGGCACGTCCGGGGCCGGTGAACTCGGTCCGGCCCTGGACGTCTAACCCGGGGATGGCGGATATCTTCGCGCGGACGCCGGACGCCAGGTCGAGCGCGTCCTGCAGCAGGGCCTCACCGTGTTCCACCATCTGCCGCCGCCACCCGTCCAGCCCCGCGTAGAGCAGGACGGACGGGCTGGTGGTGCCGAGCAGGTCCTCGCGGGCCTTGAGCACGTCGGGGTCGACCAGGTCTCCCTGCTGGTGGAAGACGGAGCCCTGTTCTAGCCCGGCACCCATCTTGTGGACGCTCGTGACGCACACGTCGGCGCCGGCGTCCATGGCCCAGGTGGGGAGGCCGGGGTGGAACGGCAGGTGCGCGCCCCACGCCTCGTCCACGATGAGCGGCTTGCCGCGGCGGTGGCAGGCTTCGGCGATCGCGGCGAGGTCGGCGCACGTCCCGTACGGGGTGGGGCTGGTGACGAGGGCGCCGCGCGCGTCGGGGTGCTCGTCGAGGCGCGCCGCGAACGCCTCGGGGGACGGCGGGTGCGCGAGGTGCCGGACGGCGTCCCACTGCGGTTCCACCCAGATCGGCCGGACGCCCGAGAGGATCAGGCCCGAGACGACCGACTTGTGGGCGTCCCGCCCGATGAGGAGCTTCTCGCCGGGGCCCGCCACCGCCAGCATCGCGCTCTTGACCGAAAGCGAGCTGCCGCACGTGGAGAAGAACGTCCGCTCGGCGTGGACGGCGTCCGCCATCAGCTCCTGGGCCTGCTCCAGCACCTCGTTGCTCGACATGCGGTCGTCCAGGCCGGAGATCGCGAGGACGTCCGACCGGAACACCGCGTCACCGAGCACCTCGCGCACGCGCGGGTCGGCGCCGCGGCCCTGCTTGTGGCCGGGCGGGGTGAAGGGGAGCTGCTCTTCGCGATGGTAGGCCGCGAGGGCGTCGAGGACGGGGGCCTGGGAGTGGTCCATGGGCGGACGTGTGCCCGGCTCGCCGTCCCTGTAACGCATGGCAGGTCAGGCAACACGGTCATGTCCCAGCAATGTGGGACGAATGGGGCGGTGAGCATCGGGTAGGGCGGTCCGCAACGGCCGAGAGGGAGTTGCCGATGAAAGATCGCATACCGGCTGACGTAGAGCTGGCCTGGGAGGACTTCCACCGGGTCGTCAACATGACCTCCGACGAACTGCGGACGTGGCTGCTCACGGACGCCTCGGGCGAAGAGGCGTTCCCGGCGGGCGGACGCGGCCCGGGGGTCGACCGGCTCGGCGCCCGCGTGGTGGACGTGCTGCGCAAGCGCAAGGTCGACCTGACCGAGGGCGACGCCGAGCTGATGGTGGAGGTCGTGGACTTCGTCGAGGACCGCCTGGAGCACCGTCCGCCGAACGCGGAGCGGGACGAGGAGTGGCGGCACGCGCTGATGAGCGTGGGGCACGACCCGCTGCGTCCCGAGCCGTCCAGCGCATAGGGCGAGGCGAGCCTGTCCCGGGAGCGGAACCCGGGGCAGGTTTCGCATGCCGTGGCCTGCATGGGGAGGTTTGCGGGTGCTTGTGATGGTTTGTGATGGCTTGTGGGACGCGGCGGGAGGGTAGGGACAACGGGTGATCGAGCTGTCGCCGGGCCAGGGGTTCGTCCAGATCGGTGAGCTGCTCCTGGCGATGGTGCTGTCGGCCGCCATCGGCCTGGAGCGCGGGCTGCGCAACAAGAGCGCCGGGCTGCGCACGCACACCCTCGTCGGCGTCGGCTCCGCCCTGTTCATGCTGGTCAGCAAGTACGGGTTCGAGGACGTCCCGGGCAACGTGTCGCTCGACCCGTCCCGGGTGGCGGCGCAGATCGTGTCCGGCATCGGGTTCATCGGCGGCGGGCTCATCTTCGTCCGGCGGGACGCGGTGCGCGGGCTGACGACGGCGGCGGTCGTGTGGGTGACGGCGGCGGTCGGCATGGCGGCGGGCGGCGGGCTGCCGGTCCTGGCCGTGGCGGTCACGGCCGTGCACTTCCTCGTCGTGTACGGGCTGAGCGGGCTGTCGCACCGGCTGCCGCTGCGGCGGTTCCGCCCGGCCGGGACGGTGCGGATGCGGCTCGTCTACCGGGACGGCCGGGGCGTGCTGCGGCAGGTGCTGATGGAGTGCACGCAGCGCGGGTTCGTCATCCTGGAGGTCAACGTCGACCGCGACTACCTGCCGGACGACTCCGACCGCGGCCGGGACGAGCGGCGCGACCGGCGCGAGCCCGCCGAGCGGCGGCGGCACGGCAACGCGGTCGTGTCGCTGGTGCTGGAGGGCACGGGCTCGGTGCCCGATCTCACCGCGCACCTGAGCGAGCTGGACGACGTCGTCGGCGTCACGGTCGGCTCCGACCACGGCGACGACAGCGAGTGAGCCGCTACGGGACCTCCGTCTGCGGGCTGTAGCCGTCGTCCTCGCCGCCGGGGGTCTCGGCCTCGGCGATCGGCGGGTCGGTGGGGCCGGGGGTGTGCTCCTCGGCGAAGTCCGCTTCGGTGTCCTGCGGCGCGCCCGCCTCGGCGCGCCGGTCGGCGAGCGGCTTGTCCTCGTCGCGCTTGTTCGAATCGTGCTCGTTCGCGTCGTGCTTGTTCGAGTCGTGCCCGGTCATCGCCCCTCCTCGTCGGACTCGAACGGAGGCGATACCCGGAGGGCGAATCTCAATCCTCCGGTCCTGGGGCGCCGGCGCGGACGAACGCGATGAGGCGGGCGGCGTCCTCGGCCTCCAGGACGATCCCGAAGTCCCGTTCGAGCGTTTCGGGCAGCTCCTCCGGGGCGAGCTCGCGGGACTCGGCGGAGCCGTCCGGACGGGTGACGGTCAGCGTCGTCCCGTCCAGGGCGCGGAGGGCGTCCGGCGAGAACCGCTGCGTGAACGGACGGGTCGTGAACGGCGACCGGGGATTGGTCGAGACGTAGTAGTTCAGCACGTCGAAGTCGACCCGGAACGCCTCGTCCAGCGTGAACGTGTGCCGCTGGAGCCAGCCGTCCGCTCCGGTCTGGTGGAGTTCCCAGCCGGTCGTGGGCGGGGTCCACGCGGTGACGGTGCGGCCCCGCTGGAGGCGGAAACCCCAGCCGTCCTGGACGACCTCCTCGCCGTCGACGAGGCGCAGCGGCTCCAGCGGCCCGCCGCCGAAGCCCACGTCGCACAGCCAGGCGGGCTCGTCGCGCGGCGCGCCCGGCGCGCGGACGTGCAGCAGCGCGTGCGTCGGCGGGCGGAGGTTCGCCGCGCCCAGCGTGACCCGCCCGGTCAGGGCCGTGACCTCGTACCCGAGCCGTTCCAGCACGGCCGCGAACAGCCGGTTGTGCTCGAAGCAGTATCCGCCGCGCGGCCGCTCGACGAGCTTCGCCTGGACGGCGTCCAGCGACAGCCCGATCGGCCGCCCGAGCATGATCTCCAGGTTCTCGAAGGGGATCGACGTGACGTGCGCCCGGTGGAGCGCCCGTAGCGCCTCCCCGGTCGGCGCCGGCTCGCCGTCGTATCCGACACGCTTCAGATAGGCGGGCAGATCCAGCAGCTCGCCCTGCCACCCGTACCCAAGGTCCTCGCCCATGACGTCCTCTCGCCGATCAACGGCATAACACCGGATCCGCCCTGATTCCTCCCGATGTGCTCAGGCGAGTGGGAGCCGAAGGACGAACCGGGCGCCGCGCGGGCTGTCGGCGACGCGCAGCGAGCCGCCGTAGATCTCGGCGATCTCGCGGGCGATGGGCAGGCCGAGGCCGGTGCCGTGCGGGTCCCGGTCGCGCGACTCCGGGAGCCTGGCGAATCGCTCGAAGACCCGTTCGCGGGACTTCTCGGGGACGCCGGAGCCGTCGTCCAGGACCTCCACGACCGCCTCACCGTCGTCGCGGGCCACGGTGACCCGGATCCGCGACTCGGCGTGCCGCTCGGCGTTGTTCAGGAGGTTGGCGAGCACCCGGCCCAGCCGCACCGTGTTCGCGGCGACGACCACGCCCGGTTCGAGCCGGGTCTCGATGGGGACCTGGCCTCCGCTCAGCGCCAGCTCGCGGCGGGCCAGCTCGGCGAGGTCGACGGGCTCGACGGTCGCCGGGGTACGCGCGTCGAGCCGGGACAGCTCCAGCAGGTCCATGACGATGTCGCTCAGCCGCTGCACGTCGGCCATGGCCGCGCGGACCATCGGTTTCCAGGGGTAGTCGTCCGGTTCGTCCAGCGCGACCTCCAGCCGCATGTACAGGCCGGCGATCGGGTTCCGCAGGTCGTGCGAGGCATCCGAGACGAACCGGCGCTCCCGGTTGGACGCCTCCTCCAGGCGCGCGAGGGTGGCGTTGACCGTCTCGGTGAGCGCCTGCATCTCGCCTTCCGTCCGCGGCACCGTGACCCGGCGGTCCAGGCCCCGGGCGCCGACGTCCGCGAGTTCCGCGCGGAGGCGGTCGACCGGGACCAGCGCCCGCCCGAGCGTGTACCACGTCCACCAGGTGATGAGGGCGAGGAGCACGGCGAGGATGAACGCGGTGCCCACCGGCAGCAGCCACACGTCCAGCGGGGTCGGCAGCGGGGACGCGGCCATGACCATCACGCCCTCCCCCCACGGCGACGTCCGCAGGCGCAGGCCGAACACCCAGACGCAACCGTCCAGGGAGGCGGGGCATGCCCGCTCGTCGATCAGCAGGACGTTCCGCTTGAGCCGCGGTTGCGCGAAGGCCGGGCGTCCTTCGGCGGCCTTGCTGGCCGCCTCGACCGTTCCGTCGGGGCTCACGACCTGGACCAGCGGCGCCTCGTCCGGCTTGACGGTGAGTGCCTGGCGCTGCGCGCCCGTGGAGACGTCGAACGCGATCCGCTCGGCGGTCCGCTCCGATTTCCGCGCCACCCTGTTCGTCGCCCAGTCCCGGGCGAGGAGCATCACCAGGACGAACACCAGCACCAGGATCAGCGCGGACACCGCCGCCGTCAGGACCGTCGCGCGCCCCCGCACCGAGAAGAGCAGGCGGTTCCGCCAGCGGCGGACGCGGTCCCGCCTCTCCGTCGTCACAGCCGATCCCCCGGTGCGGTACTCGTGGTCACCTTGCACTACTCAGCGTAACCATTCGGTCCCGGGTGTCCGATCGGCCCGCCGGGGGGCGTGAACGGAAGGCCGGTGCGGGGCCGTACAGCGAGGTGGCGGGCGACTTTCCGGACGTGAAGGGAGCCGTCGGGTGGGCGTCGAGGACGCGTTGCGGGCCGCCGTGGCCGGCGATCCGGGCCTGCGGGCCGGTTCCGTCCGGCGTGGGGGAGGCGGTGCTGTGGGGGAGGCGCGGGAGTGCACGGTGATCGGCGAGATCACCGTGCCGGGGGAGCGGCGGTCGGTCGGGGTCGTGCGGCGCTTCGTCCGCGACCTGGTGCCCGGCCTCCCCGCCCTCGACGACATGATCATGGTGGTGAGCGAGACGGTCGCGAACGCGGTCACGCACACGGCGTCGGGGCTGGACGGCGGGCGGGTGACGGTCGTCCTCGCGGCGGGCGACGGGGTGTACCGGCTGGAGGTCGCCGACGACGGCGCGGCGGGCGCGCGCCCGCACGTCAGGGCCCCGCGGGCGCAGGACGGCGCCGGGGCCGAGACGGGACGCGGGATGCGGATCGTGGAGGCGCTCTCGGCGCGCTGGGGGTTCCGCGCGGACGGGCCGCGGACGGTGGTGTGGGCGGAGTTCCCGGCCCCGGCCGCTCGGCGGCGGGACCGGGGCCGGGAGACGCCGCTCAGCGGCCCCGGTTGAGCCGGCCCGTACGAGCCGGCGCCCCCGTACACGGCCGACGAACCCGCGTGGACGGGCAGCGAAACTGGCTGATGGCCTGCACGTTCGGAAAGAACATTCCGCCCTAGCGGTGATGATCTTCGCTTATAGGCATAATCACGCGAATGGCGATGTCGCTTCCGGTGCGGTTCCGCAGCGATGGCGCGCGGGTGGCCGTGGAGACCGATCCACTGCACGCCCCGCTGCGCGACTTTCTCATCAACGACCTCGGCGAGGACGTCTCCGCGATCGCGCGCGCCCAGGGGCGGCTGGGCCGCGGCGGCCCGTCCGCGCCCTGGGAGGAGGTCTACCGCTACCACCGCCTCGACTTCGACGGCACGATCGTCCACGTCCGGGACGTCGGCGGATGGGCGTCCTGCGACCTCGACCCGGACGTGCTGCGGCAGTGCCTGGAGGAGTACCTCCAGGAGATCGGCGCCCTGCGGAGCCGCCGCAGCCTCGAACGCGTCCTGGGGGAGCCGCGCAACGGCGAGCCGATGGCGAGTTCCCTCGCGCTCGGGTCCGTCTCCCACCGGACGCAGGGCTGGGGCCTGATCCAGTCACCGCGCGCCATGCTGGAGGACATGGCCGGGCTCACCCCGCACCCCGACGGCTGCCTCCCGCACGGCGTCATGGAGACCGGCTCCGGTGCCTGTTGGGCCGACCTCGCCGTCCTGGACGAGTCGGGCACCCGCCTGCGCGGCGGCACCAAGACCTTCATGCCGCGGGGTCTCGACCCGGAGCGGCTTCTGGCGGAGCTCGGCAACACCCTGACGCAGGCCCGTTTCGTCAGCGGCGTCCCGGGAGCGTGGTCGGGCGTGGTCGCCGGTGTCCCGGTGCACGGATACGTCGACCCGGACGCCGTCCCGAGGCTGCCGTGCCAGCCGATCGAGATCGAGGGCGTCGTCCGCCACGTCCGGGTGTTCTTCCCAGAGCTGGTCGACTCCGGGGTCGACCTGGAGGCCGCCGCGTCCAGCGCGGGCACCTTCACCCAGGCGGTGAACGGGCCGCGCCACGTCCTCACGGCGTTCCTGCTCCACGACGTGCAGAGCCATCGCCACCATCTGGAGGTCGTGCGCGCGGCGCGTCCCGGCTGGGAGCACACGGGGAACGCCTGCCATCTGCGGGTCGACGTCCAGACCGTCCGGCTGGAGCATCTGTGGCTGCCCGGCCACGCATGCGAGATGCCGACCGGCGAGTTCGCCGGCGTTCTCTACGAGTACGAACGTCTCCTAGCCTCGTAACCGGACCGAGGAGGAGCGCATGGCCATCGTGGGACGACTCGTCGACCGCCTCTTCGGCCTGCCCGAGGTGCCCGCACCGGACATCGGCATCAGGCGCGACCTGCGCGTCCCCATGCCGGACGGCGCCGTCCTCATCGCCGACCTGTACCGGCCGCGCGGCGTGGGGCCGATGCCGGCCGTGCTGATACGCACCCCCTACGGCAAGCGGCAACCCGCGATGCGGCTGTTCGCCGGGGTCCTCGCAAGGCGCGGGTTCCAGGTCGTCATCCAGAACGTGCGCGGCGTCCTCGGCTCGGGCGGCGAGTTCCACGCCTTCCACAACGAGAAGGCGGACGGCCTGGCGACGCTCGCATGGCTCCGCGACCAACCGTGGTGTAACGGCAAGGTCGCCATGGTGGGCGCGAGCTATCTCGGCTTCACCGAATGGGCCATCGCGCCCTATGCGGACCCTCCCCTTGAGGCGATGGGGCTCGGCGTCACCGCGTCCGAGTTCGTGAGCTCCTTCTATCCGGGTGGTGCGCTCGCCCTCCACAACACGCTCGTCTGGTCGTCGTTGATGGGCACGCAAGGCGAGAGGAAGCGGCCCTTCCACGACAGGCGCGTCCGCCAGGCGATGCGTCACCTGCCGGTAGGGGAAGCGGACACGGCGGCCATCGGACGCTCCGAATCGTTCCTTCGCGACGTCACCGCCCACGCCGAACCGGGCGACGGCTTCTGGGAGGCGACGGACCACAGCGCCGCCGTCCCCGCCACCACCACGCCGGCCACGATGGTGACGGGATGGTGGGACCTCTTCCTGCGCGGCCAGCTACGCGACTTCACCGCCCTCCACGAGGCCGGTCGCCAGGTCCGCATCACCATCGGCCCGTGGGGACACGACACCAAGGCCCTCCGTGCGATGGTCTCCGACCAGGTCTCCTGGCTGAACGCCCACCTGAACGGCGACAAGGCCCAGCTCCGCCGGGCCCCGGTCAGGCTCCACCTGCAGAAGGCCGACCGCTGGCTGGACTTCGACCAGTGGCCCCCGCCCGAGACCAAGCCCACGCCGCTCTACCTCGGCCAGAGCCTCGTCTGGGACGGCCCACCCGACGCGGGCCCCGCCACGTTCACCTACGACCCGCTCGACCCCACACCCACCGTCGGCGGCCCGCTCCTGTCGCCCGGCAAAGGCAAGCAGCGGGACAACACGCGGATCGAGCACCGCGCCGACGTCGTCGTCATGACCGGCACGCCCCTGGACGACGACCTCGACCTCATCGGCCCGGTGTCGGCGACGATCCACGTCCGGACGAGCACCGGCCGGGGCGACCTGTTCATCCGCCTCTGCGATGTCGACCGCGACGGCGTCTCCCGCAACGTCACCGACGGCATCCTGCGCATCGGGAGCGAGGGCGTCGTCCGGGCCGAGATCGAGATGCACCCGACCGCGTACCGCTTCCTGCGCGGCCACCGGCTGCGCGTCATGCTCGCGGGCGGCGCGTTCCCCAGGTTCGCCCGCAACCACGGCACCGGCGAGCCCGCCGGACGGGCCGTCGCGTCCCGCCGCACCCGCTTCGAGATCCTCCGCGACAGGGACCGGCCGTCCGCCGTCCACCTCCCGGTGTGGAACGGCTGACCCGCCGCGCCCTGCGCGTCCAGCCCGCCGCGCTCTCCGCGCCTAGCCCGCCGCGCTCTCCGCGCCTAGCCCGCCGCGCTCTCCGCGCGCAGGGCCTCGAACTCCTTGAGCACCTTCTTGCGCGCCCTTGCCGACAGCCGGTCGATGTAGAGCTTGCCCTCAAGGTGGTCCGTCTCGTGCTGGAGGCAGCGGGCGAGCAATCCCGTCCCCTCTACCCGGATCGCCGCCCCCTCGACGTCGAAGCCGTGCACGGCCGCACGGTCGGGACGTGCCAGGCGCGCATGAGGGCCCGGCACGGACAGGCACCCTTCCTCGTCGTCGTCCAGCCGCCTGTCCTCCAGATCCGGCAGTTCCAGGACGGGATTGACCACGGCGCCCTTGTGCCGCTCGCCGTCCGCGTCGGGGCAGTCGTAGACGAAGACGCGCAGGTCCACGCCGATCTGGTTCGCGGCCAGGCCGACGCCCTCCGCTTCGTACATGCTGGCGAACATGTCGTCGGTGAGCTCCCGCAGCGTCGCGCCGAAGTCCTCGACCGGCCGGCACGGCTGATGCAGGACAGGAGTCCCCACCAGCGTGATCGGCCGCGCGCGTCCCGCCATCGCCTCGCCCCTTCGCCCCTGCAAGCCGTCCGGAATACGCAATTACATCACGCTCCCCCACCAGATGTTCGCTGAGCGTGGTCCGTTCGTCGCACATAGTGGCCCGTTCGTCGATGGGGAGGGCCGAAACCTCGATTCGGCGCGCCGCCCTCGCTACGTTCTTCACATCCGCCGCCGGCCGGTGCGAGCCGCTTCGGGGGGAGCGGCCGGTCCTGTGAGAACACCGGGGCCGGCACGGGCGGAACGGGGGGAGAGGGGTCACTTCGGGGGGAGTGGCCCCTCCGCCCGTTCAGGCGCTCAACCGCGGTTCACGCCTGCGGCGCGTCCGCCGGGGGACAGCCGCCGGTCGCCCG
The DNA here is from genome assembly GCF_041463655.1 of Actinomadura monticuli. Lineage (NCBI taxonomy): Bacteria > Bacillati > Actinomycetota > Actinomycetes > Streptosporangiales > Thermomonosporaceae > Actinomadura > Actinomadura monticuli. Next base: position 415,589 of record NZ_JAXCEI010000006.1, read on the forward strand.
GATCGAGGCGGACGAGATGGTGCAGGAGCAGCAGCAGCTCGATGCGCCGGTCCGGATCGAGCATGATCCCGCCGAGCGTCTCGCCCAGCCGCCGGATCCGGTACCGGACGGTCTGCTCGTGCACCAGCAGCCGCTCCGCCGCCGCCACCGCGTTGTCGCGGCACTCCATGTAGGTCAGCAGCGTCCGGGCCAGCGCGTCCCGGCGGTGCGGCGGCAGCTTCATCAGCGGCGCGAGCCGGCCGCCGAGCGCCACGTCCAGCAGCTCCTCGCTCTGCGCCGCCACCAGGCTCGGCAGATGGTCCAGGCAGCGCAGCGGCTCCTTGCCCGGCAGCACGCCCCGCTCGACCAGCGCGAGCCCCTGCCGCGCCCAGCGCAGCGACAGCGCGGCCGGCCGGTGATTGTCACCGCGCTGACAGTCGACGACACGCCGCGCGGCGTGTCGCACCGCCTCCCGGGCAATGCCGGAAGCCCCGCCGGACGGCCCGCGAACGGGGCAGGAGATCTCCCCGCAGGAGACGTTTCAGCGCCGAACCGGAAATCTTCGTAAAGGTATCCCCGGGCCTGATCAAACGGCACCGGATTCCCTCCAAAAGGGCGAAGATCGGCGCCGCCGACCGGACGTTCCCGACGTAACGGCAATTGCCGATAATCCCTCCCGCGCCGCGAAAACTTGACCCGGATGGCGTCGACTTCCGTGCCCCGCTGCGCGAAGGTCGTCCCCATGAATTCACGAATTCGAGGCGCCGGGGCGGCCGGGCCGACCGGCTGGCTGCTGGCCTTTCTCGGCGCCCGCGAGCAGGCGCTGCGCACCCACTCCGGACTCGCCGCCGGCCCCGCCGAATGGCTGCTGGTCTTCCTGCAGGTCGAGAGCGCCGAACTCGCCGCCCGGCAGCGTCCCGCACCCCTGCTCGCGCGGCGCGACCGGCGCGAGGAGTCCCCGTTCGGCCGGCTGACCGCCCGCAGCGCATAGGGGAAGGCCATGACCCTCGAGATGCTCTTCGCCGCCCTGATCGGCGGCGCGATCGGCCTCGCCGAACTCGTCGCACGCTACCGCGACAAGCCGTTCTCCGCCCTCCTGTCGCCGGGCGGGCTGCTGTTCGTGTTCGTCAACGGCAGCGCGTCCATCGTCGCGCTGATCGCGGTCACCGCCGCCGACTGGACGTTCGGGCTCCCCGACACCACGCCCCCGGCGAGCCTCATGGTCGTCCGGGTGATCGCCGCCGGGCTCGGCTCCGCCGCCGTCCTGCGGATGTCGTTCGCCCCCGCCCAGAGCAGGGCCGCCGGCGCCGGGCCGATCTCCGTCCTCAACGGCATCCTCCGGATCGCCGACGGCGAGCTGGAGCGCAAGCGCGCCCTCAGCAGGCTGTCGCGCAACGACCTGGCGGGGCTGTCGTTCGAGCGCGACCACGCCGCCCTCGCCGAGCTGTGCTGCCACCTCATGCGCGAGTTCGACCTGTCGGAGGCGCAGCGGCTCGGCGGCCTCGCGGCCGAGCTGAGCCACCGCGACGACCTCACCGACGCCGACAAGCTGGACTGCTGGGGCCTGGAGCTGACCCGGCTGGTCGGCGAGCGCGCCCTCCGGCAGGCCGCGCGGCGGCTGCGCGACCGGCCCCGCGACGAGCCCCGCCCCACCGTGCCCGACGAGCGCGCCCCGGCGCCCGACACCGACCACCCCGTGGAGACCGTGCCGCCGCCCCGCCCGCCCGTCGCCAAGACCTCCCGCCTCGCCCCGAGCGCCAACGGCAGGACGGAACGCAAGTCATTCAGCGACGTCTGATCGTCCTGGGAGATACCGGTGCGTCCCCTTTGCGGGCGCACCGGTATTTTCGCGCCGGTGTTCTTTGCGGAAACGATCGCTATTTCGGCCGGACGGGCAATGGCGGGGCGGTATCGTTCTCGTCCCGCTCCTCCAGCGTCGCGGCGATGCGGTGCAGCGCCTCCGCCAGCGAGACCAGCGCCTGCACCTGGGCCGCGGCCATGAGATTTCCCGGGGAGGGATCGGCGGCCTGCGCCTCCGCGGCCGCGTCGCACGCCTGCTGGCTCCACCAATGCACGCGGCGATCCTATTCGAGCCGGCGAATGCGGTACCCGGCGCCGCGCCGCGCCATGACCGGCACCGGACAATGAAAGGGGCAGGAACGTGAACTCAGAAACGCGTGCGGCGCCCGCCGCCGGGGCCGCCGACGGGCGGCCTCCGCGCTGGACCGGGAAGCCGGTGCGCCGGCTCACCACCGGGGAACTCGCCGAGGCCCTCGAATACCTGGAACGGCACCGGCCCGACGACGACGTCCTCGGCCGCGCCCTGGCCGGGGAGTTCGCCCGCCGCACCGCCGCCGCCGAGTTCGCCCGCCGCGCGGCCGAGCGCGCCCGGAGCGCCGCCGACCGGAGCCCCGCCGACCGGAACCCCGCGGCGGGCCCGGACGGGTGAGCGCCCGGACCGCGATCAGGGAGCGGGTGCGGGCGTGGGGGCGGCTCCGGAGGCGGACGGCACGGCGCCGGAGGGGCGGTGCATCAACAGCGGGACGCACAGGAAGATGAACGTTCCCATGACGAGGAAGTACGGCGTCGTCCCGGCGTCCAGCAGCAGGCCGCCGGTGAAGGGGCCGAGGAAGAAGCCGAGCTGCCGGACCTCCGACAGGCCGAAGTACGCGCCCTTGTGCTCGCCGGACGCCATCTCGTGGACGGCGATGTCGGGCAGCGGCAGCAGGACGCCCTCGCCGATCGTCCAGAAGACGATCCCGGCGTACAGCCAGACCAGGCCGGACGGGCTCGCCCAGAAGCACGCGAACGCCAGCGTGAAGTTCGCCGCGCCCAGCACGATCAAGGCGGTGCGGCCGATCCGCCCCGACACCCGGTCGATCGGGAGTTGCAGCGCCAGGGCGAGCACGGCGTTGGTGATGAACAGGACCGCGAAGTAGCCCTCCGTCCGGTCGCCGTACCGCTCCTTCATGTAGAGCGGGATCATCGACTCCAGCTGGGAGAAGACGAAGAAGACCACGATGCCGCCGGCGACGACCGCGAGGAGCCGCCGGTCGCGCAGCGTGGCCGCGACCGACGCGCGCGCGGACGGCCCGGCCCCGTCCCCGCGCGGCGGCTGCAACGCCACGAGGTCCCGGTTCCGCACGAGCACGAGGACCAGGTAGGACGCGTAGAAGAACGCGGGCACGGCGAAGAACGCCACCGGATCGACGTGGTACAGCGCGCCGCCGATCGCGGGCCCGCCGATGGCGCCCGCGCAGAGCGTCATGTACCGCACCCTGAACATGCGGCCCTCCGCGCGCCCGGGGGACTCGTCGGCCGCGTGCGACAGCAGCTTCTTCGCGCCCGGCTCCACCATCAGCCGCGCCCCGCCCAGCAGCAGGAACAGCACCACGATCGCCGCCGCCTCGCGGACCGAGGCCAGCAGCCCGTACACGGCGACGTAGCAGACCAGCCCGGCCCGCATCAGCGGCACCGCGCCGAGCCGGTCGACGATCATGCCGCCGAGCAGCCCGCCGAACGCCGCGATGAGCGCGACCGCCCCGACGACCGCGCCCACGGCGGGCTTCCCGAGGCTCGTGTGCTCGCTCAGGTACAGCGGCGCGAACGGCATCGCGGCGAAGAACGCCAGCGAGTTCAGCAGCGCACCGCCCTCCAGCAGCCGCTGTGCCGGGGTGAGCCGCCATAAGGGCGCCTGGCGCGCGGTCTCCGGCATGCGGCCTCCCCGTGGACGGACGGCCAGAGCGTACGGCCCGGCACCGACAGAACCCGGGCATCGAGCCGCCGGGCCGGGTATAGGTGGGACTGGGAGGAAGCATGGACGTCAAGCTGCGCCGGGTGTACGAGCCCGCATCGTCCGACGACGGCACGCGGGTCCTGGTCGACCGCGTGTGGCCGCGCGGGCTGTCCAAGGACAAGGCCCGCCTGGACGAGTGGGCGAAGGACGTCGCCCCATCGACCGAGCTGCGCAAGTGGTACGGCCACGACGTCGACAAGTTCGGCGAGTTCACCGACCGCTACGACGCCGAGCTGCGCGACCCCGACCGCGCCGCCGCCCTCGACCGGCTCCGCGAACTCGCCGCCGGCGGCACGCTCACCCTCCTCACCGCGACCAAGGACATCGACCACAGCCAGGCCGCCGTCCTCGCCGGCCACCTCCGCGCCGCCCCCTGACCGCTCGCCGCCGCGGTGGTTCACGAGCCCGGCGCTCTCGGCATGGGACCGTTCAGGGCTTTGGTCGGCAGTGCACCGGTTCCGACCTGCGGTCACCCCGTCTCAGGCGGTGAAACACAGGTTTTAGAGTGGAGGGGTCTCACGGAAGGGAACCTCACCATGCCACTGGCCCCTCGTCTGCCGGCGCCGCCCGAGACAATGGCCGCCCTGGAAGAGTCCTACGACAGGGTGCTCAGCCGGGACCCGGGCGAACCGGAGTTCCACCAGGCCGTCCACGAGGTGCTCGAGTCCCTCGGCCCGGTCCTGGCGGCGCGGCCGGGGCTGGCGGCGGCCAAGATGGTCGAGCGGGTGATCGAGCCGGAGCGCCAGATCATGTTCCGGGTGCCCTGGCAGGACGACAACGGTGAGATCCACGTCAACCGCGGCTTCCGCGTCGAGTTCAACGGCGCACTCGGGCCGTACAAGGGCGGGCTCCGCTTTCATCCGACGGTGAACCTCGGCATCGTCAAGTTCCTCGGCTTCGAGCAGATCTTCAAGAACGCGCTGACCGGGCTCGGCATCGGCGGCGGCAAGGGCGGCAGCGACTTCGACCCGCACGGCCGCAGCGACGAGGAGGTCATGCGGTTCTGCCAGTCGTTCATGACCGAGCTGTACCGGCACGTCGGCGAGCACACCGACGTCCCGGCCGGGGACATCGGCGTCGGCGGCCGCGAGGTCGGCTACCTGTTCGGCCAGTACCGCCGCGTCACGAACCGCTGGGAGGCGGGGATGCTGACGGGCAAGGGCGCCCTCTGGGGCGGCTCCGCGTGCCGGACGGAGGCGACCGGCTACGGCAACGTCATGTTCACGTCCGAGATGCTCCGCCGCCGCGGCGAGGACCTGGACGGCCAGCAGATCACCGTGTCCGGCTCCGGGAACGTCGCGATCTACACGATCGAGAAGGCGCAGCAGCTCGGCGCCAACGTGATCACGGTGTCCGACTCCAGCGGGTACGTGGTGGACGAGAAGGGCATCGACCTCGACCTGCTGAAGCAGGTCAAGGAGATCGACCGGGGCCGCGTGTCCGACTACGCCGACAAGCGCGGCGTGTCCGCCCGGTTCGTACCGGGCGGCCGGGTCTGGGACGTCCCGGCCGATATCGCGCTGCCGTCCGCGACGCAGAACGAACTGGACGCGGAGGCCGCGCGGATCCTCGTCCGCAACGGCGTCAAGGCGGTGTCCGAGGGCGCCAACATGCCGACCACGCCGGAGGCCGCGCACATCTTCCAGGACGCGAACGTCGCGTTCGGCCCCGGCAAGGCCGCCAACGCGGGCGGCGTCGCCGTCAGCGCCCTGGAGATGCGCCAGAACGCGAGCCGCGCCGCCTGGTCGTTCTCCCGCGTCGAGGAGGAACTGGCCTCGATCATGCGGAACATCCACGAGACGTGCTACGAGACCGCCGAACGCTACGGCGCACCCGGCAACTACGTCGTCGGCGCGAACATAGCGGGCTTCGAACGCGTCGCCGACGCCATGCTCGCCCAGGGCCTCATCTGACCCCGCCCTGACGCTCGCTTCTCCGTGCCGCCTCACGACGGCAGCGCTACCAAGATGTGACGTCGCACCAGCTCCCACGCGTTTACGATCTTGGTTCGGAAGTCCTTGTGCGCTGTTTCAGAGAGGGCGGGATGGTGGAAACTCCAGTACCCGCCCAGTCCTCGGCAGTACCTGGAAGGCCACACCGGGACTTCTCAGATCCAGGTCTCGATGCCGTCCGATATCGACGGCGACGTCACCATCACGGCGAACATCGAGGGAGTGGGGACGCGGAGCCACACCGTCCGGGTGCACCCCGGTCTCGTCGGGTTCGACGTCGAGCCGTGGGTGATCACCGGCGGGCAGCCGTTCGCGGGCACCGTCCGCCTCGGGACGGCCACGAGCGTGCCGATCAGCGTGCATCTCGAAAGCAGCGACCCGGTCGTTCAGCTCCCCGCCGAGGTGACCATCCCGGCGGGCCAGTCCTCGGTCACCTTCCAGGGAACGACGTCAGAGGTGAGCGAATTCGCGGCCCCCACCCTCACGGCGCGACTCCCGGACGGCAGTACCTGGGAGACCACCATGTTCGTGGATCCCGCGTCCTGACCGTCCCCCCCGGCCCTCGGGCCTGCTGCCAGTGCAGGAGGCCCGAGGGCGGGACACGCCAGAACGCCGTCCTCGGCGTGCTTCCGTCGAGGACGGCCGCGCCGGCTGAGGCTTGTCAGGGGAGCTTGTCAGGGGAGTAGGAGCCAGCGGCCGCGTTGGCCGCCGCCGGCGACCCTGTCGTAGGCCGTTGCGGCGTCGGTCAGGGGCACCCGGCCGGCGACCCGTGGTTCCAGGACGCCATCGGCGGCGAAGGTGAGCAGTTCGGTGAGCCTGGCGCGACCGCCGGACGCCCTGACCGCTACGGCGCCAGGCGGGTGCGGATGACCGAGACGATTTCTTCGTCCCGCCGGGGAATGGGTGGGGGGTGGTGACCCGCTCGCGCCGGTTCGTGTTCTGGGCCGTCCTGCGCCCGACGCTGACGACCGCCTGCCTGCTGGCGGTCTACTTCGCGGTGCCGCTGACCCGTTCGTTCACGGGCGTGACGAGCGTGGTGCTGGGCTGCTCCCTGGGCGCGCTGGGAGTCCTCGTCGGGTGGCAGGCGAAGGCGATCGTGCGGTCGCCCACGCCGCTGCTGCGTGCCGTCGAGGCGCTCGCGACGTCCGTCACGCTGTTCTTGGTGGTGTTCGCGGGGAGCTACTGCCTGATGGAGAACAATGCGCCGGGTACGTTCTCCGAACCGCTCACCCACGTCGACGCGCTGTACTTCACCGTGACCGTGTTCTCATCGGTCGGGTTCGGGGACATCGTTCCGCGCTCCCAGCCGGCGCGGATCCTGACGACCGTCCAGATGTTCGGTGACCTCGTGTTCCTCGGCCTCGTGGGAAAAATCCTCCTCGACGCGATGCGCCGGGGCGTCCAACGCCAAGGCCGCGACGCCGACCCCACGTAACCGAACCGGACTTCGTGACCGGGCTGGAATGGGTGGCCTGGAAAGGGTGAAGGGCCGTCTGGACCTGGGGTCCGACGGCCCTTGGGGCGGGGTGCTCTGTCAGGGCTTGTTGAAGGTGCGCTTGGCCCAGAGGTAGGAGAGGGCCGCTATGCCGGTGCACCAGGCGGTGGCGATGGTCGCGCTGTTGCCGATGGGGGTTCCTAGGAGGAGACCGCGGATGGTTTCCATGATGGGGGTGAAGGGCTGGTACTCGGCGAACCAGCGGAGGGCGGTGGGCATGGAGTCGGTGGGGACGAAGCCGCTGCCCAGGAAGGGCAGGAGGATCAGCGGCATCGGGGCGTTGCTGGCGGCCTCGGGGGTCGGGGACTTCAGGCCCAGGGCGACCGACAGCCAGGTGACGGCCAGGGCGAACAGGGTGAGCATCGCGATGGCGGCCAGCCATTCGAGTGCGGTGGCGTTCGGGCGGAAGCCGATGGCCAGGGCGATCCCGATGAGGACGGCCATGCCGAGCAGCTGCTGGACGACGCTGCCGACGACGTGGCCGGTGAGGACGGAGGCGCGGGAGATCCGCATGGTGCGGAAGCGGGCGATGATGCCTTCGGTCATGTCGGTGGCGACCATGACGGCGGTCCCGGTCGCGGCGGTCGCGACCGCCATGAGGAGGATGCCGGGGACGACGTAGTTGACGTAGGCGTCGCGTCCGCCGCCGAGTCCGCTGCCCAGGGTGCCGCCGAGGACGTAGACGAACAGCAGCAGGATGATGACCGGCGTGATGATCAGCTGGACGGTCATGGCCGGGTAGCGGACCAGGCGCTTGAGCTGGCGCCGGACCATGGTGGACGAATCGCGCATCGCGAGGGTGAGGGTGCTCATGGGGTGGGCTCCTTCTGCCGGCCGGTGAGGGTGAGGAAGACGTCGTCGAGGTCGGGGGTGTGGACGCTCATGTCGGCGATGTCGATCGCGTGGTCGTCCAGGAGGGTGAGCAGTTCGCGGATCGAGCGGACGCCGCCGTCGCTCGGCACCCGCAGGGTGAGCGCCTCGGGGTCGGCGATGCCGGTGCCGACGAGGCGGCGGGCGGCGTCGAGCGGGGGCGTGCCGGTGAAGGTGAGCCGGATGTGGCCGCCGGGGACGAGGCGTTTCAGCTCGTCGGCGGTGCCCTCGGCGATCAGGCGTCCGTTGTCGAGGAGGGCGATGTGGTCGGCGAGCTCGTCGGCCTCATCCAGGTACTGGGTGGTCAGGAAGATGGTGACGCCGCGGGCGACGAGTTCGCGGACGGTCCGCCACATGGAGCGGCGGCTGCGCGGGTCGAGGCCGGTGGTGGGCTCGTCCAGGAAGATCAGGCGGGGGTCGCCGACCAGGGTCATCGCCAGGTCGAGGCGGCGCCGCATGCCGCCGGAGTAGGTGGAGGCGGGCTTGCGCGCGGCGTCGGCCAGGTCGAAGCGGTCGAGCAGTTCGGCGGCCTTGCGCTTGCCGTCCTTGCGGGGCAGGTGCTTGAGGTCGGCCATGAGGAGGAGGTTCTCCTCGCCGGTGAGCAGCTTGTCGACGGCCGAGTACTGGCCGGTGACGCCGATGGCGCCGCGCACGTCGTCCGGTTCGCGGGCGAGGTCGTGCCCGGCGACCTGGACGGTGCCGCCGTCGGCCGGGATCAGGGTGGAGAGAATCTGGACGGTGGTCGTCTTGCCGGCGCCGTTCGGGCCCAGCAGAGAGAAGATCGTCCCTTCGGGGACGGCCAGGTCGACGCCGTCGAGCACGACCTTGTCGCCGTAGGACTTGCGCAGCCCGTTCGCCGCGATGGCCAGGTTGGTCATGATGGTGCTCCTCAGAGGCCGCGAGCGACGATGTCGCCGTAGGTGGTCGCGTGGATGTCGAGGTCTGTGGCGCCTCCGGCGTCGCACCCCGTGGATTGTGTTTCCGATGCTAAAAACGCTACGTTGCGTTTCAAATTTTGGCAACGACTGTGTTGCACGTGAAGAGCGTTTCTACAGGTAGAAAGTCCTAAATTGTTGCAATGACATGAAGGTCAATGCAACGACTGGACAGTCGATTGTTGCAATGACTTGGAAGTGAACGCTATGCTCTCCGCATCCAGGAGCACCGAGGAGGTCGCGATGCCGGGAGGCAGGCTCACCCAGCAGGAACGCCAGCAGATCGCGCTGGGGGTGGCCGACGGCCTCGCCTACGCGGAGATCGCCCGCCGCCTCGATCGTCCGACCTCGACGATCACGCGCGAGGTGATGCGCAACGGCGGGCCCACCGCCTACCGCTCCGACCTGGCGCACCGCGCCACCGAGCGCCGCGCCCACCGGCGCAGGCGGGCGGCGTCCCGGGAGGCGCCCCCGCGGCCCGACGGGCGGGACACCGAGGCCCTCCGCGAGTACACCGAGACGTTCACCACCGTCCTCATGGCCTCGGGGATGCCCAAGATGACGGCCCGGGTGCTGGGGTGCATCTCCCTCACCGACACCGGCAGCCTCACCGCGGCCGAACTGGTCCAGCGCCTCCAGGTCAGCCCGGCGTCGGTGTCCAAGGCGATCGCGTTCCTGGAGGAGCAGAGCCTCGTCCGGCGCGAGCGCGACGAGCGGCGCCGCGAGCGCTACACCGTCGACGACGACGTCTGGTACCAGTCGATGATGGCGAGCGCCCGGTCGCTCACCCAGATCGTCGAGACCGCGCGGCAGGGCGTCGACGTCCTCGGCCGCGGCACCCCGGCCGCCGAGCGCCTCGAGAACGTCGCCCGTTTCCTCGAATTCGTCAGCGAGAGCACCATTCGCGCTGCCGAACAGGCCCGCGAGGTGCTGCACGGCCCGGTCGAGACCCCGGCGGACGATGTGGAGCGCGGGTAGGGCGGCCCTCCGGGAGATCCGGTGTGGCGTGCGGCACCGTTCTTTGAACGCGTTCAGTTTTGCGGTTAGAGTCGCCTGTGGGACGTCGAGAGGCGGGGCGATGAAGGTTGTGATCCCCGGGGGTACCGGGCAGGTGGGCACGATCCTGGATCGCGCGCTGACGGCGGCGGGGCACGAGGTCGTGGTCCTGACGCGGAGGCCGTCGCGCGAGCGCGAGATCCCGTGGGACGGCCGGACGCTGGGCGCCTGGGCGGAGGCGGTCGACGGCAGCGACGTCGTGATCAACCTGGCGGGGCGGAGCGTCAGCTGCCGCTACACCCCCGCCAACCTGCGGGAGATGATGGATTCGCGGGTCCAGTCGACGGAGGTCGTGGGCGCGGCGATCGCGGCCGCCGCGCGACCCCCGCGGGTCTGGCTGCAAATGAGCACGGCCACCGTCTACGCGCACCGGTTCGACGCGCCGAACGACGAGGCGACCGGCGTGATCGGCGGTGGTGAGCCCGGAGTACCGGGGTACTGGGGCTACAGCGTCAGGATCGCCCGGAACTGGGAGCGGGCGCAGGAGCGGGCCGAGACGCCGGGGACCCGCAAGGTCGCGCTGCGGGCCGCGATGGTGATGAGCCCGGATCGCGGCGGCGTGTTCGACGTCCTGTCGTGGCTGGCGCGGCTCGGGCTCGGCGGGCCCGTCGCGGGGGGCGCGCAGTACGTGTCCTGGATCCACGACCGCGACTTCGTCCGCGCGGTCGAGTTCCTGATCGGACGGGACGATCTCGCCGGGCCGGTCAACCTCGCGGCTCCGGGGCCGCTGCCGCAGCGGCGGTTCATGCGGGCGCTGCGGGCCGCGTGGGGCGTCCCGGCCGGCCTGCCCGCGACCGCGTGGATGGCGGAGGTCGGCGCGCTCGCGATCCGGTCCGACACCGAGCTCCTGCTGAAGAGCCGCCGTGTCGTCCCCGGCCGGCTGCTCGACGCGGGGTTCGCCTTCGAGCACGTCCGGTGGCCGGACGCCGCCGACGATCTCGTGCGGCGCCGCCGGGGAGCCGCGCGCACCGTCCGGCCGGGTTTCCGGGAGCGCGCCACGGGCACGTGAGTGACCATTGCCAGACGTGTCCTTCGACGACCGGGGGGTTTCCGAAGATGACCGCGGGATGGTACGGGTCAGGGGGGATGGATCCCTTCGAGGAGATGCTCGCCCGTTTCTTCGGTTCGCGGGCGCACCGCCGCCCGCAGGAGCGGATCAGCATCGCCCGGCTCATGAGCGAGCCGGCGCGCGAACTGGTGCGGGACGCGGCGGCGCAGGCGGCGCAGTGGGGCAGCGTCGACCTCGACACCGATCACCTGCTGTGGGCGGCGACGCGGCAGCAGGGGACGCGGCACTGGATCGAGCGGGCCGGCGCCGACCCGGACAAGATCAAGGACGAGATCGAGAGCCATGGCCGGCGGGGCGAGCCGCGCGACGTCCCGCCCGAGCTGACGCCGTCGGCGAAGCGCGCGCTGCTGGACTCGCACCAGGTGTCGCGGGCGCTGGGCTCGTCCTACATCGGGCCCGAGCACGTCCTGTTCGCGCTGGCGCTCGACCGCGGGTCGAGCGCGGGCCGGATCCTCGACCACGAGCACGTGACGCCGGACACGCTGCAGCAGGCCGCGAGCGGGGGCGGCCCCGGGCAGCCGCCGCCGGGCGGGGGCGGCGCGCAGCCGTCCGCGACGCCGACGCTGGACGAGTTCGGCCGCGACCTGACCGCGCTGGCGCGGGAGGGCCGGGTCGACCCGGTGATCGGACGGCAGCAGGAGATCGAGGAGACCGTCGAGGTCCTGTCGCGGCGCACCAAGAACAACCCGGTCCTGATCGGCGACCCGGGCGTCGGCAAGACGGCGATCGCCGAGGGGCTGGCGCAGCGGATCGTCGACGACGACGTGCCCGAGACGCTGCGCGGGAAGCGGATCGTCCAGCTGGATCTGGGCGGCGTGGTCGCGGGCACCCGCTACCGGGGCGACTTCGAGGAGCGGCTGAAGAAGCTCGTGGACGAGATCCGCGAGCACGCCGACGAGCTGGTCGTGTTCATCGACGAGATCCACACGATCGTGGGCGTGGGCAGCGCCGAGGGCGCCATGTCCGCGGGGAACATGCTGAAGCCGCCGCTGGCGCGCGGTGAGCTGCACGTCGTCGGTGCGACGACCATCGACGAGTACCGCCGCAACATCGAGAAGGACGCGGCGCTGGAGCGCCGGTTCCAGCCGATCCTCGTGTCGGAGCCGAGCGGCGACGACAGCATCGAGATCCTGCGGGGCCTGCGCGACCGGTACGAGGCGCACCACCAGGTGCGCTACAACGACGAGGCGCTGGTCGCGGCCGTGGACCTGTCCAGCCGCTACCTCACCGACCGGTTCCTGCCGGACAAGGCGATCGACCTGGTCGACCAGGCGGGCGCGCGCGTGCGGCTGCGGTCCGGGACGCGGGACGGCAGCCGCCGCGAGCTGGAGCAGCGGCTGGAGCGGCGGCGCCGCGAGAAGGACCAGGCGGTCGCGGACGAGCACTACGAGAAGGCGTCCGAGCTGCGCGACGAGATCGGCCGGCTGGAGAAGGACCTCGCGACGGCGCGCGACGACGACGCCCCCTCGACCGTCCCGGAGGTGACGGCGGAGGACATCGCCGAGGTCGTCTCCCGGATCTCCGGGGTGCCGGTCACGCAGCTCACGCAGGCGGAGCGCGAGAGGCTGACCGAGCTGGAGGAGCATCTGCACCAGCGCGTGGTCGGGCAGGAGGACGCGGTGGCGGCGGTGGCGCGGGCCGTCCGGCGGTCCCGCGCGGGCATGGGCGACCCGGACCGCCCGATCGGCGGGTTCCTGTTCCTCGGCCCGACCGGCGTGGGGAAGACGGAGCTGGCGAAGGCCCTCGCCGAGGCGCTGTTCGGCAGCCAGGACCGGATGATCCGGTTCGACATGAGCGAGTTCCAGGAGCGGCACACCGTCAGCCGGCTGATGGGCGCCCCGCCCGGATACGTCGGGTACGAGGAGGCGGGGCAGCTCACCGACGCCGTCCGCCGCCGCCCGTACTCGGTGATCCTGCTGGACGAGATCGAGAAGGCGCACCAGGACGTGTTCAACGTGCTGCTGCAGATCCTCGACGACGGCCGGCTCACGGACGCGCAGGGCCGCACCGTCGACTTCCGCAACACCGTGGTGATCATGACGAGCAACCTGGGCTCGGAGCTGATCACCGGCACGACCGAGATCGGCTTCGGCATGTCCGGCGAGGGGAGCGCGCTCGGCGACCGGGTCATGCGGCGCCTGCGCGAGTCGTTCCGGCCCGAGTTCCTCAACCGGATCGACGAGATCATCGTGTTCCGGCGGCTGGAGGCCGGCCAGCTCAGGCAGATCACCGACCTGCTGCTGGACGAGACGCGCCGCCGCCTCCGCGCGCAGGACGTCGACGTCGACTTCACCGCCGAGGCCGTCGACTGGCTCGCCGAGCGCGGCTACCAGCCGGAGTTCGGCGCCCGGCCGCTGCGCCGCACGATCCAGCGGGAGGTCGACGACCAGCTCTCGGACCTGCTGCTGTCCGGCGACCTGGAGCACGGCCGGCATGTGGAGGTGTCCGCGGTGAACGGCGGCCTCCAGTTCGACGTCAGCACCGAGTAATGGTTAAAGTCCTTCTGTAACCCTTACAGGAGGACGTGTGCTCATTCCGATCGCCGACTACGCGCGGGGCGTCGAGGTCGCGAACGCCCTCGTCGCCACGTCACCGGAAGTGCGGGGCGGCGAGGCTCTCGCCGACGCCGGCGCGCTGGCGGGCCTCCTCCCGCCGCTCGGATTCCGGACGCCCGGCGCCGGGGACGTCGAGAAGGCCCGGTTCCTGCGCCGGGAGGTGCGCGCCGTGCTGGAGGCCGAGACCGAGGAGCGGGCGGTGGAGGGCGCGTCGCTGCTCGCCGGGCACGCGGGGCTCGCACCCGTGCTGCGCCGCGACCCGTCCGGCCGGTGGCAGTGGTACGTGCCGACCGTCCGGGACGCCTCCCTCGCCGGCGAGCTGGCCGCCGTCATCGGCGTCGCGCTGCTCGACCTGATCCGGGCGCTCGGCCACGGCCGCTTCCGCGCGTGCGCCGCGCCCGGCTGCGCGGGCGTGTTCGCCGACGCCAGCCGCGCCGGACGCCGCCGCTACTGCATGCCGGAGCGGTGCGGGAACCGGCAGAACGTCGCCAACCACCGCGCCCGCCGCCAGGCGGTGACCCCGTGACCGCCCCGCTCACCGGCGCGATCCGGCTGCCGGACGGCGCCTGGGTCCGGGGACGCGGCCTCCGCGACCCGCTGCCCGATGGCCCGCCGCCCGACTTCGGCCTCTACCTGGGGACGGCGAGGCTCCGGCGGCGCCACGAACCGGGGCTGCGCTGGGAGTCGGCGTGGCTCGACTGGCCCGACTTCCGGCTGCCCCGCGACCGGGACGAGGCCGTCCGGCAGGTCCGCGCCCTGCACGAGCGGGCCGCCGCGGGCGCGGCGGTGGAGGTCGCCTGCGGCGGCGGCGTCGGACGCACCGGCACCGTCATCGCCTGCCTCGCCGTCCTGGCCGGCGTGGACCCGTCCGGCGCGGTCGCCTGGGCGCGCGAGCACCACCACCCGCGCGCCGTCGAAACCCCCTGGCAACGCCGCTGGGTCGTCAGAGAATTCGCCCGTTGAACTGCGGCGTGTTGTTGTTATCCGGCCTGCCATAACAACAACATGCCGCAGGTCAACGAAATGGGTGGCGGCTAGTCGCCCAGGATCAGCGTGGCGGCGTGCTCGCCGATCATCATGCTGGGCGCGTTGGTGTTGCCGCCGATGATGCTCGGCATGATCGACGCGTCCGCGACGCGGAGCCCCTCGACGCCGCGGACCTTCAGCGCCGGGTCGACGACGGCGCGCTCGTCGGCGCCCATCCGGCAGCTTCCGACCGGGTGGTAGACGGTCGTCGCGCGGTTCGGCAGCTCCTTCGCCAGCGTCTCCCGGTCCGGGTACTGCGGCCCGGGGGACAGCTCCGCCTTCACGTCCCCAGCGATGATCTTGTTGTTCATCACCTCGCGGACGAGTTCGATGCCGTCCAGCAGCAGCCGCGCGTCGTCGGGCTCGGTCAGGTAGCCGGGGTCGATGACGGGCGCCGCGGCCGGGTCGGCGGACGCCAGCCGGACCGTCCCGCGGCTCTTCGGGTAGATCAGCGTCGGCATGATCGTCAGCGCGGGCCGCTTGTCGACCTTGTGCCGCACCGGGGCGTCCTGGTTCGGGAACGGGTACGACCACGGCAGCGCGTGGATCTGCAGGTCGGGGATCTCACCGGCCTGCCCGCTGCGGACGAACCCGACCGCCTCGAACACGCTGCGGGCCACCCACGTCCCGCCCTTCGTCCACTCCTTCGCGACGCCGCGCGCGAAGTAGGGGGCGGTGCCCTTGTTCCGGGCGGTGTCCATGACGAACGTCATCGGCACGAACATGTGGTCGTGCAGGTTGTCGCCGACGGGCAGGTCGGCGTGCACGTCGATGCCGTGCTCGCGCAGGTGCGCGGCCGGGCCGACGCCCGACAGCATCAGCAGGTGCGGCGACCCGAACGCGCCCGCCGCCAGGATGACCTCCTTGGACGCCCGGATCGTCCCCGGCCCCTTCTTGGTGACGATCTCGACGCCCGTCGCGCGGCCCTTGTCGATCACCACCTTGCCGGCCGTCGCGCCCGTGACGACCGTCAGGTTCGCGAGCCCGTGGTCGTCCAGGTAGCCGACGGACGAGCTGTACCGCAGCCCCTTGTCGACGCTCTGCTGGAAGATCCCCGCGCCTTCCTGCTCCGCGCCGTTGTAGTCGTCGTTGCGCTTCACCCCGGCCGTGTCGATGAGCGACTCGATGAACGCCTCGGACGCCGGCGTCAGGTCGCGCTGCCGGGTCACCTGGATCGGCCCGCCCGCGCCGCGCAGGTCGGTGGCGCCGTCCTCCCAGTTCTCCAGCCGCTTGTAGCTGGCGAGGACGTCGTCGAAGCCCCAGCCGGCGCAGCCGTCCGCCGCCCAGTCGTCGTAGTTCTTGCGGTGCCCGCGCACGAACAGCATCCCGTTGATCGACCCGGAGCCGCCGAGGACCTTCCCGCGCACCTGCGGGATCTTCCGGCCGAGCGCGTGCTCCTGCGGGGTGCTGTAGAAGCCCCAGTCCAGCTTCTTCTTCAGCTGCGGGACGTTGTGGAAGACGGCGATCAGGCCGGGCTTGCGCACCAGCGGCGTCCGGTCCGGCCCGCCCGCCTCCAGCAGGACGACGCTCGCCCCCGAGTCGGCCAGTCGCCGCGCCAGCACGCACCCCGCGCTGCCGGCCCCCACCACGACGTAGTCAGCGGTCTGGTCCATGTCTTCCTCTCAGCGGCCCCGCGCACGCGCGAGCGCCCCAGTCGAGGGCCCGCGCCTGGCCCGGTCGTTGCCGCCGCCAGGGCGACTTCACGAGTGCGCCGATCGTAAGGAGGCGGGGGCGCCGCGCCCACCCCTTGTCCCGATGACCGGAACGTGCGGGTCAGGAGTCGTAGTCGACGGTGAGGCGGGGGGTGGACGGGGTCGACTGGCAGGTGAGGATGTAGCCGGCCTCGACCTCGGCGGGGTCGAGGGCGAAGTTGCGGCGCATGTCGGCCTCGCCTTCGACGACCCTGGCGCGGCAGGTGCCGCAGACGCCGCCCTTGCACGCGAACGGCAGGTCGGGGCGGACGCGCTGGGCGGAGTCCAGGATCCGCGCGTCGGCGGGCTGGGTCAGGGTCGTCGAGCGGCCGTCCAGGACGACGGTGACCTCGCAGGACGGGCCGCTGGGCGCCGCCTGCGCGCGGTTCGGCCCGGGCGGGGCGTCGTCCACGAAGAAGAGTTCCTGGTGGACGCGGTCGCGCGGCACGCCGAAGCCGTCGAGGACGTCGCGGGCGTCGGTGACCATGCCGAGCGGGCCGCACAGCCACCAGTGGCCGACGTCCGCGACGGGGACGAGGAGGGGCAGCAGCGTGCGCAGCCTGCCGGCGTCCAGGCGTCCGCTGAACAGCTCCGCCTCGCGGGGCTCCTGGGAGAGGACGTGGACGAGCTCGAAGCGGTCGGGATGCGCGTCCTTCAGGTCGGCGAGCTCGTCGGCGAACATGACGGTGCCGCTCGTCCGGTTGCCGTAGAGGACGGTGACGCGGGCGTCCGGGTCGGCGAGGGCGGACGCGGCGATCGACAGGACGGGCGTGATGCCCGATCCGGCGGCGATGAGGACGTGGTGCGCGGCGGTGGTGTCCAGGGTGAACGTGCCGGAGGGCGGGAGCACCTCGACGGTGTCGCCCGGCCGCACGTGGTGCACCAGCCAGGAGGAGAACAGGCCGTCGGGGATCTCGCGGACGCCGATGCGCGGCGCCGCCCCGGCGGGGGCGCAGATCGAGTACGAGCGGCGTTCCTCGCGCCCGCCGATCGTCCGGCGGAGCGTGAGGAACTGGCCGGGCCGGAAGGCGTAGGCGGCGGCGAGGTCCGGCGGCACGTCGAAGGTGACCGCCACCGCGTCGTCGCACAGGCGCTCGACGCCCGCGACGCGCAGCGCGTGGAAGCCGGCCCGGCGTGGTGCGGCCTCGATGAGCGTCACTCAGATCTCCTTGAAGTGCTCGAACGGCTCGCGGCAGGACGCGCAGCGGCGCAGCGACTTGCAGGCCGTCGCGCCGAACCGGGACAGCTCGACCGTGTCGGCGGACCCGCAGCGCGGGCAGCGGACGCGCCGTGTCGGGCCCAGCGTGAGGGGGATCGGGCCCGGCGCGCGGCGGGGCGCCGGGCCGGGCGGCGCGATGCCGGCCTCCCGCAGCTTGCGGTGCCCCGAATCGCTGATCCAGTCGGTCGTCCACGGCGGGTCGAGGACGGTGCGGATCCGGACGTCGGTGTATCCGGCGACGGCGAGGCGGCTCCGCAGGTCGGCGCGCATCGTGTCCAGGGCGGGGCAGCCGGTGTACGTCGGGGTGATCGTCACCTCGACGCGGCCGGTCTCCTCCGTGACGTCGCGCAGGACGCCGAGTTCGGCGAGCGTGAGCATCGGCAGCTCGGGGTCGGTGACCGTCTCGGCGACCGCGCGGGCGCTCACCAGGTCGCTCCGGGGTGCGCGCGGGCCAGGCTCTGCATCTCGGTCAGGAGGGCGGTGAGCGCCGGGGAGTGCGCGCCGTCCCGTCCGGCCAGGTGGGGCGGGACGGGCTCGGGACGGCGCAGGGTCGCCCGCGCCAGCACCTCGTCGAGGACGGCGTCGACCTCGTCGCGGACGTCGGACGGGTCGGCGCCGGCGCCCGCGTCGGCCATCCGGCGCTCGACCTCGTGCGTGGCGAACAGCTCGCCGGTCAGCGGCCACAGGTGGTCCAGCGCCCGCTGCGTCCGGTCGTGGGACAGGGCGGTGCCGTCGCCGAGCCGGACCGTCCACAGCGCGGCGTGGTCGCGGTGGTAGGCGACCTCCTTGACGCTCTTCGCGGCGATCGCGGCGAGGACGGGGTCGGCGGAGAAGGTGAGGCGGTCCAGGAGCGCGAGCCGCCAGGTCGCGAACATCAGCAGCCGGACCGTCGAGTACGCGAAGTCGCCGTTCTCCGCCTCGGCGAGCCCGACGTTGCGGAAGTCGGACGCGTCGCGGAAGTAGGCGAGGTCGTCCTCGCCCCGGCCCTTGCCCTCGGCGACGCCCGCGCGGGCCAGCAGCAGCCGGGCCTGGCCGAGCAGGTCGAGCGCGATGTTGGCGAGCGCGACCTCCTCCTCCAGTTCGGGTGCGTGCGTGCACCATTCCTGGAGGCGGTGCGACATGACGAGCGCGTCGTCGCCCAGCATCAGGCAGTACGCGGCCAGCGCGTCGCGGTCGACGCCGTCCGGGACGGACGGGTCGATCCCGGAGAGCGGGTCGTCGAAACCGGTGCCGAACGCCCAGCGGGCGTCGTCGCTCTGCTCGGAGAGCGCCTCGAACGGGTTGTCGGAGGGCATCGGGACCTCACATGTGCGGGACGTTCTCGGGGATGTCGTAGAACGTCGGGTGCCGGTAGACCTTGTCGCCGCTGGGGGCGAAGAACGGGTCCTTCTCGTCCGGGCTGGACGCGGTGATGTCCTTCGCCTTGACCACCCAGATGCTGACGCCCTCGTTCCGCCGCGTGTACAGGTCGCGCGCGTTCCGCAGGGCCATCTCGTCGTCGGGGGCGCGCAGCGACCCGACGTGCACGTGGTTCAGGCCGCGCTTGCCGCGGACGAACACCTCGTACAGCGGCCAGTCCTTGTCCATCACGCCACCTCCCTTCCGGAGTCGGAGTGCTTGGCGGCGTACGCGGCGGCGGCCTCGCGCACCCAGGCGCCGTCCTCGTGGGCCTTGCGGCGCCGCTCGATCCGCTCGGCGTTGCAGGGGCCGTCGCCGCTGATCACGCGTTTCAGCTCCGACCAGTCGATCTCGCCGAAGTCGTGGTGGCCGCGCTCCTCGTTCCAGCGCAGGTCCGGGTCGGGGAGCGTGACGCCGAGCGCGTCCGCCTGCGGGACGGTCATGTCGACGAACCGCTGCCGCAGCTCGTCGTTGGTGTGCCGCTTGATCTTCCAGGCCATGGACTGCGCGGTGTGCGTCGAGTCGGCGTCCGGCGGGCCGAACATCATCAGCGACGGCCACCACCAGCGGTTCACGGCGTCCTGCACCATCTCGCGCTGGGCCCCGGTGCCGCGCATGAGCGTCATCAGCAGCTCGTAGCCCTGCCGCTGGTGGAACGACTCCTCCTTGCAGATGCGGATCATCGCCCGCGCGTAGGGGCCGTAGGAGCTGCGGCACAGCGGCACCTGGTTGCAGATCGCGGCGCCGTCCACCAGCCAGCCGATCACGCCGACGTCCGCGAACGTCGGCGTCGGGTAGTTGAAGATCGAGGAGTACTTCTGCCCGCCGGAGATCAGCTTGGCGGTCAGGTCGGACCGGTCGGCGCCGAGCGTCTCCGCCGCCGAGTACAGGTAGAGGCCGTGGCCCGCCTCGTCCTGCACCTTGGCGAGCAGGATCGCCTTGCGGCGCAGCGACGGCGCGCGGGTGATCCAGGCGCCCTCCGGCTGCATCCCGATGATCTCGGAGTGCGCGTGCTGGGCGATCTGCCGGACCATCGTCGCCCGGTACTTGTCCGGCATCCAGTCGCGCGGCTCGATCCGCTGGTCGCGGCCGATCGTCCGCTCGAAGTGCGCCTGCGTCTCCCGGGTGTCGCGGGTCTCCTGGGTCATGATGCCTCCCGCTTGGCCACGAGGGTGAGGACGTCGTACCTGGCGACCGAGGCGCCGTCCTGGTTGGTGACGTCGGTGTCCCAGCGGACCTCGCCGTAGGCGGCGTTCTCGCGCGGGCTGATCTGCTTGGCGGTGAGGGTGACGGTCAGCGCGTCGCCCGGCTTGACCGGCGTGAGGAACCGCAGGTTCTCCAGCCCGTAGTTCGCGAGGACGGGGCCGGGATCGGGCGACACGAACAGGCCCGCCGCGAACGAGACCACCAGGTAGCCGTGCGCGACCCGGCCGCCGAAGAACGGGTTCGCCTTGGCGGCCTCCTCGTCCATGTGGGCGTAGAAGGTGTCGCCGGTGAACTCGGCGAAGTGCTCGACGTCCGCGAGGGTGACGGTGCGGGGGCCGGCGACGACCGTGTCGCCGATCCGCAGCTCTTCGAGGTGCTTGCGGAACGGGTGGGCGCCGGTCTCGGTGCGGGGCGCGCCCGGCGTCCAGCGCCCGGTGATCGCGGACAGCATCGAGGGCCCGGCCTGGACGGCGGTGCGCTGCATGTGGTGCATGACGCCGCGCATCCCGCCCATCTCCTCGCCGCCGCCCGCGCGTCCCGGGCCGCCGTGCACGAGGCCCGGCATCGGCGAGCCGTGCCCGGTCGACTCCTTCGCGTCCTCCTCGTTGAGGACCAGCAGCCGCCCGTGCCACGGCGCGGCGCCCAGCACGACGCGGCGCGCGAAACCGGGGTCGGCGGTGACGACCGAGCCGACCAGGCTGCCGAGGCCGCGGGCCGCCAGCGCGACCGCCCGCTCGGCGCCGCCGTCGTAGGGGAGTAGCGTGCTGACCGGGCCGAACGCCTCGACCTCGTGCGGCTCGGCGCGGTCGGCGTCGTCCGCGCGCAGCAGGATCGGGGACAGGAACGCGCCGCGCTCGGCGTCGGCGCCGGCCACCTCGACGCGCTCCGGGTCGCCGTACACGATGCGGCCCGCGTCCAGGAGCTTCTTCAGCTGCCGGCGGACCTCCTCGCGCTGTTCGAGGGTGGCGAGCGCGCCCATCCGGACGTCCGGGTCGGACGGGTTCCCGATCTTCACGCGCGCGAGCCGCTCGCCCGCCGCCCGCGCGACGTCGTCCATCAGGTCGGACGGGACCAGCGCGCGCCGGATGGCCGTGCACTTCTGGCCGGCCTTCACCGTCATCTCGGTGACGAGCTGCTTGACGAACAGGTCGAACTCGGCCGTGCCGGGGCGGGCGTCCGGGCCGAGGATGGAGCAGTTCAGCGAGTCGGCCTCGGCGTTGAAGCGGACCGACCGCCCGGTCACGACCGGGTGCGCGCGCAGCGTGCGGCCGGTCGTGGCGGACCCGGTGAACGCCAGGACGTCCTGCTCGGTCAGGTGGTCGAGCAGGTCGCCGGGGTCGCCGCAGACGAGCTGGAGCGTCCCCTCCGGCAGGATGCCCGACTCGACGATCAGCTCGACCAGCCGCGCGGTCAGGTACGCCGTCTGCGGCGCGGGCTTGACCAGGCTCGGCATCCCGGCGAGGAACGCGGGGGCGAGCTTCTCCAGCGGGCCCCACACGGGGAAGTTGAACGCGTTGATCTGCACCGCGACGCCCTGGAGCGGCGTGCAGACGTGCCGTGCGGCGAACGTGCCGCCCTTGCCCAGCGGCTCCACGTCCCCGTCGACGAGGACGGTGTCGTTCGGCAGCTCGCGCTTGCCCTTGCTCGCGTACGCCAGCAGGACGCCGATGCCGCCGTCGACGTCGATCTTTGAGTCGGCCAGGGTCGCGCCCGTGCGGGCCGACAGCGCGTACAGCTCGTCGCGGTGTTCGCGCAGGTGAAGCCCGAGGTTCTTGAGCAGCGCGGCGCGCTGGTGGAAGGTCAGCTCGCGCAGGGCCGGGCCGCCCGTCCGCCGCCCGTGCTCCAGCGCCGCGCCCATGTCGATGCCGGACGTGGAGACGCGGGCGACCAGCTCGCCGGTCACGGCGTCGGCCAGCGGGGCGCCCTCGTCCGGCGGGACATGCCAGGCGCCGGACACGTAACTGGGCAGCGGACCCATCTGGCCTCCTCGATTTACTGACCGTCCGTTCAGTCAGATATTAACCCGGTGCGCGGCCCGGGAGAAGAGCCGAACGGCGTTCGGCGCTGCGATAATGGGCGCGTGGCTGACACGGGCGGCGGGCGGGCGAACCGGCGAGGGCGGCCGGGCTACGACAGGGAGTCGCTGCTGCTGGTCGCCGTCACGGTGTTCAACGAGCGCGGCTACGACGGCACCAGCATGGACGACCTGGCCAAGCGGCTCGGCATCGGCAAGTCCGCGATCTACCACCATGTCTCCGGCAAGCACGAGCTGCTCCAGCTCGCGGTCGACCGGGCGCTCGACGGGCTGTTCGCCGCCGCCGAGGAGACCGCCGCCGTGGAGGGCCGCGCCGTCGACCGGCTGGAGCACCTCGTGCGCGCCAGCGTCGCCGTCCTCGTCGAGCGGCAGCCGTTCGTCACCCTGCTGCTGCGGGTGCGCGGCAACACCGCCGTCGAGAAGCGGGCGCTGGCCCGCCGACGCGAGTTCGACCACCTGGTCGCCGCGCTCGTCGCGCAGGCCGAGGCGGAGGGCGACATCCGCGCCGACATCGACCCCGCGATCACCGCCCGGCTGCTGTTCGGCCTGGTCAACTCGTTGATCGAGTGGTACAGGCCGCGCGGCGGCGCGAGTGGTGGGGAGATCGCCGACGCGCTGTGCAAGGTCGCGTTCGACGGGCTGCGCCGCCGCGCGGCGGCTAACGGCGACTGACCAGCATCTCGGGGCGCTCCACGCAGTCGGCGACGAACCGGAGGAACCCGCCGGCGACGCCGCCGTCGCAGACCCGGTGGTCGAAGGTGAACGACAGCTGCGTCACCTCGCGCACCCTCACCTTGCCGTTGTGCGCCCACGGCTTCTCGGCGATCCGGCCGACGCCGAGCATCGCCGCCTCGGGGTGGTTGATGATCGGGGTCGAGCCGTCCACGCCGAACACGCCGTAGTTGTTGAGCGTGAACGTGCCGCCGGTGAGGTCGCCGGGGGACAGGCGTCCCTCGCGGGCCTCCTCCGTGCGCTCCCTGAGCGCGGCGGCGAGCTCGGCCAGCGTCATCCGGTGCGCGTCGCGGACCACCGGCACGACGAGGCCCCGGTCGGTCTGCGCGGCGAACCCGAGATGGACGCGCGGCAGCCGGACGATCTCCTGCCGCTCGGTGTCCACGTAGGCGTTGAGCTCGGGGAACCGGCGGAGGCCCGCCACGGCGATCGCGGCGAACAGGGCCAGCATGCCGACGCCCGCGTCCGGGTCGGCCCGCCCGATCCTCCTCTTGAGCTTGACCAGGCGGGTCGCGTCGACGTCGACCCACGTGGTCGCGTCCGGGATCTCGCGGCGGCTGCGGGACAGCTTCTCGGCCGTCGCCCGCCGGACGCCCCTGAGCGGGACGCGCTCGGCGGCGTCCTCGTCGCGGGGCCCGGAGGCGGTCTGCTCGCGGGGCGCGGACGCCTTCTCGTCGCGCGCGTCAGGTGCCGGAGCGGGGGCGACGTCGGCGATCGCCTTCTCCACGTCCCGGCGCAGGACGACGCCGCCGGGGCCGGTCGCGGCGATGACGCCGACGTCGATCCCGTTGTCCTTCGCCAGGCGCCGCACCACGGGCGAGATGACCCGCGCCACGTCGTCGCGGGCCGGGGGCGCCGCCGCCGGTCCGGCGGAGGACGGTCGTGCGGCGCGGCGGCGGGAGCGGCGCGTCCCGGACGTCCCGTAGCCGACGAGCACGTTCCCCGAACCGGCCCGCTCCTCCTCCCGGTACCGCTCCGCGGCCGCGTCCCGCGCGGTCACCGCGATGAGGGGCGAGCCCACGTCCACGACCGTGCCCGCCTTCGCGTACAGCTCCGCGACGGTCCCGGCGACCGGGATCGGGACGTCCACGGCGGCCTTCGCGGTCTCCACCTCGACGATGACCTGGTCGACCGCCACCGTGTCGCCGACCGAGACCTTCCATTCCAGGATCTCCGCCTCGGTGAGGCCCTCGCCGAGGTCGGGCAGCTTGAAGACCGTCGGGCTCACGCGGGTCTCGTCCGGGGCGGCGATCCCCCGGTTCGCTTCGCTCATGCGGGTCTCTTGCGGGGGGACGACCCCCCGCGCCCCCCGGTTCGCTTCGCTCATGCGGCGCCCCCCAGATAGCGCGTGTCCGGCCGGTCGTCGCACTGGAGCCGGTCGAGCGCGTCCAGGACGCGGTCGACGCTCGGCAGGTGGTGGTGCTCCAGCATCGGCGGCGGGTACGGGACGTCGAACCCGGTCACCCGCAGCACCGGGGCCTGCAGGCTGTGGAAGCAGCGCTCCTGGACGCGGGCGGCGATCTCCGCGCCGACGCCCGCGAACCCGGCCGCCTCGCTGATCACGACGCAGCGGCCCGTCCTGCGCACCGACGCGGCCACGGTCGCGTCGTCGAACGGGACGAGCGTCCGCAGGTCGACGACCTCCAGGTCCCAGCCCTCGTCCGCGGCGGCGGCAGCGGCCTCCAGCGCGACCGGCACGGTCGGCCCGTACGCGACGACCGTCGCGTCCCGGCCGGGGCGGCGGACGGCGGCGCGCCCGAACGGCTCCGTCCGGTCCAGCCGCGCGATGTCCGACTTCGACCAGTACAGCTTCTTCGGCTCCATGAACACGACCGGGTCGGGGTCGTCGATCGCCTCCCGCAGCAGCGAGTACGCGTCCTCGACCGTCGCCGGCGTGACGACCTTCAGCCCCGGCGTGTGCGCGAAGTACGCCTCGCTGGAGTCGCAGTGGTGCTCGACGCCGCCGATCCCGCCCGCGTAGGGGATGCGGATGACGATCGGCAGCGCGACCTGCCCCCGCGTGCGGTTCCGCATCTTCGCCACGTGCGACGCGATCTGCTCGAACGCCGGATAGGCGAACGCGTCGAACTGCATCTCGACGACGGGCCTGAACCCGCCCATCGCCATCCCGACCGCGAACCCGACGATGCCCGCCTCGGCGAGCGGCGTGTCGAAGCAGCGGTCGTCGCCGAACTTGGCGGCCAGCCCGTCGGTGATGCGGAAGACGCCGCCGAGCGCGCCGACGTCCTCGCCGAACACCAGGACCCGCTCGTCGGCGTCCATCGCCTCCTGCAGCGCGGTGTTGAGCGCCTGCGCCATGGTGATCACGTCAGCGCCTCCTCGGCCTCGATCTCGGCCCGGAGCAGGGCCCGCTGCTCGTCCAGTTGCGGTGTCGGGGTGCCGTAGACGTGCTCGAACAGGCCCAGCGGGACGAGTTCGGGGTCGGCGTTCATCCGGTCCCGGAGGCGTGCGGCGAACTCCTCCGCCTCGGCGGACGCCGCCGCGACGTCCTCGTCCGAGAGGTGCCCGCGCCGCCGCAGGTAGCTCTCCAGCCGTGCGATCGGGTCGCGCTTCCGCCACGCGTCGGCCTCGGCGTCCGTCCGGTAGCGGGACGCGTCGTCGGCGTTCGTGTGCGATTCGAGCCGGTACGTGTGCGCCTCGACGAGGAACGGTCCGTTCCCCGATCGGGCGTGCTCGACGGCCGCGGCGAGCACGGCCAGGACCGCGACCGGGTCGTTGCCGTCCACGCGTTCGGAGCGCACCCCGTATCCGATGCCCTTGTAGGCGAGGGACGGCGCCGCGGTCTGCCGCTCCAGCGGCACCGAGATGGCGTACTGGTTGTTCTGGACGAGGAACACCACCGGCGCCTTGAACACGGCCGCGAAATTGAGCGCCTCGTGGAAGTCGCCCTCACTGGTCGCGCCGTCGCCCACGCAGGCCAGCGCGACCCGTCCCGTCCCCTTGCGCTGCTCCGCGTACGCGAGCCCGGCCGCGTGGACGGTCTGCGTCGCGAGCGGGGTGCACTGCGGCGCCGTGTGGTGGCGGCCGGGGTCGTACCCGCAGTGCGCGTCGCCGCGCAGCAGCGACAGCACCTCGACCGGGTCGATGCCGCGCGACACGAGGGCCATCGACTCCCGGTAGGTGGGGAAGAACCAGTCGCCGTCCTCCAGGACGAGCACGGAGCCGACCTGGCACGCCTCCTGCCCGTGGCTGGACGGGTACACGGCCAGCCGGCCCTGCTTGGTCAGCGCGGTCGCCTGCGCGTCGAACCGCCGCCCGACGACCATCGCCCGGTGCGCCCTGCGCAGCAGCTCCATGTCCGGCACCGCGTAGCGCTGCCTCCCGCGTACCGCCGCGCCGCCGTCGGTCAGGAACCGCACGGGCTCCGCCGAGGGGAGCAGCGCCTCAATCCGTCCCGTCGTCATACGCCTCCACCTCCGCACTCGATCGGTGCTAGGAATATGAACCAGAACGGCCATAGGTCTCAATAGACGGCCTGAATCCAGGACGAACGGCCGCCCAGGGGAGTGAACATGGACCAACTGTCTCCGGAACCCCCGCCGCCTCCGGGCCCGGACGGACGTTCGGCGGTCCCCCTCGACGACCTCGATCGCGCGATCATCCGGGAGCTGCGCGCGGACGGCCGCATCTCCATGCGCGCCCTCGCCGAGCGGGTCAGCGTGTCCCGCTCCAACGCCTACACGCGCGTGGAGCGCCTCATCGCCGAAGGCGTCGTCACCGGTTTCACCGCGCAGGTCGATCCCGTCCGCGCGGGCCTCGGCACGGCGGCCTACGTGCTCGTCAACATCGAGCAGAACTCCTGGCGCAAGGTGGCCGCCCAGCTCGGGAAGGTCGCGCACATCGAGCACATGGCCTTCGTCGGCGGCGACGTCGACCTGGTCATGCTGGTCCGCACCCCCGACAACGCCTCTCTGCGCGATGTCGTGCTGGCCCGCATCCACGCGGTCGAAGGCGTCCGCGCCACCCGCACCTGGCTGATCTTCGACGAGACCCCGGCCGCGCCCGCCGACCTGTGAGCGCGGGCGGGCCGACGGCGGGGCCGCGGAACGTTCATGATCGCGTAATCTGAGGGGGCCGGGAGCCGGTGCTCGCGGCTGTGAGGAGAAATGGTGCCAGGTGGCCGTCCGCAGCCGAGCGGATTCGATCCGAACGTCCCGAACATCGCGCGGATGTACGATTATTATCTCGGCGGCAAGGACCATTACGCGGCCGACCGCGCACGCGCCGACGAGGCGATCGCGGCCGATCCGACGCTCGTCACCCTGATCCGGGAGAACCGCGCCTTTCTCGGCCGCGCGGTGCGTTATCTGGCCGAGCAGGGAATCGACCAGTTCCTCGACATCGGCACCGGGCTGCCGACGCAGCAGAACGTCCACCAGATCGCGCAGTCGGTGAATCCGGACGCGCGCGTCGCCTACGTCGACTACGACGGGCAGGTCGTCGCGCACGGGCGGGCGCTGCTCGCCGATTCCCCGGGCACGCGGATGATCGAGGGCGACGTCCGCGATCCCCGCCAGATCCTGGAGAACGCCGAGGTGCGGCGGCTGCTCGACTTCGGCAGGCCGATCGCGCTGCTGCTGGTCGCGACGCTCCACTTCATCCCGGACGTGGACGACCCGCAGGGCATCATGGCCGAGCTGCGCGACGCGCTGCCCTCCGGCAGCCACCTGGTGCTGACGCACGCGTCGGCCGACGGCGTCCCCGACGTGGTCGCCAAGGTCGTCGAGGTCTACAAGCGGACGAACGCGCCCGGCACGCCCCGCACCCGGGAGCAGGTGACCGCCCTGTTCGGCGAGTTCGAACTGCTCGACCCCGGCCTCGTGTGGGCGCCGCTGTGGCGGCCGGAACGATCCATCACCGTGGCGGAGGCCCTGCCGATCTGGTTCTACGCGGGCGTCGGCCGCAGGCCCTGAGCCCGCGGCGGCACGTCCTGGGCTATTGGCAGAACGCTCCCCGGTGCGTGATCGTTAAGGCGGGACGGGTCAATGGCCGGACGGGCCGAATGCGGAGGCGGAAATGCGGGCGGACACGGTTTGGTCGGACACGGTTTCGTCGGACACGGTCGGGGCGGCACTGGCGGACGCGGCGGCGCGCGACAAGGCGTTCCTGTACGACGGTGACGGCGCCCTCACGTTCACCGAGTTCGACGAGCTGGTGGACCGGGTCGCGGGCGGGCTGCTGGCGCGCGGAATCGGGCGCGGCGACCGGATCGGCCTTCTCGGCCTCAACACGCCGCAATGGCTGGCGGTGTTCTACGGCGCGGCGCGGATCGGCGCCGTCATCGTCCCGCTCAACGTGCGCTATCGGGAGCAAGAGCTGTCCTACATGCTCGGGCAGAGCGGCGCGCGAATGGTCATCAGCGTCGACGCCATCCCGGATTTCGACTTCGCGGCATTCTTTGCGAAGTTCCGCCCGCAGGCTCCCGGGGTGACCGATTACCTCTTCTTCGGCGCGGACTTCGACGCGCTGGCCGCGGCGCCCGCCGACCCGGCCGGGCTGGAGGCCGCCCGGGACGCCGTCACCGCGGACGACCCGCTGATGATCCTCTACACGTCCGGGACGACCGGGCGTCCCAAGGGGGCCGTGATCACGCATGGCGGCATCCTGGCGTCGGCGCGGGCGCAGGCCGATCACTTCGCGATGACCGACGCCGACGTCCTGCTCGGGCACCTGCCGTTCAACCACGTCGGCGGCATCACCTGCACGATCATGGCGGCGCTGGTCAGCGGCGGGTCGGTGGCGCTGCTACCCGCCTTCTCCCCGGACGGCGCACTGCGCGCCGTCGAACGCCACCGGGTGACGTTCCTCGGCGCCGTCCCGACGATGTACGTGCTCATGCTCGGCCGCCCGGACTTCGCCGACCACGACGTCTCGTCCGTGCGGCTGTGCATGGCGGGCGGCTCCAACGTGGAACCGGCGCTGGCCGAGTCGATCCGCCGCGCCTTCCCCGGCGCCCCGCTCTACGGCCTCTACGGGCTGTCGGAGTCGTCGGGCGCCTGCGTGCTGTCCCCGGTTGACGACGACGCGGAGACCGTCTCCCGCACCCTCGGCGCGGTCATCGGCGACTTCGAGGCCCGCGTGACCGGCCCGGACGGCGCGCTCCTCCCGCCCGGCGAGACCGGCGAGCTCCAGATCCGCGGCGGCTGCGTGGCCGCCGGCTACTGGGACATGCCGGAGGAGACCGCCGAGGTCTTCCTGCCGGACGGCTGGCTCGCCACCGGCGACATGGTGGAGATGGAGCCGGACGGCCACCTCGTCCTGCGGGGCCGCAAGAAGGAGATGTACATCCAGGGCGGCTTCAACGTGTACCCGGTCGAGATCGAGAACGTCCTGACCGGGCACCCCGGGGTGGCGATGGCCGCGGGCATCGGCGTCCCGGACGAGGTGCTCGGCGAGGTCGGCCGCTGCTACGTCGTCCCGAGCCCCGGCGCCGAACCGCCCACCGAGGAGGAGCTGACCGCCTACTGCCGGGAGCGCCTGGCCGACTACAAGGTGCCCCGCCGGTTCGTCATCACCGCCGAGGTCCCGCTGACGCCCGTGGGCAAGATCCACAAGGCGCGGCTGAAGAGCGACTTCCTGGCCGGCTCCTAGCGCGGGGCGTACATGATGACGGCCATGCCGGTCAGGCAGATCAGGGCGCCGGCGATGTCGAAGCGGTCGGGCCGGTAGCCGTCGGCGACCGCGCCCCACAGGATCGACCCGGCGACGAAGACGCCGCCGTAGGCGGCCAGCACGCGGCCGAAATGGGCGTCCGGCTGGAACGTGGCGGCGAAGCCGTACAGGCCGAGCGCGATGACGCCGCCGCCGATCCAGATCCAGCCGCGCTCCTCGCGCCACCCCTGCCAGACCAGCCAGGCGCCGCCGATCTCCAGCACGGCGGCGGCGGCGAACAGCGCGATGGAGCGGACGATGTGCACGGATGTCCTCCCGGCCGAGGTCAGGGGGTGAACAGCTCGTCGATCAGGGCGGCGGCGCCGGACGGGGCCCGGACCTCCAGCTCGATCATCTCGCCCGCGAAGCGGAGCCGGAAATCGAAGAACGGGCAGCACCGCTGCTCGTCCGCCGCCAGCGCGGCGACGGCCCCGGCCCGTTCGGCGGGCAGCGTGACCCGCACCCCGCCGTCGATCTCCACCGGCCGCGCGTCCCCGGCGACCGCGCGCCATTCGGCGACGCGCTCCGCCATGCCGTCCCCGTCGAGCGAGCAGGCGATCGCCGGCTCGGGCTCGGCGGGCGAGGCGGCGGGTTCCCCGGCCCCGGGCGGCCCGGCGGGGAACCCGCAGCCGGCGTCGCAGCGCTCCGCCCGGTCGGGCAGCGCGTCGAGGCGGCGCAGCACGTCGTGCAGCGTGCGGGTGAACGCGCCCAGCTCGGCGAGGCGGTGCTCGGCCTCGGACAGGCGGGCGGCGACCCGGGGACGCAGGTCGGCCTTCACGTCCGCGCACGCCCCGGTCTCCCACACCGCGAGCAGCTCACCGATCTCCTCCAGGGGCAGGCCCAGGTGCTTGGCCGAGGCGATGAACGCGAGCCGCGTGACCGCGTCCTCCCCGTACATCCGGTAGCCGGACGGGGTGCGGCCCGCGTTCAGCAGGCCCGCGCCCTCATAGAAGCGCAGCGTCGTCGCCGGCACACCGGTGCGCTCGGCGAGCTGCGAGATCCGCATCGTCGTCATACCCGCGACGGTAATCCTTCGACCCGACTCGAAGGTCAAGCCGCCACCGGAACGCGCTGGGCACGGCGAAGGTTCACTAAGCTCATTTGCGCCGCGGACGACCGGACGCGGATCGGCTCGGCGAGCACGGAAAGGGGCCGCGGGTGAGCGGCGGGGCGGGGACGCCGGAGGACGTGGCGGCCGAGGCGGCGCGGCGGCGGACGTTCGCGATGATCAGCCATCCGGACGCGGGGAAGTCGACGCTGACCGAGGCGCTCGCGCTGCACGCGGCGGCGATCGAGCAGGCCGGGGCGGTGCACGGCAAGGCGGGGCGCGGCGGCGTCCGGTCCGACTGGATGGACATCGAGCGCTCCCGCGGCATCTCGATCACCTCGTCGGTGCTGCGGTTCGAGTTCGGCGGCGCGCTGCTGAACCTGCTCGACACCCCCGGCCACGCCGACTTCTCCGAGGACACCTACCGGGTGCTCGCGGCCGTCGACGGCGCGGTCATGCTGCTGGACTCGGCCAAGGGCCTGGAGGCCCAGACGCTGAAGCTGTTCGACGTGTGCCGGCACCGCCGCATCCCGGTGATCACCTTCGTCAACAAGTGGGACCGTCCCGGACGCGAGCCGCTGGAGCTGCTGGACGAGGTCGAGCAGCGCATCGGGCTGCGGCCGGCCCCGCTGACCTGGCCGGTCGGGGCGGCGGGCGACTTCCGCGGGCTGATCGACCGCGCCGACGGCTCGTTCACGCGCTTCCGCCGCACGCCCGGCGGCGCGAAGCGCGCGATCGAGGAGCGGATGCCCGCCGAGCAGGCCGCCCGGGAGGAGGGCGACGCCTGGCGGGCCGCCGTCGAGGAGCTGGAGCTGCTGGACGAGATCGGCGCCGTCCTCGACATGGACGCCTTTCGGGCGGGGGTGTGCACGCCCGTCCTGTTCGGGGCGGCGCTGCCGAACTTCGGCGTCGCCGCGCTGCTGGAGACGGTGCGGAGGCTCGCCCCGGCCCCGGCGCCGCGCGCGGACGCGGGCGGGCGGGAGCGTCCGGTGTCGGCGCCGTTCTCCGGCCAGGTCTTCAAGGTCCAGGCGGGCATGGACAAGGCGCACCGCGACCGGCTGGCGTTCATCCGGGTGTGCTCGGGCCGGTTCGAGCGCGGCATGACGATCACGCACGCCTCGACGGGACGTCCGCTCGCGACGAAGTACGCGCAGACGATGTTCGGCCGCGACCGCTCGACGCTGGACGCCGCCTACCCCGGCGACGTGATCGGGCTGCCCAACGCGTCCGGCCTGACCGTCGGCGACACGCTCTACAGCAGGAACCCGGTGGAGTTCCCGCCCATCCCGGCGTTCGCGCCCGAGCACTTCATGGTGGTCCGCTCCAAGGACAACGGGCGCGCCAAGCAGTTCCGGCGCGGCATCGAGCAGCTCGGCGGCGAGGGCGTGGTGCAGGTGCTGCGCAGCGACCTGCGCGGCGACCAGGCGCCCGTCCTCGCCGCGGTCGGGCCGCTGCAGTTCGAGGTGGTCACCGCCCGCATGGACACCGAGTTCGGCGCCCCCGTCGAGCTGACCCGGCTCGACTACTCGACCGCGCGGATCACCGACAAGGAGTCCGCCGAGACGCTCACCGGCCGCAAGGGCGTCGAGGTCCTGGAGCGCGCCCTGGACGGCTCGCTGGTCGCGGTGTTCACCGACAAGTGGCGGCTGCGCGCGCTCCAGCGCGAGTACCCCGACCTCACCCTCACCCCGATGCTCGCCGCCGGCGCCGACACCGACCACTGACGCGCCCACGCCGGATCCGCCGGCCTGCGGTACCGGGCCCTGGAACGCCGGCGGCCAGGGCGGCGCGCCATGAGTCGCTGGACATCCGACCCGGCGCCAAGGTCACGCCTCCAGCAGGGACTGGCCGACATAGCCGCCGGGCCGCGCGCCTCCGGGGACGGCGAAGACCGCGCTGGACTCGTGCCGCAGGTAGCGGGAGCCGCGTCCCGGCCGCCCTCGCATGGCGAGAACTTGATCAACGATTGACGGGCGCGGGCCTTTCCGGCCCGGCCGCGCGGGAAACGATGATCAGTACATCCGTACGGGCGGTCCGCGACGGGTGCGCCGCCGCCCCCTCCGGCGACGGGGGAAGGGGACCAGGTGGAGACGACGGCGGTACTGGACCGGTGGCAGTTCGCGGTCACCATCGTCTACCACTTCCTCTTCGTGCCGATCACCATCGGCCTGGCCTGGTTCGTCGCCGGGATGCAGACCGCCTGGCACCGCACCGGCAAGGAGCACTACCTGCGGATGACGCGGTTCTTCGGGAAGCTCTTCCTGATCAACTTCGCGCTGGGGGTCGTCACCGGGATCGTGCAGGAGTTCCAGTTCGGCATGAACTGGTCCGTCTACTCCCGGTTCGTGGGGTCGGTGTTCGGGGCGCCGCTGGCGATCGAGGGCCTGGTGGCGTTCTTCCTGGAGTCGACGTTCATCGGGTTGTGGATCTTCGGCTGGGACCGGCTCCGGCCGCGCGTGCACCTCGCGATGATCTGGCTCGTGGTGGCGGGCGTGACGGCGTCCGCCTACTTCATCCTGGCGGCGAACTCCTGGATGCAGCACCCGGTCGGCTACACGATGAAGGACGGCCGCGCCGAGATGACCTCGCTGGGCGACGTCCTCCTCCAGCCGCTGCAGATCACCCACTTCCTGCACACGATCGCCGCCTCGCTGATCACGGCGGGCCTGCTCGTGATCGCCGCGTCCGCGTACCGGCTGCACCGCAACCGCCGCCCTGCGCAGAGCGGGGGAGAGAGCGCGGAAGAGGGCGGGGAGGACCACGACGCGACGCTGTTCCGCGCCGCCGCGCGCGGGGCCCTGTGGGTGACGGCCTGGGCCTCCGTGGCGGTGATCATCGTGGGGCACTTCCAGGCGCAGATCCTGGTCAAGGAGCAGCCGATGAAGATGGCCGCGGCCGAGGCGCTGTACGAGACGAGCGCGCCCGCGCCGCTGTCCCTGCTGGCGATCGGGCCCTGGGAGAAGCGCCCGGAGCGCACCAGCGTGGACATCGTCCTGCCGCACGGGCTGTCGGTGCTGTCCACCAACGACTGGAACGGCGAGATCCGCGGCATCAACGACGTCCAGCGCGAGTACGAGCGGCGCTACGGGCCCGGCGAGTACGCGCCGATCATCGGCAGCATCTACTGGTCCTGGCGGGTGATGGTCACCGTCGGGTTCCTCGTGCTGGTCTACAGCCTGCTGTGGCTGTGGTTCATCCGCCGCCGCGGATGGCACCGGTCCCGCTGGTTCGCCTGGACGGCCTACGCGTTCCTCGGCCTGCCGTTCCTCGCCAACACGGCCGGATGGCTGCTCACCGAGATGGGCCGCCAGCCGTGGATCGTCCAGGGCCTGCTGAAGACCCACGCCGCCATCTCCCCCAAGGTGGGCACCGGCCAGGTCATCGCGACGCTGACCGGCTTCGCGCTCGTCTACGGGGTGCTCGCCGCGATCATGGGCTGGCTGATGGTCCGCGCGATCAGGTCGGGCCCCGAACGCCCCGCCCCCGGCGTGACCCGCGAGGACGCGCTGCCCCCGATGCTCCACTGACCCGGCCCGTCGAAAGGCGCACCACCATGGAGACCGCAGGGCACTTCGACCTCCAGACGCTCTGGTTCGTGCTGATCGCGGTGCTCTGGATGGGGTTCTTCCTGCTCGACGGCTTCGACTTCGGCGTCGGGATGCTCTACCCCTTCCTCGGCCGCGACGACCCGGAGCGGCACGCGCTGCTCGCCACGATCCTGCCCGTCTGGGACAGCTACGAGGTGTGGATCATCGTGGCCGGCGGCGCCACCTTCGCCGCGTTCCCCGGCTGGTACGCCAGCATGTTCTCCGGCTTCTACCTGATCTTCTTCGCGATCCTGCTGGCGCTGATCGTGCGCGGCGTCGCCATCGAGTACCGCAACAAGCACGACGACCTCTCCTGGCGGCGCCGCTGGGACGTCGCGATGCCGATCTCCAGCGCGGCGATCCCGTTCCTGCTCGGCACGGTGTTCGCCGCCATCACCCGGGGCGTGCCGATGGACGCCCAGGGCGACGTCACCGCCGGTGAGGGGGCGCTGTTCAGCGGCTACTCGGTGCTCACCGGGTTCGCGCTCGTCGCGGCGTTCGCGCTGCACGGCGCGCTGTTCCTCGCCGTCCGCACCGAGGACGGGCTGGAGGAGCGGGCGCGCCGCTTCGCGCTCGCGCTGTGGCCGCCCGCGGCCGCGCTGCTCATCGCGTTCACGGTCTGGACGGCGGTGCAGGCGTACTCGGCGGCGCCGTACCGGGCGCCCGTGCTCGTCCTGCTCGCGCTCGGCCTCCTCGCCGCCGCCGCGT
Source organism: Actinomadura monticuli (assembly GCF_041463655.1). Lineage (NCBI taxonomy): Bacteria > Bacillati > Actinomycetota > Actinomycetes > Streptosporangiales > Thermomonosporaceae > Actinomadura > Actinomadura monticuli. Next base: position 450,618 of record NZ_JAXCEI010000006.1, read on the forward strand.
CCGGGCCGCTGGCGCTGCTGCGCCGCCCCCTGGCCGCGTTCGCCGGGACGTCCGCGGCGACCGTGCTGCTGGTCGCCGCCCTGTTCGCCTGGCTGTACCCGCGCGTCATGGTGTCGTCCACGGCGGGCTCGCCGAGCCTGACGATCTACGGCACCGCGTCCAACCGCTACTCGCTGATCGCGATGACGATCATCGCGGCGGTGTTCGTGCCCGTCGTCCTCGCCTACCAGGCCTGGGCCCTCTGGGTGTTCCGGGAGCGGCTCTCCCGGGCGGACTTCACCCGGCCGCCGAGCCCGCTGCACATGATCGCGCGGGGCCGGGGGACGAAGCGCGGCGACGCGTCGTCCGGGGGCGCGCCCGCCGGGGACGGGGAGTAGGCCGCCGGATGCGCGCCCTCGACCGCCGGCTGCCCCGCGACGTCCCGGGCGTCCGCCGGTTCCTGCTGGCGGCGGGAGCGCTCGCCGCCTGCTCGGCGGCCCTCACCATCGTCCAGGCGGTGCTGCTCTCGCACATCGTCGTCGCCGGCTTCCTCCGCCACCGAGACGTGCGGGACGTCCTGCCGGCGCTGCTCTGCTACGCGGCGGCCGGCGCCGCGCAGGCCGCGATCGGCTGGGCGCGGGAGGCCGGCGGCCGCTCGGCCGCGTCCCGGATGACCCGCGCGCTGCGCGGGCGCGTGCTGGACCGGATCGTCCGGGCCCGCCCCGGGAGCGTGCCGTCCGGCGAGGCGGTCACCGTCACCACCGACGGCGTGGAGGCCCTGGAGACCTACATCGCCCGCTTCCTGCCGCAGCTGGCGGCGGCGGCGCTCGCACCGCCCGCCGTCCTCGCCTGGGTCGCCTTCCAGGACGCCCTGTCCGCGCTGGTCATGGCGGCCACGCTGCCGCTGGTCCCGCTGTTCGGGGTCCTGATCGGCCGCTCCACCGAGGCCCGGACGCGGGAGCGGTGGCAGGCCCTCGCCCGGATGAGCGGGCACTTCCTCGACGTCGTGACGGGGCTCACGACCCTGCGCGCCCACCGCCGGAGCCGCGCCCAGGCCGCCTCCATCGCCGCCACCACCGAGCGGTACCGGCGGGACACGATGCGGGTGCTGCGGGTCGCGTTCCTGTCGGCGCTCGTCCTGGAGCTCGCCGCGACCCTCGGCACGGCGCTGGTCGCGGTCGGCATCGGCCTCCGGCTGGCGGCCGGCGACCTGGAGCTAAGCGCCGGGCTGGCGATCCTCGTCCTCGCGCCGGAGCTGTACGGGCCGCTGCGCGGCCTCGCCGCCGAATTCCACGCCGGGGCCGGCGGGCTCACCGCGTCGCGCCGCCTGTCGGAGCTGCTCGCGCTGCCGCCCGCCGCGGCGCCGCCGCCCCGCCCGCGCCCGGCCGCGTTCGGGGTCGTCCGGATGGCGGACGTCGCCGCCGGGTACGGCGGCCCGCCCGTCCTCACCGGCGTCTCCCTGGAGATCGGGCCGGGCGTCCGGACCGCCCTGACCGGCGGCAGCGGCGCCGGCAAGACCACCCTCCTCGCGCTGCTCCTGCGCTTCATCGACCCGTCGTCCGGGCGCATCACCGTGGACGGCGCGGACCTCGCCGGGTTCGACCCGGACGAGTGGCGCCGCCTCGTCGCCTGGCTGCCGCAGCGCCCGAGGCTGCGCCCGGGGCCCGTGCTGGACGCCATCACCCCGGACGAGCCCGGCGAGCTGAGCCCGGCGGCCGCCGCCGAGCTGGCCGGCGCGGGCGCGCTGCTGCACCGCACGGTGGGCGAGGCCGGCGCGGGGCTGTCCGCCGGGGAGCTCCGCCGCCTCGCGCTGGCGCGGGCCCTGGCCCGCCCGGCCCCGCTCCTCCTGCTGGACGAGCCCACCGCCCACCTCGACGCCGCGACCGCCGCGAACGTCATCGACGCGCTCGTCACGCTGCCCCGCCGCACGCTGGTCGTCGCGACGCACGACCCGCGCCTCGCCTCCGCCGCCGACCAGGTCATCGACCTCAGCGGGTCCCGTGCCGGAGTCCTCACATGAGCGCTGAGACGAGCGCGGGGCCGTGGTCCCGGCGGGGCGCCGGATGAGGGGGCGCCCACTGGTCGCGCTGCTCGCCGCGGCACGTCCCGTCGCGCACCGGTTCGCGGCGTCCGCGCTCTGCGGCGTGCTCGCCGCGGGCTCGGCCATCGCGCTGATGGGCGTCTCCGGGTACCTCATCTCCCGGGCCGCGCTCCGCCCCGAGATCGTCACGCTGGCCGTGGCGATCACCGCGGTGCGCGCGCTCAGCCTGTCGCGGGCGGTGTTCCGCTACGCCGAGCGGGTGGTCTCCCACGACGCGAGCCTGCGGCTGCTGCGGGAACTGCGGGTGCGGTGGTTCCGGCGGCTGGAGCCGCTCGTCCCGGCCGGCCTGCCGGACGCCCGGTCGGGCGACCTGCTCAGCGGATTCGCCGCCGACGTGGAGGCCGTCCAGCACCTGTACCTGCGCGGCCTCGCCCCGCCGCTCGTCGCGCTCACCGCCGGGGCCGGGACGGTCGCCGCCGTCGCCTGGGCGCTGCCCGCCGGCGGGCTCTGGCTGGCGCTCGGGCTGCTGCCCGCGGCGCTCGTCCTGCCCGCCGCGACGATCGCGCTCACCCGCGCCGCCGCGTCCCGCCGGGCCGGCGCGCTGGCCGCGCGCAACGCCGAGACCGTGGAACTCCTGCACGGCGCGCCGGAACTCGTGGCGTTCGGCCGGGCGGGCGACCAGCTCGCCCGGATCGCCGCCGCGGACGCCGTGCTGTCCCGGATCGCCCGCCGCGACGCCCGGACCGCCGGATTCACCACGGCGGCGACCATCCTGCTCACCGCCGGCACGACCCTCGCCGTGCTGGTCTGCGGGGTGCACGCCGTCCACCGGGGCGCGCTGCCCGGCGTCCTGCTCGCGGCGCTGGCGCTCGCGGCCCCCGCCGCGTTCGAGGCCGTCCGCCCGCTCCCGGAGGCGGCCCGCGACCTGCTCACCGCGCACGGCGCCGCCGCCCGCCTCGGCGCGCTCACCGCGCACGCGCCGCCCGCCGCCGATCCGCCCCGGCCGCTGCCCGCGCCGCGCGGCGACCTGCTGCGCCTGCGGGGCGTCCGCGCCCGCTACGCCCCCGGCTCGCCCTGGGTCCTGGACGGCGTCGACCTCGACCTGCGGCCCGGCCGCCGGGTCGCGCTGCTCGGCCCGAGCGGCAGCGGCAAGAGCACCCTCGCCCACCTGCTGGTCCGGTTCCGCGACCCCGACGGCGGGCGCATCACCCTCGACGGGCGCGACCTGCGCGAGTACGCCCAGGACGACGTCCGGCGCGCGATCTGCCTCGTCGACCAGCACGCCCATCTGTTCGCCACCACCATCCGCGCCAATGTCGCCCTCGCGAAGCCCGGCGCCGCCGAACACGAGATCGTCGGCGCGTTGCGCCGGGCCCGCGCCTGGGACTGGATCCGCACGCTCCCCGACGGCCTGGACACCCACGTTGGCGAGCACGGCGCCCGCGTGTCCGGCGGGCAGCGGCAGCGGATCGCGCTGGCCCGCGCCTTCCTGTCCGGCGCGCGCATCGTGGTCCTCGACGAGCCCACCGCCCACCTCGACCCGGGGACCGCGCGGGACCTCCTCAGGGACGTCCTGGACGGGGCGTCCGGCACGGGCATCCTGCTCATCACCCACACCCCTCCGCCGCCTGGAACGGTCGACCAGGTCCTGCACCTGGAGGCCGGCCGCCTCCGGGCGGCCGGCGAGCACCGCGCATCCTGACCGGCGGCCGGGCCCGGCATGGAGCAGTTCTCACCTTGCCGGCCGGGCCCGCTGACGGGACGGCCCGCGCCCGCACCCCGGCCCGGGCGCGGGCCGCCCCGCGTCCTCAGCGCGGGACGTGCTGGAGGCGGGTCCGGGGCGTCCGGCGCTCGTGGTGCGGGACGGCGGCGATGGCCAGCACCGACAGCGCCAGGGCCAGCACGGTCCGCCCGTCGTCGTCCGGCCAGCGCTCCCCATAGAGAATCGTCGAGACGGTCAGCAGGTAGGTCTTGGCCGTGGCGGTGGCGACCAGCCCGACGATGGCCAGCCGGCCGCGCTGCAACGCGATCTGGAGCTGCCCCAGCGCGAGCGGCGCGGCCATGGCGAAGACGTAGGGGTAGGGGGAGGCGAGCAGCGCGTGGGACGAGACGCCGGCGTCCGCCGCGCCGGTCAGCATCAGCTCCGCCGTCCCGGTGAGCAGGCCCGCGTTGATGGCGAGCGCGACGCCGGTGAGCGGGCGGGCGTGCGCGCCCTTGCGTCCCAGGTCGACGGCCAGGAAACCGATGCACGGCACCAGGAGGGACGGCAGCGCGATCGCCACGACCAGCGTCCGGTCCGGCCACGCCGCGATCGCGGACCCGGCCGCGTCGCCGACCGGCGACTCGTCGGTGAACAGGCACGTCGCCACGGTCAGGATGAGGACGCACCCCCATTCGCGCGGCGTGAGGCGTTCGCGCAGGATGAGGACGGCGAAGACGAGCAGGATCGGGATTCCGGCCAGGAACATCGGCTGCGCCTGGTGCAGGGAGAGTCCGGTCAGCGCCGTGGCCTGGACGAGCGCGCCGACGCCGATCACGCACGCCCCGGCGAGCCATGTCCGGTTGCGGAGCAGCTCGCGGGTCAGCAGGAGGGGCCGGTCCCCGTGCAGGCGCGCCATGTGGGGCGCGGCGAGCTTGAAGTAGGTGAGCCCGCTGAAGTAGATGCCGGTGGACAGGACGGCGAGGGCGTGGAAGCTCGTGATCATGGGGCGGCCTCCCGGGCACTTAACCGACACTGCTGTCGGTTACGGGTCCACTATGCGGAAGGCGCCGCGCGGCGTCAAGCCCCGCGCCGGCCCCGCGCCTGGCCCGCGTCCCCGGCGGGAGGGTTCAGCGCGCGTGGCCGAGCCCCGTCCACAGCAGCCGCATCGCGCCCTCGACCAGCGACGACCTGGACGTTTCCGGGTTGCGCTCCCACCACTGCGCCGCGCCGTCCAGGCCGGTGATGATGAGCTCGACCACCGCCTCGGCGATCGGCTCGCCCGGCAGCACGCCCACCGCGCGCATGTCGGTGCCGAGCAGGGCCGCCACCGCGTGCGTCCGCGACTCGCGGATGCCCTGCCGGACGGTCCGGATCTCCGGGTCGTCCTCGTCGGTCCGGTCGAACAGCAGCCTGCGAGCAGCGGGTTTGCTCTGGGCGAAGCCGAAGTAGGCGTCGATGGTGGAGCGCATCCGGTCCTCGGGCGGGCCGGACGCGGTGATGCGCGCCCCCACGTACTCCACCAGCGCCGCGTTCTGCTCCTGCATGACGGACAGCAGCAGCACGCGTTTGGACGGGAAGTGGTCGTACATCACCGTCCGCGCCGCCCCCGCCTCGGCGGCGATCTCGGCCAGCGACGTCGCGTGGTAGCCCTTGCTCGCGAACAGTTTCAGCGCGGCCGCCGTGATGAGCGCCTTGCGGGCCGGTCCGCGCATGCGGGATTTCGGAGCGTCTTCCGCCATCGTCGTGACTCCCTCGTCCAGGTGCGTCCACTTTAACCGACATGGATGTCGGCAAATGTCGGACGCGGGAGCCGGAGACGCGAACGGCCGGTGCGGTGGCTCGCGCCGCCGCACCGGCCGGAGGCCGTCCGCTCGGGTCAGTACTTGATCATGCCGCGGATGTTCTTGCCGTCCCGCATGTCCTGGTAGCCCTTGTTGACCTCGTCGAGGGTGTAGGTGTTGGTGACCAGCTCGTCCAGCTTGAGCTTGCCCTCGTCGTACAGGCGCAGCAGGCGCGGGATGTCGCGGCGCGGGTTGGCGTTGCCGAAGATGCAGCCGACGAGCTCCTTGCGCTGCATCGCCAGGTCGAACAGGTTGAGCTTGACGTCCTCCTGCTCGACGGGTGCGACGGCGGTGACGACGCCGCGGCCGCCCTTGCCGACCAGGCCCATCATCGGGCCGATGAGGTCGCCGGTCGCGACGCCGGTGGTGAGGATGACCTTGTCCGCGTTGGCGCCCCAGGTGAGCTCGGCGAGCTGGGCCGCCGCCTCCTCGATGGACGCGGCGCCGTGCGTGGCGCCGAACTCGGTGGCCTTCTCCCGCTTCCAGTCGACCGGGTCGACGGCGAAGATGTGCCGCGCGCCCGCCATCGCGGCGCCCTGCACCGCGTTCATGCCGATGCCGCCGATGCCGATCACCACGACGGTCTCGCCGGGCTGGACGTCGGCGACGTTGACGGCCGCGCCCCAGCCGGTGGTGACGCCGCAGCCGACCAGCGCGGCCTTGTCCAGCGGGATCCAGTCGTCGATCTTGATGGCCGAGGCCTCGTTGACGACGGTGTAGGGGGAGAAGGTCCCGGTGCAGCACATGATGCCCAGGTCCTTGCCGCTCTTGGAGTGGTGCCGGGAGGTCATGTCGCTGATCTGCTTGCCGGCGAGCAGCACCGCGCCGAGGTCGCAGATGTGCTGGCGGCCCTGCGCGCAGGACGGGCAGCGGCCGCACGCCGGGATGAACGACAGGACGACGTGGTCGCCCTCCTTGAGCGTGGTCACGCCCGGGCCGACCGCGACCACTTCGCCGGCGCCCTCGTGCCCGCCGATGGTCGGGAACTGCTCCCAGCCCATGAGCTTGGCGATCTCGGGGTCGATGACCATGTCCCCAGTGACGAGGTGCTCGTCGGAGTGACACAGCCCGGAGGCCGCGAGTTTGACCTTGATCTCGCCGGCCTTCGGATCGTCGAGCTCGATGTCCTCGATGCTCCAGTCGGTGTGCGGTTCCCACAGAATCGCCGCTCGTGTCTGCACTGGTGCCTCCTGATGGACAAAGTCGGCCGGTTGGTGCCTCTTGCTTACTAGAACTCGGTTCGGGACACCAGATGTAACCGCACATCACCATGGGTATGGGACTTTTACTAAGCCGTGAAGTAAGTCGCGCACCTGCCCGCGGTCAGGGGTCGTCCCTCCGCCCGTCCTCGTCCCGGTCGCCGCGCCGGGTCCTGCCCCGCACGTTCCGGAGCGCGGTGGACGGCTCCAGCGACAGGCCGACCGGGAGCCGCCACCCCCGCCGGTGGGCGATCATGCGCAGCACCAGCCCCAGCGGGATGCCGAGGACGATCCCGAGCGTCTGGGCCTCCAGGTACGAGCAGAGGACGAACACGCCGGCGACCGCCACCGCAACGGTCGCGTACAGCGCGTTCCCCCCGAGGACGGCGGGGACGCGGCCGCGCAGCAGGTCGCGCACCGCGCTGCCGCCGACCGCGGTGATCGTGCCCAGCAGCAGCGCGGGCAGCCAGCCGAGCCCGGCGGCGAGGGTCTTCTGCGCGCCGGCGACCGCCCAGAAGCTGATGACGGCGGCGTCCAGCGGCGTGAACAGCCGGTCCCACTGCTCCTCGCTCAGCTTGATCAGGAAGGCGAGGAGGGCTCCCGCGAACGCGGTCGGCAGGTAGGCGGCGTCCGTCAGCGCCACCGGCGTGCCGTGCTGCAGGAGGGTGTCGCGGATGATGCCGCCGCCGAGCCCGGAGATGGTGCCGACGACGAGGTAGCCGAAGAGGTCGAGGCCCTCCGCCCGCGCGACCACCCCGCCCAGCAGGCCGCAGGCGAACACCCCGGCCAGGTCGAGGTAGCGCGTGACCGTGTCGATCGTGTCCGGAGACGGCCATCCGGTCACGTCTGCCCTCCCGCCGGTGTCGCTCAGCCGCGGATGTACCCGATCACGAGTTCGGCCAACTCGTCCACCATCCGCTCGTGCGGGATGGGCGGGCGGTCCAGGACGTACTTGATGGACAGCATGCCGACCGTCTCGGTGATGATCCACAGTGTGGCGTCGATGTCGAGGTCGTCGCGGAACGCGGCGCGGTTGAGCAGCAGGTAGACGCGGATCAGGTCGGTCAGCCGCCGCTGCAGCGCCGCGAGCTTGTCGAACGGGCCGAGCCGCGGGACCTGCTCGACGATGATGCGCAGCAGGTCGGCGTTCTCCTCGAACAGCCGGATCTGGGCGTCCAGGAGGGCGCGCCCGGCGGTCTCCCACGGCTGCCGCATCGTGGCCTCGATCTCGGCGCCGAGGCTGTCGGCGAGATGGTCGGCGAACCGGTCCAGGACGGCGATGACGATGGCGTCCTTGTTGGGGAAGTACTGGTAGAGCGATCCGTTGCTGATGCCCGCGGCCTTGGCGATCCGGTTGGTGGAGGCGCCGTCGTACCCGCGCTCGGACAGAACGCGAGTGGCGGCCTCCAGGATGCGTTCGACGGTGCGGCGCGAGCGGTCCTGGGACGGCTTTCGGCGAGGTGAGAGGCCAGGTGAGGGGCTCATGGGCCGGTCCTCCGCAAACGCGACTTGTAAGCGACTGCTTATTCGCGTTTAGCTTAACCATGCAACCCAGTCGTTTCGTCAGGAGGTGGCGCACATGACGGTGACCGAGGGGACGCCCGCGACGCGGCCGGGCGAGCGGGAACGCCGCGACGAGCCCGTCCCGTTCGGACCCGGTTCGCTGCTGTGGGAGCAGATGGGGCTCTACACGTCCGCGATCGCCGGCAACAGCGTGTTCATCCTGCAGGTGATGCATCCGGCGATCGGCACCGTGGTCGACCGGCTGTCGAGCTTCCGCACCGACCCGCTCGGCCGCGCGGCGCGCAGTTTCGCCTCGGTGCAGACCTGGGTCTACGGGGGACGCACCGCCATCGAGGAGGGCAAGCGGCTCCGGGAGATGCACAAGCCGCTCAGCGCGGTCGACGAGGACGGGCGGCGCCATCACGCGCTGTCGGCCGAGCCCTGGGCGTGGGTGCACCTCACCGGCTTCTACGCCGCCGTCACCGCGGCGAAGTACTTCGCCCCCGCGCCGCTGACGAAGGAGGAGGAACAGCAGACCTTCGACGAGTTCCTCCAGCTGGGGCGCATCCTGCAGGTGCCCGAGCGGATGCTCCCGGGGAGCATCCCGGACTACTGGGACTACTTCGACGACATGGTGGCCAACACCCTCGTCCCGCACAAGGTGGCGCACGAGGTCCTCGGCCAGATGGACCAGGTGCCGCCCAACGTGCCGAAGCCGCTGCGCCCCGCGGTCGCCCCGCTCAGCGCGGCCACCGGACGGCTCGGACGGCTGATCACGACCGGCACCCTCCCGGAGGCGGCGCGCGAGAAGCTCGGCCTGTCGTGGACGGCCGCGGACGAGCGCCGGCTCCGCCTTGTCGCGCAGGCCATCGGCCGGAGCACGCCGCTGCTCCCCGAACGCCTCCGCTACATGCCGATCGCCTACCGCGCCCGCCAGGCGGCCCGCGCCCAGGAACGCCTGGAGCGCGCCCTGGCGCACCGCCCCATGTGAACCGCAGCCGCCGCGACTCCAAGCTCAGCTGATCCGGGTCAGCGTCCCTTGGGCGGCAGCAGCCGCAGCAGCTCCACGACGGTGTCCTCGGCCTTGCCGGCGACGTCCGTCCCCTTGCCCGGCGCGCGGTAGGTGACCTGGGCGACGAGCAGGCCGTCGCGTACGACGACGTGCGCCTCGGAGTAGCCGGACTCGTGGCGGACGCTGATGGTGCCCATGTCGCCGATCCCGGCCGGCTCACCCTGGTCTGTCTGGGCCCGGCTGTAGAAATCCCGTATCTCGGCGGACTCCTTCTCGACGGTCGGCACCCCGGAGGGGCGGTAGGCGCTCAAGCTCAACCGGGTGCGCTCGTCATCGCTGACCCAGTCGCACTGCAACTCCCCGTAGAAGATGGCCTGCGACTTGGGGGCGCGCGGCTCGGGCACCAGCTGCGCGACCTTGGGGTAGGGGAACCACACGCACAGATCGACCAGCGGTGTCCGTGGCGGGACGGTCTCGTCGTCCGATCCGAGGGCGGCCTTGACCGCCAGATATGGCGCCCACAGGAACGCCGACAGCAGCAGCATGCCCAGGAGCAGCCCGCTCTCCCGCCTGCTCAGCCTCATGCCAGCTTCTCCGTCACCGCGCGCAGGACGTCCCCGGCCTGCCGGCGGGCTTCGTCGGCGGACGCCGCCCGCCGGCTGTGGAGCGCGACCATCACCAGATACCCCTTCACGTGCGCCCTTCCGTGAGCGGTGAAACCCCAGGCGTCCTGCCACGCCACGGTGTAGGCGTCTCCGTCCCGCAGCATGTGCGGCGTGCGTCCGGCGTCCCGTGTCGCCTTCAACGTCTCCTTGTACGACCGCTCGGATGCGGAGGGAGTCCAGGAAGCGATATGGAAGTCGATCCACGTGCCGCTCTTCCACGTCGCGTCGGTGCTCCACCGGCAGGCCGCCCGGTTGTCGTAGCCATGGACCCGCCCCTCCGGCAACACCCGGGCGGCGACGTCCCGGGGGATCAGGTCGCAGGCGGTGACCGTGTCGGGGGATCTCGTCCCCCCGATGTCCGCGATGATCCACGTCACCAGGGCGGCCACGCTGACGACGGGAAGCGCGATCGCCGTCACCAGCACCCAGGGCCGCAGCCGGCGCCAGGGAAGGGGGACCCGATCGACCGCCGGGAGCGTCCCGCCGCAGGCCGCCAGATGCCGGCGCTGCAGGGACGCGACCGCCTCGGGCACCTGCCGGCCGGCGGGGTGCAGGAGGACGATCCGGCCCCCGTCCGTCAGCTGGAGCACGGCGGACGTCCGGCGCCCCCGCCGCTGGACGCCGACCCGCGCGATCGCCGTCCACGGTACGAACATCCGCCGCAGCTGGACCGAGGACGCCGCGTGGCAGTGGATCCCGTCCGGTGCGACCACGGTCGGCGCACGCGTCCGCACGGCGATCGCGCCGAAGACGAGCGGGGCGAGCGGCGCCGCCGACACCAACCCGATCACAAGGACGTCCGGCACGAGCAGGGCGTAGGCGACCACGCCCGCCGCCAGCAGCACCGCGATGGCGGCCCATGAGCGGCGCTGCGCCGTCCCCGGGCCGTACTGGGCGGGTTCCGGGTCGGCCACTGTCCCGCTCATGCGCATCACCGTATTATTGGCCACCCGCCAGGCGGGGTGCGAGCCGGTGGCCGGTCAGGTGACGAGCGCCGCGGACCGGCACCTCGGCGGGATCCGGGACGCCTGCCGCCCGGCTACCGACCCTGATCCGGCGCTGGCCGCTACCGGACAGGGGGTGGATCGCTTCATCGTGCCACCAAATACTGGCACGAAATCCGTCCCCGCCGAGGAGTCACCGTGGACCCGTCCACCGCGCACCCCCACCCGTCCCGCCGCGCCTTCACGCTGGGCGGCGCGGCGCTGCTCGGCGCCGCCGTCGCCGGGCCGCTGGCCGGCGCCCGCCGCGCCGCCGCCGCGCCACCGCCCGGTGAGTGGGCCGCCGTGCCCGCCCCGCCGCTGGCGGGCAGGGGCAACCTGCTCGGCATCGCCGCGCCCGATCCGTGGCACGTCTTCACCGGCGGCACGGAGAACGCGTTCCAGCCGGACGCGCGAGCCGTCATGCTGCACCGGACCCCGCGCGGCTGGACGCGCGCCGAGTTGCCCGAAGGGCTGACCGCCGTCAACGACGTCCGCGCCGCGAACGCCGCGAGCGCCTGGGCCGTCGCGACGGGCCAGGACCCGCAGGAGCGCACCGACCTGCTGCACTGGAACGGGCTCCACTGGACCGCGGTCGCCGGGCCCGCCGGCCAGCGGCTGCTGGCCATCGACCTGGACCGGGCGGGCGGGCTGTGGGCGACCGGGGGCAGCGGGGGCGACGACGCCACGGTGTCGGTGCGCCGCCACGGCACTTGGACGACCTCGCTCACCCTGCCCGAGGCCGCGGGGCTCACCGCCATCGCCGCCGGAACCCCCTCGGACGTCTGGGTCGGCGGGACGGGCCGGTCGAGCGCTCCCCCGACCCCGCTGTGGCACTTCGACGGCGCCGACTGGACGCGCGTCCAGTGGGAATCGGCCTACGCCCACTGGATCCTGCAGATCGAGTACATCGCCCCTGACAACGTGTGGTTCTACGCGCTCGAACAGCACCCGCTGTTCCCGCCGCCGACGCTGCACCACTGGAACGGCTCGGAGTTCACCGTCCACAAGATCCCCGGTCCGTTCGAGCCGCTCGGCGAGGTGCGCCCGATGTCGGCGATCGGGTTCCTGGGCTCGATCGCCTCCGATGGGCGGGGCGGCGTCTGGGTGTCCAGCCCGTACGACACGTCCCACCTGCTGCACTTCGACGGAACCTCCTGGACCCGCGAGACCCCTCCCGTGATGGTGACCGCGTACTCCATGACCCGCGTCCCGCACACCACCACCGTCTGGGTCGGCACCCAGATCGGCACCGTCTGGCGACGCTCGTAGCACCGACGTTCCCGACCCTGCGCCACTTCGACGGCTCGACCTGGACGGCTCACCTGCCCCCGCCGCAGGGACCGGGAATCCGGACGTGCGCGTGGATGCGCGTCTCCTTGCAGTCGACCTGGAGCCTGCGGTACGCCTCCGGCGCCGCGAGCCCGCCCTGGCTGAGGGCGTCGCCGTACAGGCGCTCGGAGACGATCACGCCGAGGTCGGCGCCCGAGGCCGCCAGGACGTCCTTGAAGTCCCGCGCCTCCAGGAGCCGGAAGAGGTGGACCAGCGCCTGCCCGGTGACGCCGTATTCGTCGCAGTTGACCAGTCCGGTGTGCACGGCCAGGCGGAGCTGGAGGCGCGCGGTCTGGCTGGCGTGCCGGTTGTACTCGTGCAGGACGCTCGCGAGATGCCCGCCCAGCGGATCGATGAGCGTCTCGATCGGGACGTCGGACGGCGTGATGACCATGACGCCGTCCCCGCGGTCCTCGCGGTAGCACTGGTCCCACGGCAGGCGGGCGCTCGCGCACGCCCGCGCGAACTGCTGGTACATCTCGCGCCGCAGGCGCAGCTGGGCGATGTCGTCGCGGCGGGGGTCGCCGAAGGCGCAGATGTCCACGGCGATCATGGCCGTGTGGATGCGCGGCCGCCGATCCGGGGACTCCGGCCCCTGCCGCTCGCCGGGGGTCAGGAGCCGGAGTGCGCGAGCGGGCGGGAACCGGACGCCGTCCCCGTTGAGGCTGCGCGTCGGGGGGACTGAGGTCATCGTGATCTCCACCTGTGCGTCACCCTTGCCGAGTGCCATCATCTCGCGATGCATATGCAGATGCAAGTGCTATCGTCCGCATATGCACACCGCTGCATGTGTGCGTGTAGGGTGCCGGAGGGAGGGCGGTCCGCGGCCGGCGCGAGGCGCGGCCGCCGGCGACCGGATCGAGGGCATGATCGACGACGGCGTGGCACCGAGGTGGCGCAAGAGCCGGCACAGCAACCCGAACGGCAACTGCGTCGAGGTCGCCCGGCTCGCGGGAGGCGGGGTGGCCGTGCGGCACTCCGGCGACCCGCGCGGCCCGGCCCTGGTGTACGCGCCCGCGGAGATCGCGGCCTTCGTCACCGGCGCCAAGGAGGGCCGGTTCGACCGCCCGGAGCCCCGCCGCGGGAGGAGGACCCAGTGACCGGTTGGGAGAGCCAGAACTTCACCGGGCCCGGCCAGTCGCCGGGCGGCCCGACGGTGCTGCGCATCGTCCTCGGCACCCGGCTGCGCCAGCTCCGCGAGGCCCACGGCATGTCCGCAGACGAGGCCGGCCGGACGATCCGGGCGAGCCAGTCCAAGATCAGCCGCATGGAGCTCGGCCGCATCGGCTTCAAGGAGCGCGACGTCGCCGACCTGCTGACGCTCTACGGCCTGACCGACGACGAGCAGCGCGAGGCCCTGCTGTCCCTCGCACGCCAGGCCAACGTCCCGGGATGGTGGCACCGCTACGACGACGTCCTGCCGGGATGGTTCGAGATCTACATCGGCCTGGAGGAGGCGGCGTCCGTCATCCGGGCCTACGACCTGCAGTTCATCCCTGGTCTGCTCCAGACGGAGGAGTACACGCGGGCCGTCGTGCGGCTCTGGCACACCGACATCGGCGAGGACGAGCTCGCGCGGCGGACCGGTCTCCGGATGCGCCGCCAGCAGCTGCTCACGCGGCAGAGCCCGCCGGAGTTCCAGTTCGTGATCGACGAGGCCGCGCTACGGCGCCCGCTGGCCGGCCAGGAGGCGATGCGCGCCCAGATACGGAGCCTCCTCGACGCCGGCCGGCTGCCCAACGTCACCGTCCAGCTCGTCCCCTTCAAGGCCGCGCGGCAGGCCGCCGTGGGCTGCGCGTTCTCCATCCTCCAGTTCGCCCAGCACGGCATGTCCGACCTCGTCTACCTGGAGCACGTCACCAGCGCCCTCTACATGGAGCGGCGCGCCGACGTCGACGAGTACGTCCGGATCATGAACGGCCTGTCCGAGGCCGCCCTGGACGCCGCCGCCACCGCGGAGGCGCTGGAGGCCCTTCTCGATGAGACGTCCGTCATTTGACGGCGACGCCGCCGTAGATCCAGGCGCCGCCGCTCGCCGCGGCCTCGGCCGCGTCCGCGTGCCACCGGTTGACCTTGACCAGGCCCGGCTCCACGAGGGTGAGCCCGTTGAACAGGCGCAGGACCCCGTCGTAGGTGCGGAAGACCATGGGCGCCGAGGCCTTCTTGTAGGCCGACTCGATGATCTCGACCAGGTCGGCCGGACGGTCGTCCACCGTGCTGTGGGAGATGACGAGGTGGCTGCCGGGGGCCATGTGCTCGGTGAAGGCGCCGACGATGCCCACGGGGTCCTCGTCGTCGGTCACGAAGTGCAGCATGGCGTTGAAGATGACGCCGACCGGCCGGTCGAAGTCGATGAGGCGGGCCACGGCCTCGGAGGAGAGGACGGTCTCGGCCGCGCGCATGTCGGCCTGGACGGCGGCGGTGCGGTCGTCGGCGGCCAGCAGGGCGCGCGCGTGCGCGATGACGATCGGGTCGATGTCCACGTAGACGACGCGTGCGTGCGGGTGGACGCTCTGCGCGATCTCGTGCACGTTGCCCGCGTTGGGCAGCCCCGCGCCGAGGTCGATGAACTGGTCGATGCCCTGCTCGGCGACGTAGGAGACGGCGCGGCCGAGGAAGCGGCGGTTCGCGCGCAGGGCCTCGACGCCGTCCGGGATGGACGCGATGAGGTGGCCGGCGAGCTCGCGGTCGGCGGCGTAGTTGTCCTTCCCACCGAGCACGTAGTCGTACATGCGGGCCACGTTCGGGGTGGTCGGATCGATGCCCTGCGGCACGTTCGGCTCTGGCGACACCGTTGTTCCCACCTGCCCTGAGTGATAGATCGGTGCAAACGATCATAGAAGGTCAGATCGCGTGTAAGTAGTGAATTGCGCATTTGACTGTGCAACGATGGCGCTGATCACCAGCCGGCGCATGGAGCGCGTATGGAATTCACCGTCAACGGCAAGGCCGTCGACGTCGGTGTCGGCCAGGACGAGACCGCGGCGGGCGTGCTGCGGGACCGGGTGGGGCTGACCGGGACGAAGGTCGCCTGCGGCACCGGCGTGTGCGGCGCCTGCACCGTGCTGGTCGACGGACGGACGGCCGCGAGCTGCCTGGTCCCGGCCGGTGCGGTGGCCGGCCGCGAGGTCACGACCGTGGAGGGCCTCGGCGGCGACCACCCGGTCCAGCGGGCCTTCGCCGAGCACGACGCGCTGCAGTGCGGCTACTGCACGCCCGGCTTCGTCGTGGAGGCGGCGGCGTTCGTGGACCGGTGGCGCGCCGAGCACGGCACGGCCGAGCCGTCCCGCGCGCAGATCGCCGAGGCCCTGGCGGGGCACCTGTGCCGCTGCGGGGCGTACGCCGGGATCTACGCGGCGGTCGCGGCGGCGTGCGCGGGCAAGCACGACGAGGGCACCGTGACGCCGGTGCGCGTGGAGGCCCTCAGCAAGATCACGGGCGCGGCGCGCTACACGACGGACATCGTGCTGGACGGCCAGCTCGAAGCGGTGATCGTCCGTTCCCCGCACCCGCACGCGAAGGTGGACGCGGTCCGGTACGACGGTCCGCTGGCCGACCTGCTTCCGGTGGACCGCGTCGTCCGGTACGTGGGGCAGCCGATCGCGGCGGTCGCCGCGCCCACCAAGGCGGAGGCGCTCGCCGCCGCCGCGCGCGTCGAGGTGGACTACACGGTGCTGCCCGCCGCCCTGTCCCCGGAGGACGAGGCGGTCGTCTATCCCACCGCCGCGTCCCGCAAGACGGCCCCGCGCGCCAACGAAGGACCCCTCGCGCGCGCCAAATGGAACGGCAACGTGCGCGGGCCCGCCGCCATGAGCTGGCGCGGCGGCACGGCCGCCAAGCGCATCGAGAAGGCCCGGGGCGGCGGCCAGACCCTGGTGGAGGCCGCCTTCACCACCGGCGTGCAGGCCCACACCTGCATGGAGCCGCACAGCTGCGTCGCCCGCTGGGACGGCGGGGACCTGCACCTCCACCTGTCCACCCAGGCCGTGACCCGCGTCGCCGCCCAGGCCGCCAAGCGCTGGAACCTCCGTCCCGAGCGCGTCCACGTCGTGGCCGAGCACGTGGGCGGCGGATTCGGCTCCAAGGTCAACGTCACCGCCGACGTCGTCGCCGCCGTCGAACTGTCCCGACTGCACGGCGCGCCGGTCAGGGTCGTCCTCAGCAGGCCCGAGGAGATCGTCGACGGCGGCACCCGCTCCGGGACCCGGATCGAGCTGGCCCTCCTCGCCGGCGCCGACGGTGGGCTCGCCGCCTTCACCATGGACTCCTACGGCGACTCCGGCGTCTCCATCGGGTCCAACGCGGCCTGGCACTCGCGGTTCTTCTACGGCAACGCGCCCCGCCGGATCCGCGACTACGACCACATCACCAACCGGGCCCCCGGCATCCCGTTCCGCGGCCCCGGACTGCCGCCGATGCTGTGGGCGCTGGAGCAGGGCGTCGACGAGATGGCGCTGCGCCGCGGCGAGGACCCCATCGACCTGCGCCGCCGCTGGGACGGCAACGCCAAGCGCCACGCCCTGTACGACCGGGCCGCCGCCCTGCCGATGTGGCGCGACCGGACCGACCCCGGCGACGGCCGTCTCCGCCGCGGCGTGGGCGTCGCGGCGGCCAACTACATGTACTTCCTCGACCCGGGCACCAAGGTCTCCCTGACGGTCGAGCAGGGCGCCGTGGTCGCCCGCATCGCCACCCAGGACATCGGCACCGGCAGCCGCTCGGTGATCGCCGAGGTCGTGCGGTCGGCACTCGACCTGCGGCCCGGACAGGTGCGCGTCGACCTCGGCAACAGCGACCACGCCTACGGGCCGACGGCGGCCAGCAGCTGCTCCACCCCGTCCATCGGCCCGGCGGCGCAGGACGCGGCCCGCCGCCTCGCCAAGGCCCTCGGCGGCCGCTCACTCGACGAGGCCGAAGGGCTCCAGGTCGTCGGCAAGCGCCCCCGTGACCGGCGCGGCTACGTCACGCCCTTCCCCCTCGACCACTTCGCCATCGGCCGCGGCTTCTCGGGAGCCGTCGTCGTCACCGAGGTCGAGGTCGACACCCTGCTCGGACGCGTCCGGCCGGCCCGCGTCTGGTGCGGGATCGCCGCCGGCCACATCTACGCCCCGAAGCCCGCCCGCAACCAGTGCGAGGGCGGCGTCATCCAGGGCATCGGCTACGCGCTCTTCGAACAGCGCCAAGAGGACCCGGCCACCGGCACCGTCCTCACCGCGAACCTGGAGGACTACCGCATCCCCGGCATCGCCGACACCCCGGAGATCGACGTGCACTTCCACACCGAAGGCTGGGACCACGTGCCCGGCCGCGGCGTCGGCCTGGGCGAGATCTGCACCATGGCCGTCGCCGCCTCGATCGGCAACGCCGTCCGGCACGCCACCGGATGGCGCCCGCACGACCTGCCCATCCGTCCGGACCGGCTGCTGGAGGGGATCGGCAGGTGACCACCACCCTGGACGCCGCCGCCGGGGCCGTCCGCGAGACCGGCGGCGAACTGCGCGCGGGCGGCACCGACGTCACGACCCGGGCGACCCGTCCCCTGGTCGACCTGCTCGGCGTCCCCGGCCTGCACGGCGCCACCTGGCAGCCGGACGGCTCGGCCCGCATCGGCGCGCTCACCACCATCGCCGACCTGCTCGCCGACGACCGCCTCACCGCCGCCTACCCGGCGCTCGCCGCCACGGCCGCCGCCGTCGCCACCCCGCAGATCCGCAACGTCGCCACCGTCGGCGGCAACCTCCTCCAGCGCAACCGCTGCTGGTACCTGCGCAACCCGGCCTTCGACTGCCACCAGACGGGCGGCGACACCTGCCCCGCCCGCGGGGGCAACCACCTCTACTCGGCCGTCATCGACCTGGGCCCCTGCGTGGCGTCCCACCCGTCCTCGCTCGCCGTCGCCCTCCTCACCTACGCCGCCACCGCCGACGTCCACGGCCGGTCCGCCCTGCCGATCGCCGACCTCTACGGAGACGGCGGCGACCCGACCCGCGACCACCGCCTGGACGCCGCCGAGATCCTCGAGGCGATCCGGATGCCCGCGCCCACCCCGGGCGAACGGGCCGCCTACCGCCGCGCCACCACCCGCGCGATGGCGGACTGGCCCCTGGCCGAGGCCGCCGTCCGCCTCACCCTCGACGGCGACACCGTCACCACCGCCGCCATCGCCGTCGGCGGAGTGGCCCGCACGCCTCTGCTCCTCCCGGAGGTGGCCGAAGCCCTCATCGGCAAGCCCGCCACCGAGGAGACCCTGGCCTCCGCCGCCGACCTGGCCACCGCCCGCGCCACCCCGCTGCCCGGCACCGCTTATAAAGTCCCCATCCTCCGCGCCACTTTGGTGGACACCCTCACCGCCGCCTGCGCCCCCTAATGGGAGCTGCCGGGGTTGCTGATCGGGCAGACTCGGTGCCTGGTAGCCGCTGGTGAGTGAGCACTCCCGCCCCCTGGACCTTGGAGTCCTAGGGTCAGATCGTGCCCTCACCGGTGG